>JANXXK010000271.1 GCA_025350685.1 Alphaproteobacteria bacterium | reverse complement strand
CCACGTGCTGGCCCACAACTACGACCAGACCCTGGCGCTCTCGCTGATGGAGATGGACGCCGTCGGCGAGCTCATGCCCTACGCGCAGTTCATGGCCGACCTGGAGGCAAGGGGCCGCCTCGACCGCGCGGTCGAGGGCCTGCCCGACGCCGCGGGAATCGCCGAACGGGCGCAGGCGGGCAAGGGCCTGACGCGGCCGGAGCTGGCCGTGCTGCTGGCCTATGGCAAGCTGGAGCTGAAACGCGACATCGTCGCCACCGAGGCCGCCGACGATCCGTTCTTCGAGCGGCAGCTGGAGGCCTATTTCCCTAAGGCCATGCGCAAGTACGCCGAACCCATGCGCCGCCACCGCCTGCGGCGCGAGATCATCGCCACCATCGTCGCCAACGACATCGTCAACCGTTGCGGGCCCAGCTTCCCCGGCCGCCTGATGCCCGCCGCCGGCGCCGACGCCCAGCCCTTCATCGCCGGCTACGAGGCCGCCAAGGCGGTGCTGGGGATCCCGGCGCTCTGGGACTCGGTGGCCGCGCTCGACGGCAAGGCCCCGGCGGCCGGCCAGATGGCGCTGTTCCGGCGGCTCAGTGCGGCGCTGCGCGGCGCGACCTTCTGGCTCGCGCGGCGCGCGGCCCGCGACAAGCTGGAGGTGGACGCCCTGGTCCGCGCCTACGGGCCGAGCTTCCAGAGCCTGCTCAAGCTGATGCCCGCGATCCTGTCGCCGATCGAGCAGGCGGCCGTGGCGAGCCGGGTGCGCCATCTCACCGAGGCCGGCGCGCCGCTGGACAAGGCCCGCGCCGTCGCCGTGCTGCAACCGATGACCATCGCCGGCGACCTGGTCGACCTGGCCGAGGCGTCGAGCTGGCCGCTGGCAAATGTCGCGCGGCTCTATCACGCCGTAGGCGAGGCCTTCGGTTTCGATCGGGTGCGCCAGGCGGCCGGCGCCTATGCCGTGGGCGACAATTTCGAGCGGATGGCGCTGCGCCGGCTGATCGAGGACCTGCTGACGCAGCAGACCGAGCTGACCCGGGCGATCATGGCCTTCTCCGGTGGGCCGCAGTGCGCGGAAACCGCCGCCGACGCCCAGCGCGCCGCTTCGGCCTGGACGACGCTGCGGCATGGCAAGGTCAACACCGCGCGCCGCACCATCGACGAGATCGAGGCCTCCGGCGGGCCGTGGAGCTTCGCCAAGCTCACCATCGCCAACGCCGCCTTGCGCGAACTGGCGGCCGAAGGGGCCAAGCGAAAGCGCTAGTGGCGGAACACGCGGACGCCGGTGAACACCATGGCTAGGCCGCGTTCGTCGGCGGCGTCGATCACCGCCTGGTCGCCGATCGAGCCGCCCGGCTGGATCACCGCGGTGCAGCCGGCGTCGGCTGCCTGGATCAGGCCATCGGGGAACGGGAAGAAGGCCTCGGAAGCGCAGGCTGAGCCCTTCAGGTCGAGCCCGAAGTCGGCGGCCCGAAGCGCGGCGATCCGCGCGGAGTCCTTGCGGTTCATCTGCCCCGCCCCGACGCCCAGGGTCTGGCCGGCCTTGGCGTAGACGATGGCATTGGACTTCACATGCTTGGCGATGGTGAAGGCGAACAGCATGTCGCGCACCTCCGCCTCCGTCGGCGCACGTTTGGTCACCACCTTCAGGTCGGCCGGCGTCATCCGCGCGTCGTCGCGGCCCTGGATCAGGAACCCGCCGGCGACCGACTTGAAGGTCTCGCCCGAGGCCATCGGATCGGGCAGGCCGCCCGTGGTCAGCAGCCGCACGTTCTTCTTCTTGCGGAACAGCTCGACGGCGTCGGCGTCGGCCTCCGGCGCGATCACCACCTCGGTCAGCAGCTTGAGGATCTCGGTCGCGGTCGGCGCATCCAGCCGCCCGTTCAGCGCGATGATCCCGCCGAAGGCGCTGGTCGGGTCGCAGGCCAGCGCCCGCTGATAGGCCTCGACCATGGTCTCGCCGGTCGCCACCCCGCACGGGTTGGCGTGCTTGATGATCGCGCAGGCCGGACCGCCCTTGGGATCGAACTCGGCGATCAGCTCGAAGGCCGCGTCGGTGTCGTTGATGTTGTTGTAGCTGAGCGCCTTGCCCTGCAGCTGCCGGGCGGTCGCCACGCCGGTGCGCGGGTTCGGGAAGCGGTAGAAAGCCGCCGCCTGGTGGGGGTTCTCGCCGTAGCGCATGGTCTGCACCAGCTCGCCGCCGATGGCCTTGCGTTGCGGCGCCTGGTCGCCCAGTTCCCAGGCGAACCACGAGGCGATCGAGGCGTCGTAGGTCGCCGTCCGGGCATAGGCGCGCGCGGCGAGGCGCTTGCGCAGGTCGAGCGCGGTTGTCCCCGACTCCTGTAGCTGCGCCAGCACCTCGGCCACATCGGCGATCTCGGTGCAGACGCAGACGTAGCCGTGGTTCTTGGCCGCCGAGCGGATCATCGCCGGGCCGCCGATGTCGATGTTCTCGACGCAGGTCTCGAAGTCGGCGCCGGAGGCCGCGGTCTGTTCGAAGGGGTAGAGGTTCACATAGACCAGGTCGATGGCGCCGATCCCGTGGTCGGCCATGGCCTTGGCGTGCTCAGGCGCGTCGCGCACGGCCAGCAGGCCACCGTGGACGATCGGGTGCAGGGTCTTCACGCGGCCGTCCATCATCTCCGGAAAACCGGTGATGTCGGCCACGTCCTTCACCGGCAGGCCGGCGGCGGCGATGGCCGAGCGCGTGCCGCCGGTGGAGACCAGTTCGACGCCCAGGGCCGAGAGCGCCTTGGCGGCGTCGATCAGGCCGGTCTTGTCCGAGACGGAGATCAGCGCGCGCTTGATCGGGGCGCGGTCTGGAGCTTGCGGGAAATCGGGCGCGGCCGGCACGGCACTCTCCTGGCGTCAGAGAAAATGCCCAGGCGAGCGGCGGTTCTATGGTTCCGCGCTCCCCGGTGGTCGCCCACCTTAGTTTCGCCAGTCACGCGGAATGGTCCGGGGCTTAGGACGCTGCCTCTACTACGTCAACGCGCTCGGCCTCACTGAGACTGTGAGCCGCACCGATCTTCCAGCGGATGCGCGCGCCGGCGTCGAGCCGCGCCTGACCGCGCAGCACGATCTGCTGGCCGTGGCGGACCTCGCCGTCGTGCAGCTGGGTCGAGGCGTCCAGCCGCACCTCCGCGGCGTCGTTGCGCAGCCACCAGCCGGTCTCGTCGCCCTCGACCTTCAGCAGCACGCTCTTGCGATCCCGGGCGATCAGGGCGCTGACCAGCGGGTGCAGGTGGAACCGCACCGTGAAGGGGACGAAGCGGCGGCCGTCGCGGGCGGCTCGTGCGCGCAGCGGCGTCAACCTGTCCTCGCCGCGCAACTCGCCGCTCGCGCGGTCGAGATGGAGCCGCCGCTCGTGGCGCAGGCCGAAGCGGCGGACCCAGCCGTCGTGGCTGAGCTCCAGCAGCATCGCCCCCGGCTCCTCCTGCCGCTGCGCCTCGACGCCGCCTGCGGCGTCGCGCAGGCGGTGGCCCAGGACCTGCGCTGCGAAGCCGCTCAACGGCGCGCCGCAGGCCGCCTCGCCCACCGCCGCGGTCGAGGCGGCGTCGACCAGCCGCAGCGCCTGGGGCGCATGCGCCGCCGCCGACCAGCCGGAGTTCACCACCAGCGGCTTGCCTGCGGCGAACACCGCCATGGCCAGCGGCTGGGCGCAGGCGTCCACGCTCCACGCACCCGCGGCGGGCTCCGCGCCATCGACGATCACCTGCAGAGCCGCGGCGCCCAGCCGATGGTACCCGTTGCGGGCCGCCGGCGTCGCCCGCTCGCCCAGCTCGTCCTGCGCTCGCGCCGCGGCCACGTAGGACGCCGACGCCTCGGCACCGCCCTGGAAGCTCGCCAGGGCGCCGTCCGCCAGGGTGAAGAAACGCACCGTCGCCGCCAGCCGGTCCAGCGCGCGCATCATTTCGTCCGGCGCGGCGATCCCGCGCTGCACCAGGGCGCCGTCGAGGGTGGTGAGATCGAAGAACAGCTCCAGCGCCGCGCGCGGGCTGCGGGTCGCATGCCCGCCATCGGGGGTCACGGTCTGCGGCAGCGCGCGCACCAGCCGCCCGAGCGCCCGGTCCAGAAGTTGCTCGCCGCCGGGACCGCCCAGCGCCGCGCCCGCCACGGCGGCCGCCGTAGCCCGCTCGGCCGCGCGCACCGGGCCTTCCGGCGCGCTCAGCAGGGTCCGCGCCTGACGGGCGAGGTCGGCGGCGATCTGGTCCGCTTCCGCCTCGGACGCCGGCGCCGTCAGCGCGCGGATCGCGCACGCGACGTTGAACACGCGGCGCTCCAACACCTCGCCGCTCCAGGCAAACCCGTTCCAACGCCCGAACAGCCGGGCCCAGGCGAGCGTCAGCCGCAGGCCCTCCCACGAGCCCGCGTCGCCCAGAACGGTCAGGTCCTTCAGCCAGCCGAAGCCGTGCAGCAGCTCGGCGAAGCGGCGGCTGGGGCTGGGGCTGCCCCAGGGATCGCCGCGCGGGCCAGGCGCGAGGCTCTCGCCGCCCAGCCGGAAACCGCCGGCCAGGATGCGCCGCCCGGCCTCGGCGTCGGCCGGTCTCAGATCATGCGGATCGGCGGCCAGCCCTTCAGGGCGGGGCCATGCGGCGAGCGCGCGCGCCAGCGGCGAAGCTCGCCATTCCATCGCCGGGCGGCGGGCGAGGGCTGTGACGGCGGCCAGCAGCGGATAGGCGCCTGGGAGACCGTCGAGAGCCGACCCCGACATGGCCCGGCCTCAGGCGCCGCGCAGGGCGGCGATATTGGCCGCGTAGGCGCTCGGCCCGCCACGGAACACCGCCGTGCCCGCGACCAGCGCGGTCGCGCCGGCGGCCACGCACTGTTTCGCCGTTTCAGGCGTCACCCCGCCGTCCACCTCCAGCGGGATGTCGCGGCCGGTGGCGTCGATCATCGCGCGTAGCGCCGTGATCTTGGCGAGCTGCGAGGGCATGAAGCTCTGGCCGCCGAACCCCGGGTTGATCGACATCACCAGGATCAGGTCGACGTCGTCCATCATCCACTGGATGACGCCGGGGTCGGTCGAGGGGTTGAACACTACGCCCGCCTTGGCCCCCAGCTTGCGGATCTGCTTCAGCGTGCGGTTGAGATGCGGCCCGGCCTCGGGGTGAACGCTGATGATGTCGGCGCCCGCCGCGCGGAACGCCTCCAGGAAGGGGTCGGCCGGCGAGATCATCAGATGGACGTCCATCGGGATCTTCACGTGCGGACGCAGCGCCTTCACCACCTCCGGCCCGATGGTGATGTTGGGGACGAAGTGGCCGTCCATGACGTCGACGTGCAACCAGTCCGCGCCGGCGGCCTCGACGGCGCGCGCCTCCTCGCCCAGCCGCGCGAAATCCGCCGCCAGGATGGAGGGGGCAATGAGGGGAGCGCGTGGGGCCATGGCTCCGCCATAACGTGATGCGCAGTCCCAAACCAGAGGGACTGGCCAGAGGGCGCTCAGCCCTTGCGGACTCGCGCCACGTAGAAGCCGTCCGTTCCGCCCGGCAGATGATGCGGCAGGATGCGCAGGGTTCCGTCCGGCCGGACGCTGGCCGCCGGCGCGCCGCCCTCGCCCGCGGCAATCGGCGCGAGCGTCATGCCGGGCGTACGGCCGAGGAAGGCCGCGACCTGGCCCTCGCCCTCCTCGGGTTCGAGCGAGCAGACGCAGTAGACCAGCCGTCCGCCGGGCTTCAGCCGCCGCGCCGCCGCGTCGAGCAGCTTCGACTGGACGGCGGCCAGCCCCGCCACGTCGCTGGGCTTGACGGCCCACAGCACGTCGGGATGGCGGCGGAAGGTCCCGGTGGAGGAGCACGGCGCATCGAGCAACACGGCGTCGAAGCTGCGCTTGTCCGGCCAGGTCGCCGCATCGGCGGCCACAGTCTCGGCGGAGAGGCCGGTGCGGGCGAGGTTCTCGGCCACGCGCTTCAGCCGCGGCGCCGAGCGGTCGAGCGCGGTCACACTCGCCCCGGCCGCGGCCAGCTGCAGGGTCTTGCCGCCCGGCGCGGCGCAGAGGTCGAGCGCGGTCTCGCCCGCCGTCACCGCGAGCAGCCGGGCGGGGATCGCGGCGGAGGCGTCCTGCACCCACCAGCCGCCCTCGGCGAAACCCGGCCAGGTCGCGACGTCGCCGCGCCGCGCCGTGCGCACGCTGCCGCCCGCCAGCACCTCGCCCTCCACCTCGGCGCCCAGCGCTGCGGCGGCCGTTGGGTCCTTCAGCGACAGGTCTGTGGCCGGCTCCTCGGCGATCACGGCGGCGATCTTGCGCGCCTCGTCCGCCCCGAACGCTGCGCGCCAGCGGGCGTAGAGCCACGACGGCGCCAGCAGTTCCGGATCGGCGAGTTCCGGCGGCTCGCGCAGCAGGCCGCGCAGCACAGCGTTCACCAGACCCTTGAACATCTGCAGCCCGCGGTCCTGGGCGACCAGGTCCACGCAGGTAGTCACCGCCGCATGCGCAGGAGTCTTCAGCACGAAGGCCTGGGCGACACCGAGCCTGAGAATCTGCACCACCTTGTCCGGCGGCGGCTTCTTCACCTTGGCCTGCAGCGCCGAGTCGATTGGCCCCAAATGACGAAGCGTCGCCAGCACCAGGGCGCGCGCGAAGGCGCGATCGCGGCCGTCGAGGCGGGCCAGGGCGGGATGGTTCAGGCCCTCGTCCATGCCGCTGCGCCCGGACAGCGCCGCGGTCAGCAGATCGAGGGCGGCGGCGCGGGCCGGCAGGCCGGCCGCGTCGTTGGGGGCAATGTCGGTCACCGGCGCGGCGTGCCCTTATCGGGCCGCCAGCGCAAGTGGGTAGCGGCCAAGCGTCGAAGCTATGAAGGTTGTTTAACCGGCGAAGGGCTGAGAGGCTGGGGTTGCGAGACTCCGCAACGCTTGGCCTCCCGGGCCGGGACGCCTAAATCTCGGCCATGGACGAGACGCCGCCAAACACCGCCCCGGGAAAGCCGCTGACCCCAGCTGCCCTGCGCGCTCTGGAAGAGGCCGAGGCCCGACGCTCGACCGCCGAGGCCAAGGAAGCTGTCCCCGAACAGGGCGGCCCCAAGGGCCTGGAGCCCACGCGCTACGGTGACTGGGAGCGCAAGGGCATCGCCAGCGACTTCTAGCCGGCCTGGGCCATCTCTGCGGCGACGCGCAAAGCCGCGGCCTGCGGGTCGTTGGCGCCGGTGATCGGGCGGCCGCAGACGATGTGCGAAGCGCCGGCCTTCAGGGCGTCGAGCGGGGTCGCCGCGCGGGCCTGGTCATTCTTCGCCGACCAGGACGGTCGTACGCCGGGCGTGACGACCAAGAAGTCGCGACCGCCCAGCGCGCGGGCCAGTTCCGCCTCGTGCGGGCTGGAGATCACCCCGTCGCAGCCTGCCGCGATCGCTTGGTGGATGCGCCGCTCGACCAGGGCGCGAGCGGTCTCGGCATAGCCCATCTCATGCAGGTCCTCGTCGCCCAGGCTGGTCAGCACGGTCACCGCCAAGATCTTCAGGCTTGATGCGCCGCGCCCGCGCACCGCCGAGGCCATCACCTGCGGCTCGCCGTGAACGGTGATGAAGTCGCACCCGGACTGGGCGATGGCCGCCGCCGCCCGCTGCACCGTCGTGCCGATGTCGTGCAGCTTCCAGTCGAGGAAAACCTGCTTGCCCCCAGCCTTCAGCTCGCGGGCCAGCGTCATGCCGTCGGTGGCGAAGAGTTCCAGGCCGACCTTGTAGAAGCTGACCGCATCGCCCAGCGCCGCCACCATGGCCCGGGCCTCCTCCACCGTCGGCACGTCCAGCGGCACGATCAGGCGGGCGTCGGCTTTGACGGGGGGCTGGGCCGTATTTGCCAGAATGGTGGGGGCGGCGGCGGCCATGACGCGGGCTCCGGGCAAGCGAACGCGCCAGCCGAGGAGTTCGGCGCGCGCAGCGATTTGGGCTAAGACGCGTGGATGATCCATTGGGACTTCGCGGTCAACTTCTTCGTGGCGCTGTTCGCCCTGCTCGACCCGGTGGGCAATGTTCCGGTGTTCGCCGCCTCGACGGTAGGCGCCAGCGCCCGCGAACGCGCGCAGATCGCCCTGGTGATCTCCATCTTCGTCGCCGGATTCCTCACCTTCTTCTATTTCTCGGGCCTTAGCCTGCTGACCTTCTTCGGCATCTCGCTGCCGGCCTTCCGCATCGCCGGCGGGGTGATCCTGTTCATCCTCGGCCTGAAGATGGTCGGCGACGACTTCACCTCCAGCTTCGCCGACGCCGCCGAGGCCAAGGCCGGCGACAAGCGCACCTATGTCCGCCGCCGGGTGGAGCAGATGATCGTGCCCTTCGCCATGCCGCTGTTGATCGGGCCGGGCGCGATCTCGACGGTGATCATCTACGCCAGCCAGGCCAAGGGGCTGGGCCTGCCCGGCGCCGCCATGGGCATCGGCGCGATCCTGGCCGTCTCCCTCGCCACCCTGCTGGCCTTCCTGGCCACCCCGTTGATCAGCAAGCTCCTGGGCAAGATCGGCCTGTCGATCATCGTGCGCGTGCTGGGCCTGATCCTCTGCGCCATGGCCGTGCAGTTCCTGCTGGCCGGCGTCGCCGATTCCACCCACGGCCTGATCCGCCCCGAGGCCGCCGCGCCCTACGCCACATAGGTCAGACCTTGCGGAACCGCGGGCCCTGGGAGGCGATCAGCGCCAGCGCCCATTCGTCGGGGATCAGCTTGGTGATCGCCGCGATCGCCTTGTTCGGCGCGCCGGGCACGCAGATTGCCCGGTTGGCCTCCACCGCCTCGTAGCCGGCCGCGGCCACCTCGTCGGCCCCCAACCAGAGCCAGGGTGGGGTCGTCTGGCTGAGCTGGGCGCGGGTGCCGTTGACGTCATGGAACTCGGAGTAGGTAAAGCCGGGGCAGAGCGCGCTCACGTGCACCCCGCTCGCCTCGGCCTCCAGATGCAGGCTCTGCGAGAAGCGGACCATGAAGGCCTTGGTCGCGCCGTAGAGCGTGTGGCCGGCCGAGCCGGGCAGCAGGCCCGCCAGCGAGGCCACATTGACGATCCGGCCGAAGCGGCGATGGACCATGCCCGGCAGCACCCGGTGCGCCAGCTCGGCCGGCGCGGTCATCATCACCTGGATGAAGGCCTTCTGGTCCTCCCAGCGCGTCTCGCCATAGGTCCCGGTCAGGCCATAGCCGGCGTTGTTGATCAGGGCATCGACCGTGCGGCCGTGGGCGGTCAGCTGGTCGAGGATCTGGCCCGGCGCCTCGGGCTCGGCCAGGTCGGCGGTGACGGTCAACGCCTCGACGCCGAAGCGCAGCGAGATCTCCTCGGCCAGGGTGTCCAGCCGGTCGGTGCGCCGGGCGGTCAGCGCCAGATCGTAGCCGTGGCTCGCCAGGATGCGGGCGAACGCCGCCCCGATGCCGGCCGAGGTGCCCGTCACCAGCGCCAGTCTGCGGTCCATTCAGCCCTCCTCGTCCGTCCGCGAACCTAGGGCCCGGGCGCGGGCGTTCAAGGAAAAGCCGCGCCACCCCGCGTTGTGCGGCGCAGCACCGCCATTGAACGGGGTCCGGATTGGGTGTATCGCGCCCGCCGCAGACGGCATCGGGCCGCCCAAAGGGACCCGCGTCTAGGTTCCCGGAGATTTTGGATGGCTGATCCGGCCGGCGGCGCCCTGGAGGCGTCGGAGGAGTCGCATCCCTCCCGCAAGCAGGGACTCTGGGCGCTCGCCATCGGGTCGGTCGGCGTCGTCTTCGGCGACATCGGCACGAGCCCGCTCTACGCCATGCGCGCGGCGCTCAGCCACATCCGAGGCGGCCCTAGCGACGTCGCCGTGCTGGGCGTGGTCTCCCTGATCTTCTGGGCGCTGATCATCGTGGTGACGATCAAGTACGTGATCTTCGTCATGCGCGCGGACAACAAGGGCGAGGGCGGCACGCTGGCGCTGATGGCGCTGGCCCAGCGCGCGCTCGGCCGCCGCTCGACGATGGTTTTCATGCTGGGCGTCTGCGGCGCCGCCCTGTTCTACGGCGACGGCCTGATCACGCCTGCGGTCTCGGTGCTCTCAGCGGTCGAGCTCCTGAAGGATGCCCCCGACGTCGGCCGCTTCTTCACGCCCACCACCATCCTGTTCTCCGCCGCCGCGGTCCTCGTCGGCCTTTTCATGGCCCAGTCGCGCGGCACCGCCAGCGTCGGGCGGTTCTTCGGCCCGATCATGGTGGTCTGGTTCCTCCTGCTCGGCGTTCTGGGGGTGGCTCACATCGTCGAGGCGCCGGTGGTGCTGAAGGGGCTCAGTCCCTACTACGGGGTGCACCTGCTGGTGAACAATGGCATCCTGGGGTTCGTCATCCTGGGCAGCGTGTTCCTGGCTGTCACCGGGGCCGAGGCGCTCTACGCCGACATGGGCCATTTCGGTAGAACCCCGATCCGGCTGGCTTGGCTTTGTCTGGCGCTGCCTTGCCTGACGCTGCAGTACTTCGGCCAAGGGGCGCTGGTCCTGACCCATCCGGAGGCCGCCAAGGACCCGTTCTTCGCCATCATCCCCCACTTCGCCTATTGGCCGATACTTCTGCTTACGATCGTCGCGACGGTGATCGCCAGCCAGGCGGTGATCACCGGCGCCTTCTCCATGACCCAGCAGGCGGTGCAGCTTGGGCTGCTGCCGCGGATCGATATCCGCCGGACCAGCGAAACCGTCGCCGGCCAGATTTTCGTGCCGTCGGTCAACCGGATGTTGATGATCGGGGTCTTGGTGCTGCTAGTGCTGTTCCGGACCTCCGACAACATGGCCTCGGCCTACGGGATCGCGGTCACGGGCACGATGGTGATCACGGTGCTGCTGGAAACCGTCGTCGCGCGGCGGTTCTGGAAGTGGAGCCTCGCGGGTGTGCTCGCCTACGCCATTCCGCTCCTGTTTATCGACCTGAGCTTCCTGGGCGCGAACCTGGTCAAAGTCGTCGAGGGTGGCTGGTTCCCGCTGTCGTTTGGCGCCGCCCTGGTGGTGATCATGTGGACCTGGAGCCGCGGGACGCAGATCCTTACCGACAAGGTCCGCCGCGACAGCGTGCCCTTGCTGGATCTCTCCGAAATCCTCAGGGGGCGGGGCGCGCACCGTGTCCCCGGCACCGCGATCTTCCTGACCAGCGACCCGGACACCGCGCCGGTGGCGCTGATGCACAACCTCAAACACAACAAGGTGCTGCACGAAAAGAACGTCGTGCTGACCATCGAAACCGCCGAGACGCCCCGGGTGCGCGAGGCCGACAGAGTGCGCATCGAGCCGGTCAACGACGACTTCAAGAAGCTGATCATCACCTACGGCTTCATGGAGAGCCCGAACCTGCCCAAAGCGCTGGGCCTGTGCCGCAAGCTGGGCTTGAAGTTCGACATCATGGCCACGAGCTTCTTCCTTGGTCGCCGCTCGGTGGTGCCGTCGGCCCAGTCGGGCATGCCCCTTTGGCAAGATAAGCTGTTCATTTTCCTGATGAAAAACGCTGCCAACCCCACCGACTTCTACAAGATCCCGCCGGGTCGGGTGGTGGAGCTCGGCACGCAGGTGACGATCTAGCTCGTGCTGGGATCCGTCTCCTGGACGGCGCTCTGCGGCTACGCCGGCGACGCGCTCTGGGTGCTCACCCTCGCCCTGATGTTCTCGGCCTCGCGACGCGCCTGGCAGCAGACACGGAACCGTCCGAGCGTCCGCTTCCTCGGCGGCCTGGCGCGCCGCGAACTGGCCTTCTGGCTGCTGCCGATGGCCAGCTTCGCGCTCAGCATCTGGCTCGCCCTGCAGGCCCGCGGCGTCGACAACGAGGCCGCGATCCTGCTGTTCGGCGTGCGCGCGGTTTCCGCCCCGCTGCTGGCGCTGGTCCACCTGCGATGGGTGGCCGACGCGCTTCGGCCTTGAACACCCAATCTCCTTGAAAAGCCGTCGCATTGGCCCTTTAAGGCGCGCGACCTATCTCCATCTCGATCAGGACCCCGCCGCCCCATGGCCGACACGCCCGTCAAGAAAGTCGTCCTCGCCTATTCCGGCGGGTTGGACTCGTCCACCATCGTCAAGTGGCTGCAGACCGAGCTCGGCGCCGAGGTGGTGACCTTCACCGCTGACCTCGGCCAGGGCGAGGAGGTCGAGCCCGCGCGGCAAAAAGCGATCAGCCTCGGCGTCAAGCCGGAGAACGCCTTCGTCGAGGACGTGCGCGAGGAATTCGTCCGCGACTTCGTCTTCCCGATGTTCCGCGCCAACACCGTCTATGAGGGTCAGTATCTCCTGGGCACGTCGATCGCGCGACCGCTGATCGCGAAGAAGCAGATCGAGATCGCGCGCCGAGTCGGCGCCGACGCCGTCAGCCACGGCTCTACCGGCAAAGGCAACGACCAGGTCCGCTACGAGGTCGCCTACTACGCCCTGGAGCCCGACATCCGGGTGGTGGCGCCCTGGCGCGAGTGGGACTTCAAGTCCCGCGAGGCCCTGCTGGAGTTCGCCGAGCAGCACCAGATCCCGATCACCAAGGACAAGCTCGGCGAAGCGCCGTTCAGCGTCGACGCCAACCTGTTGCACTCCTCCTCCGAGGGCAAGGTGCTCGAGGACCCCGCCGTCGAGGCGCCGGAATTCGTGCACATGCGCACGATCGCCCCCGAGGACGCCCCGGATGTGGCCAGCGTCTTCACGATGGACTTCGAGAAGGGCGATCCTGTCGCCATCGACGGCGTGAAGATGAGTCCGGCGACCCTGCTCACCCGGCTGAACGAGCTTGGCCACGACAACGGTGTCGGCCGGCTCGACCTGGTGGAGAACCGCTACGTCGGCATGAAGTCGCGCGGTGTCTACGAGACTCCCGGCGGCACGATCCTGCTGGCCGCCCACCGCGGCATTGAATCGATCACCTTGGACCGGGGCTCCATGCACCTGAAGGACGAGCTGATGCCACGCTATGCGGAGCTCATCTACAATGGCTTCTGGTTCACGCCGGAGCGCGAGATGCTGCAGGCGGCTATCGACCACTCGCAGGCCATGGTCGCCGGCCAGGTGCGGGTGAAGCTCTATAAGGGCAATGTTTCGATCATCGGCCGCACCAGCCCCTACTCGCTGTACGACCAGGACCTGGTCACCTTCGAGGAGGGCAAGGTCGCCTATGACCACCGCGACGCCACCGGCTTCATCAAGCTCAATGCGCTGCGCCTGAGGGTCGCCGCCAAGCGCGACAAGCGGCTGAAAGCCAAATCCGCCTAGTGTCCCGATTGCCAGGTTCGCATGCGCTTGTGGCGGGCTCCGACGAACTTCAGAACCACCACACTAGGCGGTTCCCGATCACCCCCGATACGTGCCAATCTGCCGCCAGGGCGAGCGCAGGTTCGCCGTTTCGGGGGGAAACCAAATGATGATGCAGCACCGCTGGGTGGCCTTGGTCACGCTTTTGGCGCTTCTGACCTATTTCTGGATGAGCACGCGGGTGCCGGTCGCGCGCAACAAGTGCGGCATCCAGGCGCCGGCGATGACCGGCGACCCGCTGCTCGAACGCACCATCCGCGCTCACTACAACACCCTGGAATGGCTCCCGATCTTCCTGGTGTCATTGTGGCTGTTCGCGATCTACTGGAACGAGATGGTCGCCGCCGCCCTTGGCGCGGTCTGGATCGTCGGACGCATCCTTTACGCTCTGGGCTACGCCGCCGACGCGGCCAAGCGCGGACCGGGGTTCATGATCCAGTCGGTCGCGGTGGCGGTGCTGCTGTTCGGCGCACTGGGGAAGATCGTCTACAGCCTCGCCACCGGCGGCGCTTGAACCTTCGCCGCCCGATGCGACATTCACAATAAGGCCGCCGAAACCACGCAACCACAATTGCGGCGAACTGTTGTGCAGTTTAGGTGTTCGAAACGAGGGACGCTTCCAACTCGAGGCATGCCAATGTCCAAGACCCATGCGGCCCTCGCGACCGCCCTCGTTCTCGCCGCAGGTCTCGCGGCCTGCGAGACCGCCACACCCTACCAGCCTTACGTCCGCGGTCAGGCGGCCTCTGGCGGCTATTCGGAGACGCGCCTGGAGCCCGACCGTTGGCGGGTGAACTTCTCCGGCAACTCGCTGACCAGTCGCGAGACCGTCGAGGGCTACCTGCTGTTCCGCGCCGCCGAGCTGACCCTGCAGAACGGCGACGACTGGTTCGCCATGGTCGACCGCCGCACCGACACCAAGGCCCGCTCCTACGTCCAGCCCGACCCATTCTACCAGCCCTGGTACGGCTCCGGCTTCGGCTATTGGCGCCCGTCCTGGCGCTACCGCGGCCGCGGCTTCGGCTGGCGCACCTGGGACCCGTTCTTCGGCGACCCCTTCTTCGCCGACCGCTACGACGTCCAGACCATCGAGAGCTTCGAGGCCTCGGCCGAGATCGTCACCCGCAAGGGCAAGAAGCCCGCCGACGATCCGCGCGCCTTCGACGCTCACGCCGTGGCCGACAGCCTGAGGCCGCGCATACAGTACCCGGCGGCGCCCAAGTGAGCGCGTAGCGACTCATCCCGGCGAAGGCCGGGATCCCGACCGCGGACGGCTCAGAGCAGGTAGGCGGCCCCGAACAGGGCCAGGCCCGCCAGGCCCAGGCCCATGGAGCCCAGCCAGAACGCCTTGCGCCGGGTGATGATCGCAACGGTGCAGATCGCGATGCCGATCTCCAAGAGGGTCGCGGCCGCCGTCAGCCAGTGGTGGCGATGCTCGTGCGTGCGGCTCTGCGCCAGCAGCTTGTCGCGCTCGCCCTCGTCCTCCAGCGCCTGCTTCTTGACCTCGGCCTGTTTGGCGACCTGCTCCTTGGCCGTATCGGCGTATTTCGCAGCCTTGGGCCCGCCCGCATCGGCGGCGATGCCATAGATGTGCTTCTTCAGGCTATCGGCCTGGTACTCGCCCCAGACGTCGGTGGCCTTGTCCTGGCTGAGCACGGCTTCGCTGGAGGCGACGATCGCCCCGCCCGCCTCGATGGTCTCCAGGGAGCCGACCGAGGCGGCCAGCACCGCCAGCACCGCGATGGTGATCGAGACGCGGCTGATGAACGGGTCGTGCTCGTGGGCCGCGTGTTCGGCGTGTTCGGCGTGCTCATGCGCCTCGAGGGCAGGATCGTGGGTCATGTCGGGGGTCCCATAGGCGGCGCGGCCGGGAAGGTCCCCGGCCGGCGTCATCTAGCAATTTAGCTGCGGAAATTTGGAGCGGGCGAAGAGATTCGAACTCTCGACCCCAACCTTGGCAAGGTTGTGCTCTACCACTGAGCTACGCCCGCGCTCCTCGAAGGCTCCCCCTCCAAAGCAAAGGAGGGCCCCCGAAATTCGAGAGGCGGCTTATGGCAGACGCCCTCCCCCTTTGCAAGGCGCCCATCGAGCGCGACGAGCGCGACACATTCAGCGTCCGAATCTGGGCTCCTTCAGCCGGCGCTTGTTCACGTGGTCCTCGCGGGCCGGCGCGATCTCCTCGGGATACTCCCCCTTGAAGTAGTAGCGCTGCCAAGCCTCCTTGGTGGCTTCCGGGTCCTGGCGGAAGATCCGCTGGTTGAACTCGGATCGGTGCTTCTCCCAGACGTCGTACTGGTTGCGCAGCTCGGGGTTGGAATCCATCCGCCGGATCACCGGCTGGATCTCGTGCAGGGGCTTGTCCTGCAAGAGCGTGATGAAGCAGAACGGCTCGCCCTTCTCGAAGCGCACCTTGCCCGGCCGGGTGAACAGCCAGTTCATCGTGAAGGGAAACGGCAGCCAGTCGGTCTCGATCACGCCTGCCAGGGCCTGGATGCCGTCCTTGATGTGGTTGGGCGAGCCCATGGCCATCATCGACCACCCGGGCGGCGTGCGGAACAGATAGCCCGGGTGCAGGGTCAGCACCCCGTGGCTGAAGTGGCTCGTCGCCAGCCGGTGGAAGTCCGGGCTTGGAAAGTCGGAGGTGAGCGTGATGTCCTCCTGGCGGATGCCGCCGTTCCATTCCGCGGTGAAGGCCACGGGGCAGAGGATTTCCCAGCCCGAGGTGTTGGCCATGTTCAGCGGCAGGCAGCGGTAGGCGTGGCGGGAATGGAAGCTGTCCATCCACGCGCGGCTCTGGCGGCCCGGCACGATCTCCGGCGGGCGCTCGGTGGTCGGGTAGCACTCAAGTTCCATCAGGCGGCCTTCCAGGGAAGCGGGCGTCGGGAACCTTAAAGCGGCGGGTCGCCTTCGCGTCCAGTTCGGCTATGAAACGGGCGCATGAAGACCCGCGCCGATCTGATCGCCCTGCTGGACGGCCTGGGGGCCGCGCATTCGACGATCGAACACCCGGCTGTCTTCCGGGTCGGCGAAGGCGAGGAGATCAAGGCGGGGATCACCGGCGCCCATACAAAGAACCTATTCCTCAAGGACGCCAAGGACCGGCTGTGGCTGGTTTCGGCGCAGGACACGGCCGTCATCGACCTGAAGCGCCTGCATCACGTCATCGGTTCGGCCCGGCTGTCGTTCGGCAATGCGGCGCTGATGGAGGAGACCCTGGGCGTCACGCCCGGCTCGGTCACCGCCTTTGCCCTGATCAACGATGTGGACCACCGGGTCACCTTTGTGCTCGACCGCACCCTGGCCGAGGCGCAGCGGGTGAATTTCCACCCGCTGACCAACACCGCCACCACCGGGATTGACCGGGCGGGCTTCCAGGGGTTCCTGGCCGCGGTGGGCGTGAGGCCGCTGATCGTCGATTTTGCAGCGATGAGCGTTGCGGCTGGCGAGACGCTGCGTTGAAGCGAGCGCCGCGCAGGACCATCTTGGGGCGTGGGGCGTATTAGAGTTCGAGGCGAGGACCAGGGCATGAGCCTGATCGGAGAGGCCGCCGGCAAGCCGGTCGGCGAGATTATCAAGGACACGACCGACGCCAGCTTCGCGGCCGACGTGCTGGACGCCAGCCGCGAGCAGCCGGTGATCGTCGACTTCTGGGCGACCTGGTGTGGCCCCTGCCGCCAACTGGGCCCGGCGCTGGAAAAGGCGGTCACCGCGGCCAAGGGCGCGGTGAAGCTGGTCAAGGTCGATATCGACAAGAACCCGGCTTACGCCGGCCAGCTGCGCGTGCAGTCGATCCCGGCGGTCTTCGCCTTCGTCGACGGCAAGCCGGTGGACAGCTTCATGGGCGCGCTGCCCGACAGCCAGGTGAAGGCCTTCGTCGACAAGCTGGCCAAGATGAAAAAGGGCGGTGGCTCGCCGCTCGACGACCTGTTGGACCTCGCCAAGGAGTCGCTGGCGGTCGGCGACATGGGCGGCGCGGCCCAGGCCTACGCCCAGGTCCTCCAGGCCGACCCGCAGAATCCCAAGGCGCTGGGCGGCCTGGCCAAGGTCTACCTCGCGGGCGGCGACACCGAGCGCGCCGGCGAGGTCGTCGCCATGGCCGCGCCGGACGCCAAGGACCCCGACCTCGACAGCGTCCGCGCCGCGCTCGCGCTGGCCGCCCAGGCCCCCTCCGACACCGCCGCCTTCGAGGCCCGGCTGGCCAAGGACCCCGACGACCACGAGGCCCGCTTTGAGTTGGCCAAGGCGTTGGCCGGCGCGCAGCGGCTCGACCTGGCGGCCGAGGCGCTGCTCACCATCATCGCCAAGGACCGCGCCTGGAACGACGAGGCGGCGCGCAAGCAGTTGCTGGTTGTGTTCGAGGCCGCTGGACCGGGCTCCGAGGTGGCCCGCCAGGGCCGACGCAAGCTCTCATCGATCCTGTTCAGCTGACGCCCGGAAGGGAGGCGCTATGGCCGCCTACCGACACATCGCCGACCTGCCGCAGATGATCCCGGTATTCCCGCTGGACGGGGCGCTGCTCCTGCCCGGCGCCGACCTGCCGCTGCAGATCTTCGAGCCCCGCTACTTGAACATGGTCGACGACGTCATGGCCGGCGACCGGGTGATCGGCATGATCCAGACCAAGGCCGGCGGCGACCGCGAGCGCCCGAAGCTGGCCAAAGTCGGCTGCGCCGGCCGCATCACCAGCTACGCCGAGACCTCCGACGGCCGCTACCTGATCACCCTGACCGGCGTCTGCCGCTTCCACGCCGGCGAGGAGCTGGCGTTCCACACCCCCTATCGGCAGCTTCGCGCGGGCTATGACCGGTTCGAGGCCGATCTCGGCGAGGGTCAAGGCACCCAGGCCTCGGCCGCCGCACGCGACCGCTTCGCCAAGGCCCTGAAGCGCTACCTCAACCGCCGCGAGCTCGACATCGACTGGGAGACTGCCCAGACCGCGCCCCTGGAAGCGCTGGTCAATTCGTTGTCCATGGGCCTGCCCTTCGAGCCGGCCGAGAAGCAGGCGCTGCTGGAGGCCCCGAACCTGTCCGGCCGTTTTGAGACCCTCGCCACCCTGCTGGAGATCGACGGGGTCGAGGATGGGGATGACGAAGGTCATTCTTTACAGTAGTAATATTTCCTTCTTCGGAGTCCTCCCATGGCCGAAACACCCGCGCCGCCGCCCGTAGATGTCGAGATCGATCCGCGCCTGCTGGAGGTGCTGGTCTGTCCGGTCACCCGCGCGCCGCTGGAATACGACCGCGCCGCCGGCGAGCTGATCAGCCGCGCCGCGCGGCTGGCCTATCCGATACGCGAGGGGGTGCCGATCATGCTGCCGGAGGAGGCCCGCGAGCTCTCCGATGCCGACTAGGGACTACAGCGGTCGCGTCCGGCGCATCGGCCTGGCGCACGCGCTGGTCGCCGTGATCGGCCTGGGCATCGCCACCGCGATCGTCACGGTCAGCTACGTCAAGGACCGCGCCGCCCACGTCGCTGTCGCCAAGGCCTGGGACATCCAGGGCGCGCCCTGTCCGTCGCTGACCGCCGCCCAATGGGCCGCCCAGCATCAGCGCGCGGAAAAGGTTTTCGACTACGACGGTATCGCCATCGGCCGCCACGCCGGCAACGCCAGTTGCTCGGACGTGCATACGCAGGGCGGAACCGGCTTCGGCGTCCGCAAGGTCTGCCAGTTCACCAGCCCGGCGGTGCTCACCGTCACCTCCAAGGCGGGCGCCTTCTACTTCGTCCCCGGGATCGGCCAGCTCGCCAGCCTGATCATCGAGGGAGACACCCCGCGATGCGTGATGGCCTCGCACTACACGCTGACGAGTCCGGACTAGTCTCCGGTCCATCATGTTAGATCGTCATTCCCGGCCTTGTGCCGGGAACCCATACGCGCGACCGCCCCGGGCAAGCCCGCAGCGACGGTGTCTATGGGTGGCCTGGACAAGCCCGGCCATGACGCTGAGACATAGTGGCGGTCTAGCTTGCGGCTTCAGCGCTCAGCGCACGAAGAAAATCGTCCGCCTCTTGCTCCAGACTGTAAGCGGTGAGGCCCTCATAGATCTGGTCCGTCATCCAATCAGGTCGAGCCACCACGGCCAGCAGGGGATATTTCTGCGCAATCGCCTCGGCGCTTCCCGCAGCCATCGTCGCCCAGACACCGCCCGTCCCGTAGTCATAAAGAACGAGGTAGCGCTTCATGACTTTTACAGCGCGTCGCCCCGTAGCAGCTTCGGCAGGTCGCCGACCGCGCCGCCGGCCTCGCTCATGAAGAACCGCCGCGCCGGGCCGATGCGGTTGACCGCGGCCATGCCGGCGCCGCGGGCCAGGCGCAGCAGCGGGTTGTCGTTGGAAAACAGCCGCACGAAGGCGTCGGCGCCCGCCGCAATGGCGACGGTGTCGAAGCGCCGCCAGGCCGCGTAGCGCTCCAGCACCACCTCCGAGCCGATGTCCTCGCCGAGGCGCGAAGCGTCGACCAGGGTTTCGGCCAGGGCCGCAACACTCTTCAGCCCCAGGTTCAGCCCCTGGCCGGCCACCGGATGGATACCGTGGGCGGCGTCGCCCAACAGCGCAGCGCGGGGCGCGACCAGCCGCTCGGACAACTGCAGGCTCAGCGGATAGGTGAACACAGGGCCTTCGACCGTCGCCTCGCCGACGAAGTCGCCGAACCGGCGCTGCAGGTGGGCGTGGAACACCTCGGGGCGGGCGGCCTTCAAGGCGGCGGCCCTGGCGTTGCTCTCGGTCCAGACCAGGCTCGCCCGGCTGTCGGTGAGCGGCAGGATGGCGAAGGGGCCGCCGGGCAGGAAATGCTCGTAGGCCACCCCCTCGTGCGGGCGCTCAAGCCGCACGGTCGCCACCACGCCGGTCTGCGGATAGTCCCAGCCGACCGCGCCGATCCCGGCCTCGCGGCGGATGATCGAGCCCCGCCCCTCAGCGCCTACCGCCACCGGGGCGTTCAGCCGGCGCCCATCTGCCAGGGTGACCACCGCCTCACGCGCTTCGAACGCCGCGCTCGCCACCCGCGCCGGGGCCAGCACCTCGATGCCGGCCGCGATCACCGCCTTGGCCAGCGCCGCGCGGATATGGCGGTTCTCGATCAGATAGCCGAGCGGCTCGCCGTCAGAGCTGTCGGCGATCTCGGCGCTATCGAACTGAAGGAAGAACGGCCCCGGCCCGCCGGTCGAGGCGCCCGGCGTCTTGCCGTCGGTGACCAGGATCTGTTCGATCCGTTGGGCGTGCGGCTCCAGATCGGGCGCCAGGCCCAGCGCCCTCCACTGACGGAAGGCCGCATAGGCAATCGCCGAGGCCCGCCCGTCGAAGGTCGGCGCGACCTGGGCGTCGAACACCACCGGATCGACCAGCACCGGGGTCAGGCCGGACTGCTGCAGGGCCAGCGCCAGGGTCGCGCCCGCGATGCCCGCGCCGGCGATGATCACGTCTGCTGAAGTCTCGCTCATCGAGCGCGATACGCCCACGAAGCCGGTCATTCGTCCAGAGGGGGCCGTCCAGAGGGGGCCGTCCAGAGGGGCTGTCGGCGCCGGCAGGTTTTCTGGACCCGCCAGTCCACTTTTCACTTGCCGATAACGCGTTGGGTGTGATGGATTGGACTGTAGAGTCCAATTTTCAAAGGAAGACGCCATGGCGAGGTCGCCGAAACGTCTGGTTCCGATGCTGGCCGCCGGCATTGTTGCGGTGGCGGTGGTCGTCGGCGGCGCGCTGTGGTGGGCCGACCGCCAGCACTACGAGAAGACCGACAACGCCTTCGTCGCCGCCGACAAGGTCTCCGTCGCCCCCCTGATCGAGGGCTCGGTGATCGAGGTCGCCGTGGCCGACAACCAGACCGTCAAGCCGGGCGACCTTTTGGTGCGCATCGATCCGGCTTCGATCCAGGCCCGCCTCGTCCAGGCCCAGGCCAATGCGCAGGCGCTGGAGGCGGGCGTCCGCCAGGTGGACGACAAGGCCAAGCTGGAACTGGCGATGATCGCCCAGAAGGCGGCCGGCGTGGCCAGCGCCAAGGCCCAAGCCGAGTTGACCGCCGCCGAACTCGCGCGGTACGGCTCGCTGCAGAAGTCCGGCTATTCGTCCACCCAACGGACGCAGACCGCCAGCGCCGCCCAGGCCCAGGCCGCCGCCGCCGTGGACCAGGCCACCGCGACGCTCGCCGCCGAGCGTCAGGCCGCCGCCTCCCTGGGCTCGGCTCGCGAGCAGACGGTGGCCCAGGCCGCCGCGGCCCGCGCCGCGGTCGACCAGGCCCGCATCGACCTTAGCCGCACCGAGATCCGCAGCCCGGCGGCCGGCGTCGTCGGCGCGCGCGGCGTTCGCGTCGGCCAGTATGTACGGCCCGGCGGGGCGCTGCTCACCATCGTGCCGCTGAACGAGGCCTATGTGGTCGCCAACTTCAAGGAGACCCAGGTCTCGCGCCTGCGCGTCGGCCAGCCGGTGGAAATCCGCGCCGACGCTTTCGGGGACCGGTCGATCAAGGGCCGGATCGACAGCTTCGCCCCGGCCACCGGCGCAGAGTTTGCCCTGATCCCGGTGGAGAACGCCGTCGGCAACTTCACCAAGATCGCGCAACGCCTGCCGGTGAAGATCGCCGTCGACAGGAGCCAGCCGCTGTCCGGGGCGCTGCGCCCCGGCCTGTCGGTCGAGGTCAAGGTCGACGTCACCAGTAAGACCGGCGTCAGCTTCGCCGATGCGGCCGCCTCGCCGGCCGTCGTCGCCCGCCGCTAGGCCTGGCGATGGCTGACGCCCCATATTCGCAGGCAGGGGCCACCCTGACGCCTGCAGCCGGGCGCCCACCCTCGGTGGAGCTCGGCGCCGACGGTCAGGCGGTCAACTGGACCAAGGTCTTCCTGGGCTTCGGCGGGATGATCGTCGGCCAGTTCATGGCCATGCTCGACATCCAGATCGTCGCCAGCTCCCTGACCCAGATCCAGTCGGGGATCAGTGCGTCGGCCGACGAGATTTCCTGGGTGCAGACCATCTATCTCCTGGCGGAGGTCGTGATCATGCCGCTGACCGCCTACCTGACCAAGATGTGGGGCACGCGGATTTTCTACGTCGTCGCAGTCGTGGGTTTCGTCGTGACCTCAGCGGCGGTCGGGCTCTCCTCGTCCGTAGCGATGATGATCGTGTTCCGGGCGATGCAGGGTCTGTTCGCCGGCGCGATGATCCCACCGGTGTTCGCCACGGCCATGACGATTTTCCCGCCGGAACGTCGCCTGGTCGCGAACGTCACCGTGGGACTGATCGTCACGCTTTCCTCGACCATCGGCCCCACGCTGGGCGGCCACATCACCGAACTCCTCAACTGGCGCTGGCTGTTCTTCATCAACATTCCGGTCGGCGCGCTGGTGATCTTTCTGGTCGGGCGATACGCCGATTTCGACAAGGGCGATCCGAACCTGTCGAAGGGTATCGACTGGTGGGGCCTGGCCTTGATGTCGGTGTGCCTCCTGTCGCTGCAATACGTGCTCGAGGAAGGGAGCGGCGACGGCTGGTTCGACGACTCCAAGATTCTCTGGCTGACCATCGCCGCGGCGCTCGCCGGCGCGGCTTTCATCTGGCGTCAGCTGAGCTACTGGCAGCCCATCGTGTCCCTGAAGCCTTTCTCTGACTCCAATTTCACGCTCGGCGTGGTGCTGACCTTTGTCACTGGGGTCAGCATGTTTGGCGGAACCTTCCTCATGCCGCTCTACCTCGGGCGGGTGCGTGGCTTTTCCTCCGCCGAGGTGGGAACGACCATGCTGGTCACCGGCCTGACCATGTTCCTGACCGCGCCGCTGATTGGGCGGGTCGTCCGGATGATCGACGCGCGCATCGCGATCGTCGGCGGGTTCGCGTTGTCCGCCTGGGCGGTCGGACTGGCGATCCACGTCACCGATCAATGGGGTTTTCGCGAGTTCTTCGTCCTGCAGGCAGCCCGCGGCTTCGGCACCATGCTCGCCATGGTCGCCGCCCAGCAACTCAGCGTCGCCACCCTGCCGGTGCAGATGATGAAAGACGCCTCTGGCCTGATCAATCTGATCCGCAATGTCGCCGGCGCGATCGGCCTGGCGATGCTGTCGACCATTCTCAGTCATCAGATGGCGGTGCATTTCATGGATCTCACCAGCGCCGCAAGCCAGGCGAATCCGACCAGCGTGGAGCTGATGGATGGCCTGAACCAGATGATGGCCGCCGGCGGCGTGGCCGATCCCGGCGCCACCGCGAGCAAGGCCATGAGCAGCCTGATGCATCGGCAGGCGGCGGTGTTGAGCTTCGGCGACGCCTTCGCTGCCCTCGCCGCGGCGTCGTGGTTCGCGGCCCTTCTGGGACTGTTCGCGCGGCCGGGCTCGGCCATGAACCGCGCCGACAGCGTCGCGGGTCACTGATGGCGCGGGCGGCTGGACAGATCGATGTCGCCAAGACCCAGGCCATCCTCGATGCGGCCGTCGACATCCTGTCCGAGCGCGGGCTGTCCGCGCCGATGGAGGAGATCGCGCGGCGCGCCGGGGTCTCCAAACAGACGATCTACAATCACTACGGCTCCAAGGACGAGCTGGTCCGGGTGATCGCCGCGCGGCGGGCCGCCGAGGTCACCGCCGCCCTGGATGCGCCCGACGCGCTCGAAGACCCGCGCGGCGCCCTGGCCGCCTACGCCCGGGTGCTGCTGCGCGTGCTGCTCGATCCAAAGGGCGCGTCGTTGTTCCGCATGGCCATGCTGGGCGCCGACACCATGCCCGACATCTCCCAGGCGATCTTCGAGGCCGGGCCGCGCGCCAGCCGCCGCCGCCTCGCCGACTTCCTGGCCGCCGAGACGAGGGCCGGACGCCTGGCCTGCCCCGACCCGGCCGAGGCCGCGGAGTTCTTCGGCGGCATGGTGGTCTCGACCCGCCAGATGGCGGTGATGCTGGGCGTTCCCCAGTCCCTCGCCGACGCCGACCTCGATCGCATCGCCACCGAGGCGACGGCGCGGTTCCTGAAGGCCTACGCGCCTTAGGGCCTAGCTTTCCGCGGCTTCGTCTTCCTTGAAGCCCATGATGTGGAAGCCGGCGTCCACGTGGACCACCTCGCCGGTGGTCGAACGGCCGAGGTCGGAGGCCAGCCACAGCGCCGCGCCGGCTACGCCCTCCATCGAGGTGTCCTCCTGCATCGCCGACAGCGCCCGGCCCTTGGCCAGCATGGCGCGCCCGCCGGAGATCCCGGCCAGCGATATGGTGCGCATGGCCCCGGGCGACAGGGCGTTCACCCGAATCCCCTTCGGGCCCAGGTCGCGGGCCGCATAGCGCACGGCGGCTTCCAGCGCGGCCTTGGCCACGCCCATGGTGTTGTAGTTCGGGATCGCGCGCTCCGAGCCCATGTAGGTCAGCGTGATGATCGAGCCGCCGGTCTGCGGCATCAGCGCCGCGGCCCGCCGGGCGCAGTCGACGAAACTGAAGGCCGAGATTTCCATCGCCCGCAAAAAGCCCTCGCGGGTGGTGTTCTCGACGAACGAGCCCTTCAGCTCGTCGCGGTTGGCGGAGGCGATAGCGTGGACGAAGAAGTCGATGGTCCCGAACGCCTGCTTCACCTTAGCGAAGGCCGCGTCCATCGAAGCGTCGTCGGTGACGTCGACGGGCGCAAGAACCTTGACCCCGATGCTCTCTGCGAGCGGCTCAACCCTGCGCTCCATGCCGGGCAGATGCAGGAAGGCCATCTCCGCGCCCTGGGCGGCCAGCTGGCTGGCGATCCCCCAGGCGATCGACTGGTGGTTGGCCACGCCGGTGACGATCCCGCGCTTGCCGCGCATGAGCTCGCCCTTGAGCATCTGATAGTCTTCGGCCACGTCTCAGCCTCCCTCGCCCCGCTGGGCGAGGTTGTGGACGATCAAGTCTTGGGTGTCATCCTGGAAAGCCCCGGCGAGCGCCTCAGACCTTGCTCATCACCAGGCAGCCGTTGGTCCCGCCGAAGCCGAAGCTGTTCGACATCACCGTCTCCAGCGGCTTGTCCGAGCGCTGGCGCAGGATCGGCAGGTCGGCGAACTCCGGGTCGAGGGTCTCGATGTTGGCGCTCTCGCAGGCGAAGCCGTTGTTGAGCATCAAGAGGCAATAGATCGCCTCCTGCGCTCCCGCCGCGCCCAGGCTGTGGCCGGTCAGCGACTTGGTGGACGAGATCAACGGCGGCTTGGCCCCGAACACCGCGCGGACCGCCTCCATCTCGCGGCTGTCGCCCACCGGCGTCGAGGTGCCGTGCGGGTTCAGGTAGTCGATGGTTCGCCCGCCGATGGTCGACATGGCCATCTTCATGCAGCGCACCGCGCCCTCGCCGGACGGGGCAACCATGTCGAAGCCGTCGGAATTGGCCGCGTAGCCGATGATCTCGCCCAGGATCTTGGCGCCGCGGGCCTTGGCGTGCTCGTACTCTTCCAGCACCACGATGCCGCCGCCGCCGGCGATGACGAAGCCATCGCGGTCCTTGTCATAGGCGCGACTGGCCACGGCGGGCGTCGCGTTGAAGTTCGAGCTCATGGCACCCATCGCGTCGAACATGACCGACAGCGTCCAGTCCAGCTCCTCGACGCCGCCGGCGAAGACGATGTCCTGCTTGCCCATGGCGATCTGCTCGTAGCCGACGCCGATACAGTGGGCCGAGGTCGCGCAGGCCGAGGAGATCGAGAAGTTCAGGCCCTTGATCTTGAACCATGTGGCCAGAACCGCCGAGGCGCCGGAGCTCATCGCCTTGGGGACGGCGAACGGGCCGACCCGCTTGGGGCCCTTGGTTCGGGTGATCTCGGCGGCCTCGACGATAGCCCGTGTCGAGGGGCCGCCGGAGCCGACGATCAGGCCGGTGCGCTCATTGGAAACGTCCGCCTCTTCCAGCCCGGAATCGGCGATCGCCTGCTCCATGGCCAGGTGGCCGAAGGCCGTGCCCTGGGCCAGGAACCGCGCGGCGCGGCGGTCGACCATGGATTCCCAGTCGATCTGCGGGGCGGCGTGCACCTGGCAGCGGAAACCCAGCTCGGCGTACTCCGGCGCGGCCGACACGCCGGACCTGGCCTCGCGCAGCGACGCCAGCACCTCGTTGGTGTTGTTGCCGATGGAGGAGACGATCCCCATCCCGGTGACGACGACGCGGCGCATGTTTCCGTCCCGAATTCGGGGCCGTCAGGCCCGGTTAGTGAGGCCGACGCGGAGGTCCGCCGCCGTATAGATGGGGATTCCGTCGGCTTCCAGCACCCCGTCGCCGACGCCCATCACCAACCGGCGATTGATCACCCGCTTCATGTCGATCTTATAGGTGACCTTCTTGATTTTCGGTGTCACTTCGCCGCCGAACCTCACTTCGCCGCAGCCCAGCGCGCGGCCGCTCCCCTTGCCGCCGATCCAGCCCAGGTAGAAGCCGACCAGCTGCCAAAGCGCGTCCAGGCCCAGGCTGCCGGGCATCACCGGGTCGCCGATGAAGTGGCATTTGAAGAACCAGAGGTCCGGATTGATGTCGAATTCGGCCTCGATGTAGCCCTTGCCGTGGGTCCCGCCGTCATCCGTCATCTTGGTGATGCGGTCGAACAGCAGCATCGGCGGCGCCGGCAGCTGGGCGTTGCCCGGCCCGTACATCTCGCCGCGGGCGCAGGTCATCAGCTCCTCGAAGCTGTAGTGGTCCTTGGCCTTGGGGTCGGTCATCTGCGGTTCCGATTCATGAGCGTTCAGGCCCTAGCAGAGCCGGCTCAGGCGCTCAATGCGCCTTCACGACCCGGGCTGGCGGCACTGGAGGGCGTCGGAGGTGCCCCAGAGCGCGCCCTCCCTGACCCAGCCCGACGCCCGCTCGGCCTTCACCTTGCACCAGCCCTTGGCGCAGCGGTCCAGCGCAGCCAGCGCCCTGGAGCTCAAATAGGCGCTCGGTCGGGCGTCGTCCTTCGGCTTGCGGTAGAGGGGCGCGGGCTCGCTCCGCGTGTTCATCGCCGTGCGCCGGCCGTCGGTTACCCGCTTGTGCACCCAGGCCAGCGAGCCTTCCGGGTCGCAGACCCTTCGCCATTCGGAGGTCTCGGCGATCACCTGCAGCGGCAGGCCGCGCGCGCGATAGACCCAAAGCAGCTTGTGATCGTCGCCGGGGCCGGCCCGGGCGTTGACCTTGTCGAACTTCAGCGAGACGTAGCGCGGCACCGGCATGCCCGATGGCGTCTGCCGCTCCGCCGATGCGGCCCCCCCGACCAAGCAGGAAGTGGCCAGGCAAAAGCCCACGGCCCCGAGCGCCGTGCTTTTCAGCAACTGGCGATCTCTCTTGCTCAATCGGTGCGCCTCGCCTTGGCCACCCATGACGCCTTTGCTAGAGGTTCTTGCAAATCAGATCACGCTGGCGAACCGGCGCACGAAACGTTCCCTCTTTTCAAGTCAGCCCGTATCCCAGTCAACAATGGCCGCCCGCAAGCCGAAAGTCATCGTCACGCGCAAACTCCCCGATCCGGTGGAGACGCGGATGCGCGAGCTGTTCGACACCGAACTGAACCTTACCGACGCTCCGCTGAGCGCCGAACAGCTGGCCGACGCCATCGGCCGCGCCGACGTGCTGGTCCCGACCATCACCGACCGACTGGATGAGGCCCTGCTCGCCAAGGCGGGGCCGACGCTGAAGGTGATCGCCAACTTCGGGGCTGGCGTCGACCACATCGACGTCGCCGCGGCCATCGCCAGGGGGATCACCGTCACCAACACGCCGGGCGTGCTGACCGAGGACACCGCCGACCTGACCATGGCCCTGATGATGGCGGTCTCGCGCCGCATCGTGGAGGGCGCCAACGTGACGCAAGCCGGCGAGTACCACGGCTGGAACCCCACCTGGATGATGGGCCACAGGATCACCGGCAAGCGGCTGGGGATCATCGGGATGGGCCGGATCGGCCAGGCGGTCGCCCGGCGGGCGCGCGCCTTCGGCCTGCAGATCCACTACCACAACCGAAAACCGGTCTCCTCGCGCATCGCCGAGGAGCTTGAGGCCACCTACTGGGAGAGCCTCGACCAGATGCTGGCGCGGATGGACATCATCACGGTCCACTCGCCGCACACGCCCGCCACCTACCACCTGCTCTCGGCGCGGCGGCTGAAGCTGCTGCAGAAGCACGCCATCCTGGTCAACACCGCCCGCGGCGAGATCATCGATGAAAACGCGCTGGCCGAGCTTTTGAAAGCGGGCTCCATCGCGGGCGCCGGCCTCGACGTCTTCGAGTTTGAGCCGACCATCAATCCGAAGCTGCTTGGCCTGCCCAACGCCGTCCTGCTGCCCCACCTCGGCTCGGCCACCATCGAGGGCCGCATCGACATGGGCGAGAAGGTGATCATCAACATCCGCACCTGGATGGACGGCCACAAGCCGCCGGACCGCGTCATCCCGGCGATGATGTGACCGCCAAGCGCCTCATCCCTGCCCCCGGGCTCGGCCAAAGGCCGACCCGAGGATAAACTCCAGCCGGGATCCGGGCCCGGCCCTAGCTCTGGACCCGGATCAGGCAGAACCCGTCCCAGCCCTTCGACCCCACCGTTTGCACGGCCGTCGCGCTCACCCGGGGCTCGGCGGCGATCATGGCGTTCATCCTGCGGATGCCCTGGATGTCGGCGTCTCCCGCGGGGTCGGTGACCCGGCCGCCGCGCACCACGTTGTCGACCACGATCACCGAGCCCGGTCGCGATAGCCTCAGCGCCCCGGTGAAATAGTCCGGGTTCGACGCCTTGTCGGCGTCGATGAAGGCGAAGTCGATCGGGCCTTCGACGTCCGCCAGCAGGTCGACGCCGCGCCCGACGCGCACCTCGACCTGGGTCGCCAAGCCGGCGCGGGCGATGTTCTTGCGCGCCACCTCGGCGTGTTTCGCGTCATATTCGAGGCTGACCAGCCGCCCGTCCGGCGCCAGGGCGCGGGCCAGCCAGATGGTCGAATAGCCGCCCAGCGTGCCGATCTCCAGAATCCGCCTGGCCCCGGTCATCTGCGCCAGCAGCATCAAGAGTTTGCCTTGGTTGGGCGCCACCGCGATGGCCGGCAGCCCGGCGGCCTCGCTGTCCGCCAGGGCCTGGTCCAACGCCGGATCGGCCGGTTGCAGCGCGCCCACCATATAGTCGTCGACCCGGGTCCAATCCGCCTGGCTCATGCAGCTCCTCCACACACTTGGTCGCCACAGACTGGGCACTCCGGATCAGCGCCCACCCTCACCGTCCGCGTCTCCGCCGACAGCGCGTCATAGATCAGCAGTCGCCCGGTCAGCGCCTCGCCGGCGCCGGTGACCAGCTTGATCGCCTCCAGCGCCATCATCGAGCCGATCACGCCAGCCAGCGCGCCCACCACGCCCACCGCCACGCAGGTCTCCGCCTCCGGTGGGGTTTCCGGCACCAGGCAGCGGTAGCAGGGTTGGCCGGCGAACACGCCCACCTGCCCGGTCCAGCGGCCGATGGCGCCGGAGACGAGCGGCTTGCCGTGCCGCACGCAGGCGGCGTTGACGCAGAACCGCACGCCGAAGTCGTCGGTGCCATCGAGCACCAGGTCGACGTCCCTGCACAGTTCGTCAGCGGTCGAAGCGTCGAAGGCGCCCGGGAATCCGGCAACGAAGATATGCGGGTTGAGCGCCGCCAGCCGATCGGTCCCCGCCTCGGCCTTGGGCCGGCCGAGATCGTCCTCGGTGTAGAGCACCTGCCGCTGCAGGTTGGAGAGGTCGACGGTATCCGGGTCGACGAGGACGATCTTGCCGACCCCGGCGGCGGCCAGGTAGAGCGCCGCCGGCGAGCCCAGGCCACCGGCGCCGACGATCAGCACGCTTGCGCCCTTCAGCTTCTGCTGGCCTGGCCCGCCCACCTCGCGGAGCACCAGGTGCCGGGCGTAGCGCTCGATCTCGAGGTCGGTGAAGGCCATGGCCGGCCATCTTGGCCGTTCAACCGCCGGGCGCAACCCACGGTCCGTTCGCAGCACCAGCGCGCGACGCGGAACGTCGGTCGTCCTAGGGTCGCGTAACAAGCTGCCGAGAGTGTTACACGTGTCGAAAATCCTGATGGCGCTCGCCGCCGCCGGACTGCTGGTGTCGTCCGCCCAAGCCCATGCTCCCGCCGTAGGGCCCGCCGATCCCGCCCCGGTGATCGCCGCCGAGCGCGCCTTTGCCGCCCGCGCCGCGGTCATCGGCATCGCGCCCAGCTTCCTCGAATACATGTCCGACCAGGCGATCATCTTCGGGCCCGACCCGGTGAGCGCCAAGGCCTTCTACTCGGCCCGCCCGCCCGGCAAGACGCCGAAAGAAGGCGGCCCGCTGCTTGCCTGGTGGCCCAACTTCGCCGGCATCGCGCGCTCGGGCGACCTCGGCTTCACGACCGGCCCGGCGACGATCAACGGCGGCAAGCCGGCGATCTTCTACTTCACCGTCTGGACCCGGCAGCCGGACGGCGGCTGGAAGTGGGTCTATGACGGCGGCTTCGACGCCGATGGTTCGGTCGCCCCAGGACCCACGACGGCGCCGCTGACCCTTCCTGCCGGCGACGCCGCGCCGCGCGCCACCGAAAAGGCCATGGATCAGGTCCGCGCCGCGGAGATCCGCATCGCCAGCCTCGCCAAATCCAATTCGGCGGCAGCGCTGAAGGCGGTCCTGGCGCGCGACGCCCGCGTTCAGGGCTCCCACCGGCCACCGGCCACGACCCCGGCCGCCGTCGATGGCGAGCTCGCCACCCGGGCCGCAACCGTCGCCTTCAGCCCCCTGGGCGGCGGCGCATCAAAAGCCGGCGACTTGGCCTGGACCTATGGCGACGCGCGTTGGGACAAAGGTCGGGGGGACACGGGGCGCGGCCACTATGTGCGGGTCTGGCAACGGCGCGTCGGCAAGTGGGCGCTGGTGTTCGACCAGATCATCGAGGTGGAGAAGCCCGCCTAGCCCCGCTCCCGGCGCGCTTCCCAGATCGCCGTTTCCAGGGCCTTGGCGAATTCGGCGCGTTCGCGCGGGCTGAGCGCCTGGGCGACGGGAACCTGTTTCCCGGAGAGCGCCAGCCGCAGGCCGACGTTGCGCCCGTCCTCCTCCTCGACGGCGATGCGGGTGAAGGCCGTCGGGCTTTCCCAGACCACCTTGCGCCAGTGGGGGGTCTCGTGGGTCACCACGATGTCGCGGGCGGTCACCTGCACCCGCTCGACCCGCCGCGCCGCCCGGAAGCTCGCGGAGAAGGCGATGATCAGCGCCGCCCCGTCGACGCCCAGGAAGAACGGCACATAGACCGCCCCCATCCGCACGAACACGGCGGCGGAAATGCAGTTGGCGACGGTCACCACGGCGATGAGGATGATGAAACCTCGCTCCGAGAGCGAGCGGTGCGGGGTGATCACCGCGTCCATGTAGGTGAGGCTGAGCATCTGCCGGCGACCATAGGCCCGGAATCCGCCTTGGCGAAGGGGGTCGGCGCCGCCATCTTGCCCGCACATGGCCAAGCCCCCGACGTCCCGAAAGCCCGCCGCCCGGAAGAGGCGCCTGGCGCCCGCCGAACAGGCGCGCATCGCCGAGATCTTCCGCCGGTTCGAGGACCAGGAGAGCGACCCGCGAACGGAGCTCGACTATGCCAGCCCCTATGAGCTGGTCACCGCCGTGGCGCTGTCGGCCCAGGCCACCGACGTCTCGGTGAACAAGGCCACCGCCCGGCTGTTCAAGGTCGCGGACACGCCGCAGAAAATGCTGGCGCTTGGCGAGGCGGGGCTGAAGCCGTTCATCTCATCCATCGGCCTCTACAACATGAAGGCCAAGAGCGTGCTGGCGACGGCGAAGATCCTGGTCGAGCAGTATGGCGGGCAGGTGCCGCTCACCCGTGAGGCGCTGCAGGCCCTGCCTGGCGTCGGGCGCAAGACCGCCTCGGTGGTGCTGAACGAGCTACGCATCGAGCCGGCCATCGCGGTCGACACTCACGTCTTCCGCGTCTCCCACCGCCTGGGCCTGGCGCGCGGCAAGACGCCGGACCAGGTCGAGGCGGAGCTGATGGCCATAACCCCGGCGCCCCTGCAGACCCGCGCTCACCACTGGCTGATCCTGCACGGCCGCTATGTCTGCAAGGCTCAGGGGCCGAAGTGCGAGGACTGCCCGGTGGGCGACCTCTGCCCGAGCCGCCACCTGTTCGTCCGCACCCCAAGCTCGCGCACATGAGCCCCCGCCCGCGCCTGCCGCTGGCCTCGCTTCGCGTCTTCGAGGCGGCCGCGCGGCACGAGAGCTTCCTGCGCGCCGCCGAGGAGCTGGCGATCACGCCGGGCGCCGTCAGCCGGCAGATCAAGGCGCTGGAGGCCGACCTCGCCGTGCGCCTCTTCGAGCGCTTCAACCGCGCCGTCCGCCTCACCGAGACCGGCCAGCGCCTGGCCATCGGCGTGCGCCAGGGAATTGCCGTGATCGAGGAGGCGGTCCAGGAGGTCCGCAATCCGCGTCAGGCGGTGCTGGCGGTCACCGCCATGCACTCCTTCGCCGCCCGCTGGCTGGTGCCCAGGTTGCACCTCTTCAATGAACGCCACCCCGACATCCAGGTGCTGTTGGCCGCCATCGATGCCCCGGTCGACCTCGTGCGCGACCGCTACGACGTGGCGATCCGCTTCGGCCGCGGGCCCTATCCGGGCTTCGCGGCGAAGAAGCTGATCTCGCTGTTCATGTTCCCGGTTTGCAGTCCGCGCCTCCTGGAGCAGACGCCGCTCAACCAACCCGGCGACCTCGCCAAGGTCCAGCTGTTCGGGGACGTGAACCTTGCCCAGGCCGAGCCGGACTGGGGCGCCTGGCTGGCGCTGGCCGGGGCGCCGGAGGTCGACTGGCGGGGCGGGCAGCTGTTCTCCAACACCTACTTGGCCATCGAGGCGGCGCTTCAGGGTCGCGGCGTGGCGCTGGCCGAAGCCGCCCTGGTCGCCGACGAGCTCGCCTCCGGTCGGCTGGTGAAGCCCTTCGATATCGAGCTGCTCTCGAACTACAGCCAGTGGATTCTCAGCTTGCCGGAAAAGGCCGACCGCCCCGACATTCGCCGCTTCCGAACCTGGCTGGTGGCTCAAGCCGACGCCGAGGGTCTGCGTCGTTTCGAGTGATCTGAGATCACCTGAAGGGTGGCCTTATCCTTTGTCGATCGGGGTTAGGTGACCTATCTCATGGTCAACCGAAGCTCAGCCCTGACGGAGGCTCCCATGACCACCAACTGCATCGACCACTTGGACATCGCCGAGCGCCACGCGCAACGCGGCGACGTGAAAATCTCGCTCTCTGAATGGGGCATCGTCGCCATCGTCGGCATCGGATTCCTGCTCATGCTGCCGGCGGCCACCTTCATCGCCTCGCACTTGACGGCGTGACTCTTTGGCCGGGCTGCGTTGCCGGGCGGGCTGAATTTCTGTAAGCCCGCCCGGCCTGCCGCTCGAAAGCTCAAGAATGCCGGACCTTTACGACGTCGCCGCGATCGGCAACGCCATCGTCGACGTGATCGCCCCGGCGAGCGACTCCTTCCTGGCCGACAATCGTCTCGACAAGGGCGCCATGATGCTGGTCGACCAGGCCCAGTCCGCGGCGCTCTACGCCAAGATGGCCGCGGGCGTGGAAACCTCCGGCGGCTCAGCCGCCAATTCCATCGCCGGCCTCGCAAGTTTCGGCGGCAAGGGCGCCTTCATGGGCAAGGTGGCCGATGACTGGCTGGGCGAGGTGTTCCGCCACGACATGGCCGCCATCGGCGCGCGTTTCGACAATGCGCCCCTGCTGGCCGGGCCGGGCACGGCGATCTCGATGATCAACGTCACCCCCGACGCGCAACGCACCATGTGCACCTTCCTCGGCGCCTCGGTGGAGTTCACCGACGCCGACGTCGACAAGGACGTCATCGAGGCCGCCAAGATCGTCTACCTGGAAGGCTATCTGTTCGACGCAGAGGCCGCGCGGCGCGCCTTCGCCAAGGCCGCGGCCCTGGCTCACGGTTCCGAGCGGATGATCGCGCTTACCCTCTCCGACGGCTTCGTGGTCGAACGCCATCGCGCCGCTCTGATGGGCTTCATCGAGGGCCAGGTGGACCTGCTGTTCGCCAACGACACCGAGATCTGCGCCCTCTTCGAGACCACCGACTTCGACACCGCCGTCGAGGCGCTGCGCCCGCACGTCAAGCTTGCCGCCGTCACCCGCGGCGCCGCCGGCTCGGTCATCCTTTCGCAGGGAGAGCGCCTTACGGTGCGCGCCGAACCGGTGGAGAAAGTCGTGGACACGACCGGCGCCGGCGACCAATACGCAGCCGGATTCATGTTCGGCCTCTCGCGGGGGCGGCCACTGCAGCAATGCGGCCAGCTCGCCAGCCTGGCGGCGGCCGAGGTGATTTCGCACTATGGGCCGCGCCCGCAGGTCTCGCTCAAGGATCTCGCGGCGGCCAAGGGATACTGAAGATGAGCCGCCCAGATACGGCCAGAAAAGCGGAAGTCGTCCGCAACACCAAGGAGACGCAGATCCGGATCGTGCTCGATCTGGACGGCTCGGGTGAATCCAAGGTCTCCACCGGCATCGGCTTCTACGACCACATGCTGGAGAGCTTCATCCGCCACGGCGGCTTCGATGCGACGATCGAGACCAAGGGCGACCTGCACATCGACATGCACCACACGGTGGAAGACACCGGCATCGTGCTCGGCCAGGCGTTCAACCAGGCGCTGGACGGCTTCAAGGGCGTGCGCCGGTTCGGCCACGCCTATATCCCCATGGACGAGACCCTGACGCGCTGCGCCATCGACCTCTCCAACCGCGCCTATCTGATCCACAACGTGGCCTACAAGACGCCCAAGGTCGGCGACATGGACACCGAGTTGTTCAAGGAATTCCACCACGCCTTCGCCATGAACTGCGGCGCCTGCGTGCACCTGGAGACCCTCTACGGGACCAACTCCCACCACATCGCCGAGAGCGGCTTCAAGGCGCTGGCCCGCGCGCTGCGCCACGCGGTCGAGCTCGACCCCAAGACCCATGGCCATGCCCCTTCCACCAAGGGCGTGCTCTAGGATTTCCCCCTATGCAGAGCGTCGCCCTGATCAATTACGGGTCGGGCAATCTGCGCTCGGCCGAAAAGGCTCTCCTTCGCGTGGCGGAGGAGAAGAGCCAGATCGTGGTCACCGACGATCCCGACGTGATCGCGGTCGCCGACCGTATCGTGCTGCCCGGCGTCGGGGCCTTCGCCGCCTGCATGGCCGCGCTTGAGGCCCGGCCCGGCGTCGCCGAAGCCATGACCGAGGCCGTCCACGCCAGGGGCGCGCCGTTCCTCGGCATCTGCGTCGGCATGCAGCTGTTGGCCTCGCGTGGGCTGGAGTTCGGCGAGACCCCCGGCCTCGACTGGATCGGCGGCAGTGTGCGGCGACTTGAACCGACCGATCCCGCGATCAAGATCCCGCACATGGGCTGGAACAGCCTGACCGGCGTCGCCGATCACCCGGTGTTCGCCGGCCTGAAGGATGGGCAGACCGTCTATTTCACCCACTCCTTCGCGTTTTTCCCCCGCGACGGGGCCGACGTCGCGGCCTATGTGGAGCACGGCGAGCGGTTCCCGGCCGCCGTCGCCAGCGGCAATGTCGCCGGCGTTCAGTTCCACCCGGAGAAGTCGCAGGCCGTGGGCCACGACCTCCTCGCGCGCTTCCTGGAGTGGCGACCTTGATCCTCTACCCCGCCATCGACCTGAAGGACGGCCAGTGTGTGCGCGTGGTGCATGGCGACCTGGCCACCGCCACGGTGTTCAACACCTCGCCCGCCGCCCAGGCCCGCGCCTGGGCCGACGGCGGCTTCCACTGGATCCACGTGGTCGACCTGAACGGGGCGGTCTCCGGCAAGGCGGTCAATCACGCCGCGGTGGGGGAGATCCTCAACGCCGTCTCGGTGCCGGTGCAGCTGGGCGGCGGCATCCGCACGCTCGCCGACATCGAGGGCTGGATCGAAGCCGGCGTCAGCCGGGTGATCCTCGGCACCGTCGCCGTCCGCCAGCCGGAAATCGTCCACGAGGCCGCCAAGGCCTGGCCCGAGCAGATCGCCGTCAGCGTCGACGTGCGCAAGGGCAAGGTCGCCGTCCAGGGCTGGACGGAAGACTCCGACCTCGATGCGATCACCGTGGCCAGGCGGTTCGAGGACGCGGGCGTCAGCGCCCTGATCATCACCGACATCGATCGCGACGGCACCACCATGGGCTTCAACGTCGAGGCCTTCGGGGCCATTGCCGACGCCGTGGCGATCCCGGTGATCGCCGCCGGTGGCCTGGCCACCATCGACGACATCGTCCGGCTGAAGGCGCGCAAGGGCACCGAGATCGCCGGCGCCGTGCTGGGCCGCGCGCTCTACAACGGCGCGATCACGCCCGACGAGGCGCTGAAGGTGGCGGCGTGACCCTCCGCGTGCGGGTGATCCCCTGCCTGGACGTCAAGGACGGCCGGGTGGTGAAAGGCGTGCAGTTCGTCTCCCTGCGCGACGCCGGCGATCCGGTGGAGCAGGCCCGCGCCTATGACGCCGCCGGCGCCGATGAACTGATGTTCCTGGACATAACCGCCAGCCACGAGAACCGCGGGACGATCCTGGATGTGGTCGCCCGCACGGCCGACGTCTGCTTCATGCCACTCTCGGTGGGCGGCGGCATCCGCACCGTCGAGGACGCCAGGCGCCTGCTGCTGGCCGGCGCCGACAAGATCTCGATCAACACCGCCGCGGTGGAGAACCGCGACCTGATCGCCGCCTGCGCCGACGCCTTCGGCTCGCAGGCCACCGTCGTCGCCATCGACGCCAAGCACGGGACAGCGCGCACCGGCTCGGGTGGTCGCAACGACGGCTGGGAGGTCTATACCTATGGCGGCCGGACAGCGACGGGGATCGACGTGGTGCGCTACGCCGTCGAGGCCGTCGAGCGCGGGGCCGGCGAGATCCTGCTCACCTCCATGGACCGCGACGGGGCCAAGATCGGCTACGACCTGGACCTGCTGAAACAGGTGAGCTCGGCGGTCTCCGTGCCGGTGATCGCCTCCGGCGGCGCCGGCAATGCGCAGCACATGGTCGACGCCGTGACGCAAGGCGGCGCGGACGCGGTGCTGGCCGCCTCGATCTTCCACTTCGGCGAAGTCTCCATCGGCGAGGTGAAGAGGGCCATGGCCAACGCCCACCTCTCGGTTCGTCAGACGGAGCCCGCATGACCCGCTTCGCCGACGTCCTGGCCCGCCTGGCGGCCACCATCGAGGCCCGCAAGGGCGGCGACCATGCCGCCTCCTACACCGCCAAGCTGCTGGCCGACCCGTCGCTGGCCGCCAAGAAGCTCGGCGAGGAGGCCATCGAAGCCGTCATCGCCGCCACCCGGGGCGACAAGGACCATCTCGCCGCCGAAAGCGCCGACCTGATCTATCACTGGCTCGTGGTCCTGGCCGCCGCCGGCGTCTCCCTGGACGAGGTCGCCGCCAAGCTGGAGGCCCGCGAAGGGACCTCGGGGCTGGCCGAAAAGGCCGCGCGGCTACCCTAGGCCCGTTTCTTCCGCTTCAGCGCCACATAGAGCGCGCCTTCGCCGCCGTGGTGGCGGGCGGCGTCGGAAATCCCCGCCACGATGTGGGTCAGGTGCGGGGCGGCCAGCCAGCCCGGGGCCATCCGCTTCAGCACGCCGTCGCCCTGCACGCCCTTGCCGGTGATCACCAGCACCGCGCGCCAGCCCTCGTTGAAGGCGTGGTTCAGGAACCCTTCGAGCGTCGCCCTCGCCCGGTCCTGGGTCAGGCCGTGCAGGTCGAGCCGCGCGCCGATCTCCTCGCGCGCCTTGGCGATGCGGTGGCGGCGGTTGGGCTCGATGTCGTCGAGGACCTCGCGGAGCTTGCCCGGACGGCCCGGCGGCTTTGGCGGGGCGATGCGTGCGGCGGTCTCGTGCTTGGCGGCTTCCTGGCTGGCGGTGGGCGCGGCGCGGCCGGGCAGGGGATGCACGGTCGCCGCGACCATCCCCCAGATGTGCTGGTCCTCGGGCTTCAGCGGGCGCTTCACGGCGGGCTATCCCCCAAAGAGCCCCGCGGAGCGAGTCGGTAGAGCCGCAGGGCGTGGCGCACCCGGCCGGCCTCGGCGCCGGCCGCCGCGCCGACGCCCAGATAGAGGTCGGCGCGGACCTCGCCCTTGATCGCGCCGCCGGTGTCGAGCGTCATCGCGAGGCGGCGATAATCGGGGAACGCGCCCTGCAACATCGGCGATGAGGCATCGACCCACAGCAGCTCGCCCATCGCGTGGAAGGCCGGGTCCACGGCCAGCGAGCGCCCGGGCGGCAGCGGCAGGTTGGCTGAGCCGACGGGCTGGCGCCCGTCATCCGGCGCCAGGCTGAAGAAGGCATAGCGCGGGTTCAGCCGCATGATCGCCTGCGCGTCGGGGCCGCGGTGGCCGGCCAGCCAGGCGCGGATCGCCTCGCCCGAGGTGTTGTCCCGCGCCAGCAGGCCCTTGTCGCGCAGGGGATTGGCGATGCCGACGAACGGCCACCCATTGTTGCCGGCGTAGACCGCCTTCTTCCGCGCGCCGTCCTCGAAGGTCAGCACGCCCGACCCCTGGATCTGCAGGAAGAACAGGTCCTCCGGCCGCATCCAGGCCAGCGCCTTGTCCAGCGGTGAGGCCTCGATGGCCGCCCGATCGGGATAGGCGGCCAGCGTTCCGTCGCCGCGGTCCCGCATCGCCGTCTGGCGACCGGGCTGGCCGGGATCGAGCGTAGCGGCGTCGACCATTTTCAGGTCGGCGGGCCGGGCCCGCATAGGGGCGCTGAACGCCTCGCTGGGCTTGCGCCGCGCCGGGTACTCCGGGGAGAAATAGGCGGTGAGCACGCCCTCGCCGGAAATCCGCTCGGCGCTGAAGTTGGCCTCGAAGAACCGCTCCGACCGCTCACGGTCGAGCGGGCCGATGGCGCGCGCGCCGCGGCAGGCCAGGGCCATGGCCGCATCCTTCGCCGCGCCGCAGGTCTCGCGGAAGGCGGCCAGCGCCGCGGCATGGTCCTCGGCCTCCCAGCCCCTCAGCGTGCTCAGCGCAACGAACCGGCCCGCGGGCTCGGGGGCCGGTTCGGGCGGTCGAGGGCGTTCGTCCGGGCGGTGAGCCGGCGGCTGGGGCTGGAGGCGCGGCGCAGGCTTTGTGGTGGCGCAGGCGGCCAGGGAAAGCGCGGCGAGCAGCGCGCCGACGGCTCGCAGCTGCACGAAACCCTACGCCTCTGCAGCGTCGACGTGGGTCAGCAGCCAGTTGGGGTCGCGGCTCTTCAGGTGCCGCTCGAAGGTCCAGAGCTCGGCGGTGCGCCGGTCCTCGACGGCCTCGCCTTCGGGTCCTTTGGTGCGGCTGCGGAATTCGGCCAGGAACCGCACGGTCAGGCGGGCGAGGTCGGCCCCCACCACCTCGGCCTTTTCCAGGTCTGCGCGGGGCGGGTGGGCGAATTCCACGGTCTCGGTGCGGTTCTCTGCCTCGCGCTTGGCGATGGCGGTGTCGAAGCCGGCCATCACCGGCGGGGCCAGCAGATTGCGCAGCTGCCCCCGGTCGCCGGCGGCGAAGGCCTTGACGATCATCTCGTAGGCCGATTTCGACCCGCCCAGGAAGCGGCCGATGTCGAAGCCCGGGTCGCGCGCCTTGACGGCGGCCAGGCCGGTCAGGGCCACGCCCTCATCGGCTGCGATCTGGTCCACCGGAGCCAGCGGCGCCGCGGTCGTTGGAACGGCCGGGGCATCCTCCGGCTGGCGGCCCACCCGACGGCCCAGCACCGCATAGAGCTGGTAAAGCACGATGGCGGCTAGACCCGCGAAAATGATCAGCTCGAGGATTTGCAAGCGCAGGGCCTTCTGACGCGCCGACGGACGGCGAGAACGCAATATAGAACGATCCAACGCTGCCGTCAGGGGCGGCGTTGCATCCCCACCCGTCGCCAGAGCCCTTCGTTGCAAGAATTGGGGGCCCATGTTAGCCCGGCCGCCCTGTGGGACGCGAACCCTTCGCGCCCTCCTCACGGATTTAAGCTCGACAATGACCGATATCGACGCCGGCGCTGCCGCACCCGAAGAGACCGCAGACGCCCCCGGCATCCGCATCCTGGCCCAGTTCATCCGCGACCTGTCGTTCGAGAACCCGCGCGCGCCGGAAAGCCTGCGCGGCGGGGTGGCCCAGCCGCAGATCGACCTGGGCGTCGAGATGAACGCCCGCGGCCGCGACGACGGCTTCTATGAGGTGGACATGAAGCTCTCCGCCGCCGCCAAGCGCGATGACGGGGCGGTGTTCGTGGTCGAGCTGCTGTATGGCGGGGTCTTCCAGATCACCGGCGTCGGTCCGGAAGACGTGGAGATGGTGCTGCTGATCGAGTGCCCGCGCTACCTGTTCCCGTTCGCGCGGCGGATCATCGCCGACGTGACCTCGGACGGCGGCTATCCGCCCTTCCTGCTCGATCCGATCGATTTCGCCAGCATCTATTCCGCGCGCAAGGCCCAGGCCGAACAGCAGGTCGGCCACGCCTGACCGGCGCCCCTCAAGAGAAGGGACCGTGCTTCTTCCAGAGCTCGTCGTTCTTAACGATGTCGCGAATGAAGCTCGCGTGGATCGCCCGCTCCTCATCAGTTGAGCGCGGATCGAGCGGCCGCGGGCGGGCGCCGTAGTCGTTGTTGCTCGCCGCCTGGAGAGCGCTGGTCGCTGCCGCCGTCGCCGTCAGCTCAAGCCGGCGCTCACGCCCGCCTCTCAGCTCCAGATAGACCTCGGCCAGGAGGCGCGCGTCGATCAAGGCGCCGTGCTTCTCACGGTCGGCCAGCGAGATCTTGAAGCGCTTGCAGAGTGCATCCAGGGAGTTGTGCATCCCCGGAAACCGCACCCTGGCCAGCGCCAGGGTGTCGATGAACCGCGACTCGCCGAACACGTCACGGCTACAGAGCGCCAGCTCGTGATTGATGAAGGCGCGGTCGAAATTGGCGTTGTGGGCGATCATCGGCGCGTCGCCGATGAAGGCGATGAAGGCGTCGACCACCTGCGGGCTCTCGAACTTCGGCTTGCCGCGTAGAAACGCGCCGGAGAGCCCGTGCACCCGCTCGGCGTCGCTCGGCATGTCGCGGCAGGGGTCGATATAGGCGTGGAAGCTGCGCCCGGTGGGCACGAAGTCGTCGATTTCCAGGCAGGCGATTTCCACCATCCGGTGACCCATGGTGGGCTCGAAGCCGGTGGTTTCCGTGTCCAGGACGATCTCGCGCGCCATGTCCCTGTGATGCGCCGGTTTGGCCGCTCAGTTCAACTGGGCGTACGGCCGCTAGCAGGTCGAAGCTGTGGATCGCGCATCGTCGCGATGATCTCGGCCACCTGTTCGCGCGCCAGCTCCAGCCCCCGGGAGGTATCGACCACGAAATGCGCCCGCGCCCGCTTCTCGGCGTCGGCCAGCTGCTGGGCGAGGATGGCGTCGAAGCGTTCGGGGGTCATGCCGGCCGGGCGAGCACCCGCTCGCGTTGCATGTCGACGGGGGCGCTGGCCACCACCACGGCGTCGACATTGGCGTGGCCGCCGGTCTCGAACAGCAGCGGTATGTCCAGCACGACCATGTCGGCGCCGTCCGCCTCGGCCTTGGCGAAAAACCCCACCCGGTCGCGGCCGACCAGCGGATGGACGACGGCGTTGAGCCGTTTCAGCGCGTCGGGCTTGCCGAGCACTGCCTGGCGCAGCGCCTCGCGGTCGACCTTGCCGTCCCTGACCACGCCGGGAAACGCCTCATCGACCGGCCCGACCGCCGCGCCGCCGGTGTCATAGAGTTCGTGCACCGCCGCGTCGGCGTCATAGACCGGGATCCCGGCCTCGCGGAACATCGCCGCGGTGGTCGACTTGCCCATGCCGATGGAGCCGGTGAGGCCGATCAGGATCATCCCCCGATCACCTTCAGGGCCAGGGCGCGGATGTCCACCTGCGCCGGCGGCGGGCGACCGTAGAAGGCTTCGAAGGCCGGCGCCGCCTGGCCGATCAGCATCGCCAGACCGTCCACCGTCGGCCGCCCGATCCGCCGCGCATGCGCCAGGAACGGGGTGATGAGCGGCCGATAGACCATGTCCATCACCACGGCGCCGGCCGGCGTCGCCTCCAGCGGCGCCTCGAGCACCGCCTTTTCGCCGAGTTCGGCCGAGGTGGCGTTGACCACCGCCACGACGCCTGCAAACGCGTGGGCTGCGCCGGCGAGCGGATGGGCTGTCGCGCGTGCGCCAAAAGCCTTCGCCATGGCCTGCGCCTTGGCGAGCGTGCGGTTGATGATGCGCACCTGCGGCGCCCCGGCCGCCAGCAGGGCCGCGGCCGCGCCCCGCGCCCCACCGCCCGCGCCGAGGATCGCCACCGGCCCCGACGCCAGGACGAGCCCGGGCGCCTGGATCGCGAAAGCCGAGATCAGGCCCACCCCGTCGGTGTTGTCGGCGATCACCGAGCCGTCGGCCTCAAACACCAGGATATTGGCCGCCGACGCCGCCAGCGCCCGGTCGCTGGCCCGGTCGGCCAGGGTCAGGGCGACTTCCTTGAACGGCACCGTGACGTTGATCCCCCGCACCGCACCGCCGCGCAGCCCCGCCACGAAGCCCTCGAACCCCGCTATCGGCAGGTCGAAGGGGACGTAGACCCCGTCGATGCCGGCGGCCTCCAGCCAGGCATTGTGGATCAACGGGCTGAGCGAATGGCGCACCGGCTGGCCGGCCACGCCGGCGACGACCGTAGCGCCGGTGATGGGTGGCCGGGTCACGCGCCCACCACGCCGCGTTCACGCAGCAGCGCCAGCAGGCCCATCAGCGGCAGCCCGAGGATGGTGAAATAGTCGCCCTCGATCTTCGAGAACAGTTGCACGCCCATCCCCTCCAGCCGGTAGCAACCCACCGAGCCCAGCGCCGCATCACCCTCAGCAGCCAGGTAGGCCTCGATGAAGCCGTCGGTGAAATCGCGCATGGTCAGCGACGCGCTCACCGTCTCTCGCCAGATCACCTTGCCTTCGCTCGCCACCGCCACCGCCGAGTGCAGTTGGTGCGGACGTCCTCGCAGGGCCCGCAGCCGCGCCCGCGCATCGTCCAACGTTTCGGCCTTGTCGTAGAGCCGCCCGCCCAGTTCCAGCGTCTGGTCCGCCCCCAGCACCAGTTCGGGCCGGCCCTGCGAGACGGCCAGCGCCTTCTCGTCGGCCAGGGCCTGCGCCACCTGGCGCGGCGTCGCCCCCGTGGCCAGCAACCGCGCCTTGGTCGCGTCCTCGTCGACGCCCGAGCGCTGTGCTTCGAACGGCACGCCCGCGCCTTCGAGCACCGCCTTGCGGGCGGAACTGGTCGAGGCCAGCACCAGCCCCACTGCAGGAGAGCTCATCCGCCCAACACCTCGACCTGACCATGGCCGCCGTGCAGAAGGTTGAGCACCGCCGCGGCCGTCTCCTCCACCGAGCGCCGGGTCACGTCGATCACCGGCCAGCCCTGGCGTTCGTAGAGGCGCCTGGCCTGGACGATCTCATCGCGCACCGCGTCCACGTCGATGTAGGTCGACTCGCGGTTCTCTTTCAGGCTCAGCAGGCGGTTTCGGCGGATCTGGATCAGGCGGTCAGGCGAAATCGAGAGCCCCACGACCAAAGTGTTCTTCAGCGCGAACAGTTTCTCCGGCGGTGGCCGGCCGGGCACCAGCGGCACATTGCCGGCGCGCACGCCACGGTGCGCCAGGTAGATGCAGGTAGGCGTCTTCGACGTCCGCGACACCCCCACCAGGATGACGTCGGCCTGCTCCAGGTCCTGGCCGCCCTGGCCGTCGTCGTGGCCGATGGCGTAGTTCAGCGCGTCCATGCGGTTGAAATAGTCGGTGTCGAGACGCAGGTGCGCGCCGACCCGTGTCGTCGTCGAGGCGCCCAGGTAGTGCGACATGGCGCTGACCAGCGGGTCGAGCGCCGGGATGCAGGGCATGGCGAGCTTGCGGCAGCCTTCCTCCAACGCATCGCGCAGCTTGTCGTCGACGATGGTGTGCATCACTACGCCGGGCGCTTCCTCGATGTCGCCGAGCGCCCGGTCGAGCTGGCGCTGCGAACGGACCAGGGCGTAGATGTGCTCGATCGGCAGGACGTTGTCGAAACGGGCGCAGACGGCGCGCGCCATGGCGTTCAGCGTCTCGCCGGTGGAATCCGACACCAGGTGGACGTGGAAATAGGTGGCGAGCCTGCTGGTGGTCATGGGACGAGGGCCGCAGCCTTCCTTGCGAAATATTCCTGGGGACGAATCCGGTGGAGCAGTCTTAGCGAAGACGGGCGCCGAAGGGGATAGACCGCGTGCGCCGACGGCCTTCGGCGGTTTTCGAAGAATCACCGGGACGGATTTGGCCGTTTACCTTTCGTTAACCCACAGCGCCGGGGAGGCGGTCGCCGCCGCGCGGACCGCGATCGACAGATCGTCGTATCAACCGGCGGCAACCCGGGCCGTCCCCCGAGGGGTTAACGAAATCTTAAGCGCCACGGGCCGGCTGGCCGGCTGTCCCCAGGATTCACAGCCTGTGATAGGGCGGTGGCGGCGGCGGGGAAAAGCTGGGGACAAGGCCGGAGCCGGGGCGGACAGGACGCGATATCCACCCCCTCGACAGGCCCTATCGCCCCTGCCACCCGCCTTTTAAGACTCTTGAATGAAGGAAGAAGGGCAGACGGGAGGGCTGGCGGATGCTCGGGCTTGAGACTTGAGGTCATAGGCGGTTTAAAGCGGGCATGAGTGACGAGACGCCCCCGAAGCTCCCTCCTCCCAAGCTGTTGCGCGCCCTGGCCGGCGAGACCCTGGCGAGGCCGCCGATCTGGTTCATGCGCCAGGCCGGGCGCTCGCTGCCGGAATATCGTGAGCTGCGCACCAAGGCGGCCGACTTCATCGCCTTCTGCCACAACCCCGAGATGGCCGCCGAGGCCACCCTGCAGCCGATGCGCCGCTTCCCGCTGGATGCCGCAATCGTCTTCGCCGACATCCTCTTGATCCCCCGTGCGCTTGGCCAGGAGGTCTGGTTCGAGGCCGGTGAAGGCCCTAGGCTTGGCGAACTGCCGGAGATCGCGCGGCTGGCCGGGCAGGTCGAGGCTTCTACGGAACGCCTTTCGTCCATCGGTGAGACGCTGGCGCGCGTGCGCGCCGAATTGGAGCCCGACCGCGCCCTGATCGGCTTTGCCGGCGGGCCTTGGACCGTGGCCACCTACATGATCGAGGGCCGTAGCTCCGATCGCACCGGCGCTCGCACCTTCGCCTATGAGCATCCCGATAAGCTCGACGCCCTGCTCGAAGTCCTTGTCGACTCGACCGCCCGATATCTGGTCATGCAGGCGAAATCAGGCGCCCAGGCGCTGAAGATCTTCGAGAGCTGGGCGGAGGGCCTGGCGGAGGACGTCTTCGAACGCATCGTCATCCGGCCGCACCAGGCCATCGTCGAGAAGGTCCGCGCCGCCGGCGTAGGCGTCCCCTTCATCGGCTTCCCGCGTGGGGCCGGGGCCTTGGTCGACAGCTACGCTCGTGTCGTACCGGTCCAGGGTGTGGCCCTCGACACCCAGGCCAGCGCCGAGCTCGGCCGCCGCATCCAGGCCGGCGGCAAGACCATCCAGGGCGCCCTGGACAACCTGTTGCTGCGCGCCGGCGGGCCGGCTCTGGACGCCCGGGTCGAGGGTCTGCTCGCCCAGTGGTCGGACGGTCCTTGGATCTTCAACCTCGGCCACGGGGTGCTGCCCGACACGCCCATCGCCCACATCGCCCGCGTCGTCGAGCGGGTGACCGGGAAGTCGGTGAAGGCGTTGGCCCTCCAAGAAGCCATGAAGGCGTGACCAGGCTCGCCGTCGTCCTGTTCAATCTTGGTGGCCCGGACAGCTTGAAGGCCGTAAAGCCTTTCCTTTTCAATCTCTTCCGAGATTCCGCCATCATCACCCTGCCGGCGGTGGCGCGCTATCCGCTGGCCGCGCTGATCTCGACGACCCGCAACCGATCCGCCCAGGCCAACTATGCCAAGATGGGCGGCGCCTCGCCGTTGCTGCCGGAGACCCGGGCCCAAGCGCAGTCGCTGCAGGCGGAGCTGCAAGGCAGGGCGCCGGACACGGAGGTCCGCTGCTTCATCGCCATGCGCTACTGGAAGCCGTTCGCGGCCGAGACCGCGCGCGAGGTGGCGGCGTTCGCACCGGACAAGATCGTCCTGCTGCCGCTCTATCCGCAGTACTCGACCACCACGACCGCGTCCTCGCTCAGGGATTGGCTCAGTACCTACCAGGGCCCAGGTGTATCGCGCACCGTCTGCTGCTATCCCACCGAGCATGGTCTGGTCGACGCCCAGGTCCAGGCGATCCGCAAGACTTGGCAAGACGCCGGCCAGCCCGCGAACATCCGGCTGCTGTTCTCCGCCCATGGGCTGCCGCAGCAAGTGGTCGACGCCGGCGATCCCTATCGCGCCCAGGTCGAAGGCACCGCGGCGGCTATCGCCGCGGCGCTGCCGGAGCTCGCCGACTGGCGGGTTTGTTTCCAGAGCAAGGTCGGCCGCCTCAAATGGCTAGAGCCGGCCACCGAGGAGGAGATCCGCCGCGCCGCCACCGACGGGAAGGGCGCGCTGATCGCCCCGATCGCCTTCGTCTCCGAGCACGTCGAGACGCTGGTGGAGCTTGACGACGACTATGCCAAGATCGCCCGCGAGGCAGGCTGCACGCCCTACCTGCGCGCCCCAACGCCGGGCGTAACGCCGAGCTTCATCGAGGGTTTGGCCCGTTCTGTCCTCGAGGCTGCCGGACGCGCCGCGGTGATCGGCCCCTGCGGACCCTGGCGCTGCCCGGCCGGCCATGCGAAATGCCCGCTGAGACCGGGGGAGGCCGCCTGACGTGAATTGGTACGACCTGCTGCGCGGCCTGCACATCATCTGCGTCATCGCCTGGATGAGCGGCATGATGTACCTGCCCAGGCTGTTCGCCTACCACACCGAGACCGCGCCGCCGGGCAGCGAGTTCGACGCCCACTTCAAGGTGTGGGAAGCCAAGCTCCTGCGGATCATCATCAATCCGGCGATGGCCCTGACGTTCGTCTTCGGCGGAGCGCTGATCTATGTCGACGGCGCGCAGCGCCTCGGCTGGAGCTTCCTGCTCACCCCCTGGATGCTGACCAAAATCGCCGGGATCATCTTCCTCAGCGTCTGGCACGGCTTTCTGGCCACCTCCCGCAAGAAGATCGAGGCCGGTGAGCGCCCCCGCACCGCCAAGTTCTGGCGCGCCACCAACGAGCTGCCGTTCATCGCCGCGGTGATCATGGTGCTGGCGGTGACCACCGAGTTCACCTTCCGGTAGCGGACCAGACACCGGATTCCTTGACCCGAGCCCTGGTTTTGTGGTCCTGATCGCCCACGCGTCCCCGACAAGGGCGCGCCCCGCCTTATCTCCGGCGCCGCGCAGGATCACCGCGCAGCTGTCCGGCTCCCAAAGAAGACGACGACATCCGGCGCTTAACGGTGCCCACATCATCTAAAAGCCTGCGCCCGGAGTCTGTCCGGTTTGCGGGCAAACACGAGTGATTTCAATGCAAGACGACACCAACGACACCACCACCCCGGAAGACACCGCCGCGCCTGAAATGGCCGAGGCGGTCGAAACTGCGGTCGACACCACCGCCGCTGAAGCCGCGGCCGAAGACGCCGACAACGGCGACGCCGACGAGCCCTCCGAAGTCGCCAACACCATCGCCAAGATGGGGCTGACCCGGATGAGCCTGCAGGAGCTGAAGGATAAGGCGCCGGCCGACCTGCTGGCGTTCGCCGAACTGTTCGAGATCGAAAACGTGAACTCCATGCGCAAGCAGGACATCATGTTCGCGATCCTCAAGACCCTGGCCGAAGAGGGCGTGGAGATCTCCGGCTCGGGCACCCTTGAGGTCGTCCAGGACGGCTTCGGCTTCCTGCGCTCGCCCGAGGCCAATTACCTGCCCGGACCCGACGACATCTATGTCTCGCCCTCGCAGATCCGGAAGTTCGGCCTCAGGACCGGCGACACGGTCGACGGCGCCATCCGCGCCCCGCGCGAGGGCGAGCGCTACTTCGCCTTGGTCAAGGTCGACCTGACCAACTTCGAGAACCCCGAGAACGTCCGCCACAAGGTGCTGTTCGACAACTTGACGCCGCTCTATCCCGACCAGCGGCTGAAGATGGAGATCGATGACCCGACGCTGAAGGACCGCTCCGGCCGGGTGATCGACATCGTCGCCCCGCTCGGCAAGGGCCAGCGCTGCCTGATCACCTCGCCGCCGCGCGTCGGCAAGACGGTGATGCTGCAGAACATCGCCAAGTCGATCGAGACCAACCACCCCGAGTGCTACCTGATCGTCCTGCTCATCGACGAGCGCCCGGAAGAAGTCACCGACATGCAGCGCACGGTGAAGGGCGAGGTAATCTCCTCGACCTTCGACGAGCCTGCCACGCGGCACGTGCAAGTCGCGGAAATGGTTATCGAAAAAGCCAAGCGCCTGGTCGAGCACAAGCGTGACGTGGTGATCCTTCTCGACTCCGTCACCAGGCTTGGCCGCGCCTACAACACCGTCGTGCCGTCGTCCGGCAAGGTGCTGACCGGCGGTGTCGACGCCAACGCCCTGCAGCGCCCCAAGCGCTTCTTTGGCGCTGCGCGGAACATCGAGGAAGGCGGCTCGCTGACCATCATCGCCACCGCCCTGATCGACACCGGCAGCCGGATGGACGAGGTGATCTTCGAAGAGTTCAAGGGCACCGGTAACTCGGAAATCGTGCTCGACCGCAAGGTCGCCGACAAGCGGGTCTATCCGGCCATCGACGTGATCAAGTCCGGCACCCGCAAGGAGGAGCTGATCACGCCCAAGGAGCACCTGACCAAGACCTACATCCTGCGCCGCATCCTGGGGCCGATGGGCGCCCAGGACGCCATCGAGTTCCTGCTCGACAAGCTGCGCTCCTCGAAGACCAACGAGGAATTCTTCCAGTCGATGAACACGTAGGAAGGCCAGCCTGAGGTGATCCAGCTCTACGCCAGTGGACCCACTCGTTCACGACGGGCGCTCTGGGCGCTTGAGGAGGTTGGGGCGCCCTACGAGGTGGTCGAGCTGCGCTTTCCGCCGCGGCTGCATCACCCCGAGTTCCTGGCGATCAGTCCCGGCGGCACCGTCCCGGCGTTGGTGGACGGCTCGGTGCGGCTCACCGAAAGCTTGGTGATCTGCGAGTATGTCAGCCGGCGGTACGGCGGAAACCTGACCCTGGAGCCTGACCACCCCGACTATCTCGCCTATCTGCAGTTCATCCACTTCGGCGAAAGTACGTTGACCCCGCCGACCGTGTGGGCCCGCCGCTTCGGCGGATTCGCCGAGGCGATCCTGACGGATGCGAGGGAGAATTTCGCGTTGCGAGCGGCGGCGATCGCGGAAGAGCTAGGCGACGGGAGATCGTTTCTGGTCGCGGGTCGTCTGACGCTGGCAGACCTCTCGTTGGGCTTCATATTGAGCCGCGCGATGCCGCTGGGTCTCGGAGATCTCCTACCGCCGGCGGTGTGCGCTTACCGGGACCGGCTCGAGCCCGCCCGGCCTACCGGCGGGCGTATGGCTTGGCCTGACCCGGCCCTACCCGTTCTACTTGTGTTTCACGTGAAACACCGACCTACGGAATCAACAAACTCGCCCCGATTGTCGACCGGCTTTCCAGCGCCTCATGCGCCGCCCGCGCCTCCGCCAGCGGGAACGTCTGGCCGACCCGCACCTTCACCGCGCCCGAACCCAGGACGTCCCAAAGCGCCTCGGCGCTGGCGTCCAGCTCTTCCGGCGTCGCGATGTAGTCAAACAGGGTGGGGCGCGTCAGAAACAGCGAACCGGCCTGCGCCAAGCGGCCCGGCGGCACGGGGGCGGGCGGCCCTGAGGCGTTGCCAAAGCTGACGAAAAGCCCGCGGCGAGCGAGACTGCCCAGGGTGCCATCGAAGGTATCCTTGCCGACCGAGTCATAGGCCACCGGAACGCCCTTGCCTCCGGTGATCCGCTTCACCTCAGCGGCGACGTCCTGCTCGCGGTACAGGATCACGTGGTCGGCGCCGAGTTCGCGTGCTCGCGCGGCCTTATCCTCAGACCCAACGGTCGCGATCACCTCGGCGCCCAGGGCCTTAGCCCACTGCACCATGAGCTGGCCGACACCGCCCACGGCGGCATGGACCAGGATCGTCTCGCCGGCTCTCACCGGGTGGCAGCGCCGTAGCAGGAATTCGACGGTCATGCCTTTCAGCAGGGCGGCGGCGGCGGCAACGGGTCCAAGGCTGGGCGGTACGGCCACGAGGCGCGTCTCGGGGACCACGTTGCACTCGGCGTAGGCTCCGAACCCGCCGGCATAGGCAACCGAGTCGCCGACCTTGAAGCGGGTGACCCGTTCGCCGATCGCCTCGACATCGCCGGCGGCCTCCCCGCCCGGGATGCAGGGCAGCTTCACCGGATAGAGGCCGGTGCGATGATAGGTGTCGATGAAGTTGACCCCTATGGCGACGTGGCGGACCAGCACCTGGCTAGGTCCCGGCGTCGGGGTCGGGGCGTCGATGAGCTGCAGAACCTCAGGGCCGCCGGTCTGTTCGAAACGAATCGCGCGCATCAGCCGAGGGTCCTTTGGAAGAAGGCCAGCGTGCGCTGGCCGGCCAGTTCGGCCGCGGCTGGGTTGAAGTGCTCGCCGCCGTGGCGGGCGAAGGCATGGTCGCAGCCGGGGTAACTAAACAACTCGATCCGGGGATTGTCCTTCAGGGCCGCCTGGATCAGCGCCTGCGCCGGCTTTGGCACGAATTGATCCTCCTCGGCGATGTGCATCAACAGCGGATGGGCCAGCTTCGCCGCCTCGGCCACCCGGTTCTCAATGCCGACGCCGTAGTAGGAAACGGCCGCATCCACGTCGGTGCGTGTGGCGGTGAGGAAGGCCAGCGCCCCGCCCAGGCAGAAGCCGACGGCGCCGGCCTTGCCGCTGCAGCCGATGTCGTCGCGGATATGGCTGAGCGTGGCGGCCACGTCGCCGACGCCCAGGTCCACATCGAAGGCGTTGAACAGTTCGAAGGCCCGTTTCCACTCGGCCTCCGACTGGTCGGTGATGTCGATCCCGGGCTCGATCCGCCAGAACAGGTCCGGGCAGATCGCCAGATAGCCCTGGCCGGCCAGGCCATCGGTGATGTCGCGCATGACCTGGTTCACCCCGAAAATCTCCTGGATCACCACGACCGCCGGGGCCGGCGATGTGCCGGGCCTGGCCACATAGGCGCTGAACGAGCCGTCCTTGGTGGTGATCGTCGTGCGCTCGCCCATGGTCGTCTCCGGTTTTGCCGTTTGGGGGTGTTTGTTGCGCTCGCTACTAGCGCGCGGGGCCGCTGCGCGGCCATATGGAATCCGAAACGGGAGCTTGGCTCGCATGAAAATGACCATCGAAGTGGATTGCACGCCCGAGGAGGCCCGGCGGTTCCTCGGACTGCCCGACGTCAGCACGCTCAACGACCATCTGGTGGGCGAGATGAAGAAGCGCATTGACGCCAACATGGCGATGATCTCGCCCGACGAGCTGGTGAAGAACTGGATGAGCTTCGGCGCCGGCGCCCAGGAGCAGTTCCGCAAGCTGATGGACGTGGGCCTGAGCGCCGCCGCCCCCAAGAAGTGAAGCCTCAAGACGTGAAGCCCCAAGACGTGAAGAAGGGCGAATGACTGACACCATCTTCGCGCCGGCCACGGCCGCCGGCCGCGCGGCGGTGGCGGTGGTGCGTCTCTCGGGCCCCGGGACCGCCCAGGCCGTGCGCGCGCTGGCGGGGCGGCTGCCGGCCGCCCGACGCGCCAGCCTACGGACGCTGCTGGACGGGAACGGGAGGACAATCGACGAAGCCCTGGTGCTCTGGTTCCCCACGCCCGGCAGCTACACCGGCGAGGACAGCGCCGAATTCCATGTCCACGGCGGCCCGGCGGTGCTCGGCGCCCTGGTCGGGGCTCTGGCGGCGCGGGGTCTGCGCCTCGCCGAGCCCGGCGAATTCACCCGCCGGGCCTTCGAGAACGGCAAGCTCGACCTCGCCCAGGCCGAGGGCGTGGCCGACCTGATCGACGCCGAGACCGACGCCCAACGCCATCAGGCGCTCGACCAGCTTGGCGGGCGGCTCTCCGACGTCCAGGCGCGCTGGCGCGAGGCGCTCACCGGGGCGCTGGCCATGTACGAGGCGGCGGTGGATTTTCCAGATGAAGAGGTCCCCGCCGACGTTGCCGGCCGCGCGCGGCCGATCATCGAGGCCCTGGTCGCCGAGCTGGACGCCGCCGTAACCGACGCCGAACGCGGCGAGCGGGTGCGCGAGGGCTACCGCATAGCCTTGCTAGGCGCCCCCAACGCCGGAAAGAGCACCCTGCTCAACGTCTTAGCGAAGCGCGAGGCCGCCATCGTCACCGCCACCCCCGGCACCACGCGGGATATCATCGAGGTCCCGATGATCCTCGGCGGCTACAAAGTGATCGTCGCCGACACCGCGGGCCTGCGGCAGACCACCGACGAGATCGAAGCCGAAGGCGTGCGCCGCGCCGAAGCCTGGGGCTACGGCGCCGACCTGCGGGTCTGGCTGGTCGATGGCTACGGCGAGCCGGACCCCGCCCCGCCGGCCTCGATGCAGATCGGCGACCTGATCCTGCTGACCAAGCGCGACCTGGGCGAGGGCCTCGAGGGCCTGCCCGGCGAGCCCTTCACCGCCAAGAGCCCCAACGATGTCGCCTGGCTGGAGCGCAGCCTCACCGATTCCGTGGTCGCGGCGCTCGCCAGCGCGGAACCGCCCGCCGCCACCCGCCTGCGCCACCGCGAGCTGCTCGACGAGGCCTCCGAACGCCTTCGCCACGCCCTTTCACAGGAGCAATCCCTTGAGCTGGCCGCCGAAGACGTCCGCCTCGCCGCCCGCGCCCTCGACCGCATCACCGGCCGCATCGACCCGGAACAGGTGCTCGGCCGGATCTTCGCGACCTTCTGCATCGGCAAATGACCGCGCAGCGAGTCATCCCCGCGAAAGCGGGGATCCACAGCCGCCATCGTTGTTTCACGTGAAACACTGTCGCCCTTCGACTATATGCAGCGCTCCATGACTTGGCCCTCTCTATGACTTGGGACGTAATCATCATCGGCGGCGGCCACGCCGGCTGCGAGGCGGCGGCCGCCTCGGCGCGGTTCGGCGCGCGCACGCTCCTGCTCACCCACAAGCTCGAGACCATCGGCGAGATGAGCTGCAACCCGGCGATCGGCGGCCTGGGCAAGGGCCACCTGGTCCGCGAGATCGACGCCCTCGACGGCCTGATGGCCCGCCTCGGCGACCAGGCCGGCATCCAGTTTCGCCTGCTGAACCGCTCAAAGGGCGCCGCCGTGCGCGGCCCGCGCTCGCAGATCGACCGCAAGCTCTACCGCGAGGCCATGCAGGCCGAACTGGTCCAGACCCCAAACCTTTCGCTCCTCCCCGAAGCGGTCGAGGATCTGATCGTCGAGGATGGCGTGGTCGTCGGTGTCCTGGGCGCGAGCGGGACGGCCTACCGCGCCGCCCGGGTAGTGCTGACCACCGGCACCTTCCTCAAAGGCGTGATCCACCGGGGCGACGAGCGGATCGCCGCCGGCCGCGTAGGCGACGCGCCCGCCATCGGCCTAGCCGACCGCCTCTATGCCTCGGGCCTGCGCATGGGCCGGCTGAAGACCGGCACGCCGGCCCGCCTCGACGGCTCCACTATCGCCTGGGACCGCCTGGAAATGCAGGCCGCCGACGCCGAGCCCGTGCCGTTCTCCTTCCTGACCCGGTCCATCACCACCCGCCAGATCGAGTGCGGCATCACCTACACCACCGCCGAAACCCACAAGATCATCGCCGAGCGCCTCGGCGAATCCGCGGTCTATGGCGGCAAGACCACCGGCGTCGGGCCCCGCTATTGCCCCTCCATCGAGGACAAGGTGGTCCGCTTCGCCGAGCGCGACAGCCACCAGATCTTCCTCGAGCCCGAGGGCCTGGACGACAACACGGTCTATCCGAACGGTATCTCCACCTCGGTGAGCGAGGAGACCCAGGATCTCTTCCTGCGCACCATTCCCGGTCTGCAGGCCGTGCAGGTGAAGCGCTACGGCTACGCCATCGAGTACGACTACGTCGACCCCCGCGAGCTCTACCCGACGCTGGAGGTCAAGGCGCTGCCCGGGCTCTACCTGGCCGGTCAGATCAACGGCACCACCGGCTACGAGGAAGCGGGCGCCCAGGGCCTGGTCGCCGGCCTCAATGCCGCCCGCGCCGCCTCCGGGGCCGATGCGGCGTCCTTCGCCCGCGACGAGGCCTATATCGGCGTGCTGATCGACGACCTGGTCACCCGCGGGGTCACCGAGCCCTATCGGATGTTCACCAGCCGCGCCGAATTCCGCCTGATCCTGCGCGCCGACAACGCCGACCAGCGGCTGACCGCCAAGGGCGAGGCCCTGGGCGCGGTCGGCTCCGTCCGCGCCAAGGCCTTCGGCGAGAAGGCGAGGGGGCTGGCCGAAGCCCGCGCCGCCGCCGCCGGCCTTACGCTGACGTCCTCCCAGGCCGAAAAGGCCGGCCTGCCGGTCAAGGCCGACGGCCAGCGGCGCAACCTCACCGAATTGCTCGCCTATCCGTCGATCGGCTTCGACAACCTGGCGCGTGTGTGGCCGCAGATCGCCGCCTGGCCCCCCGCCGTGCGCGAGCAGGTGGAGATCGACGCCTCCTACGCCGGCTACCTCGACCGCCAGGCTGCCGACATCGCCGCCTTCCGCCGCGACGAAAACCTGACCCTGCCCGCCGAGCTGGACTATTCCACGGTCGGCGGTCTCTCCAACGAGGCCCGCGAGAAGCTCGCCGCCGTCCGCCCCATGACCCTCGGCCAGGCCGCCCGCATCGAGGGCGTCACCCCCGGAGCTCTCACCGCCCTGCTGGCCCATGTCCGCCGCCGCGCCGCCTGAAGCGACCCCACCTGAAGGCGTAACGGCGCTGATGGACGCCGAAGGCTTTGCCCGCCTCAGCGGCGCCACGCCCGCCCAGATGGCCGACCTGGAGCGCTTCAGGGTCATGCTCGCCGAGCGCAACGAGGTGATGAACCTCGTCGGACCCGCGTCGCTGCCGGATTTCTGGTCCCGCCATGCCTGGGACTCGGCCCAACTGCTGAAACTCGCCCCCGAGGCCCGCGCCTGGGCCGATCTGGGGGCCGGCGCCGGCCTGCCGGGCCTGGTGCTGGCGATCCTCGGCAAGACCACCCTCGGCTTCCACGTCGACCTGGTGGAGAGCATGACCAAGCGCTGCAAATTCCTCGTCGATGTGGTCGAGGCCCTCGACCTGCCGGCCACCGTCCACAACGCGCGTGCGGAAAACCTCGATCTAACTGTGGAGATCGTCACAGCGCGGGCTTGTGCGCCGCTCTTCCGCCTGCTCCGGTATGCCCAGCCCTACCTTCAGTCCGGCGCTACCGGTTTGTTCCTCAAAGGACAAGATGTGGTATCTGAGATGAAGGAAGCCGCTAGATATTGGGAATATGAGGCCGACGTCGTACCCTCCAAGAGCGACCCGCGTGGCCGCATCGTTCGCGTGAAAGGGCTCGGCCGTGCCCGCAAAGTCTGACCGGTCGCTCCGCGTTCTGGTTGTGGCCAACCAGAAGGGCGGGGTGGGCAAGACCACCACCGCGATCAACCTCGGCACGGCGCTGGCCGCGGTCGGCGAGCGCGTGCTGCTGATCGATAGCGATCCGCAGGGAAATGCGTCGACCGGCCTCGGCATCGGCCGGGCGCTGCGCAAATATACCCTCTACGACGTGCTGATGGGCGAGAAGACGCTGCTGGAGGCGGTGGTGAAGACCTCGGTGCCCGGCCTGCACCTGGCGCCCTCCGATCCGGACCTCTCCGGCGTCGAAATGGAACTGGCCCAGGACGCGCGGCGCTCGTTCAAACTGCGCGATGCGCTGGATCCCCTGCGCGAGGCCGGCGATTACACCTACGTGCTCATTGATTGCCCGCCGTCGCTGAACGTCCTGACGGTCAACGCCATGGCCGCCGCCGACGCGGTGCTGGTGCCGCTGCAGTGCGAGTTCTTCGCGCTGGAGGGCCTCAGCCAGCTGATGCGCACCATCGAACTGGTCCGCGCCAGCCTCAATCCGAAGCTGGAGATCCAGGGCGTGGTGCTGACCATGTACGACCGGCGCAACAGCCTGTCGTCCCAGGTGGCCAACGACGTGCGCGGCCATTTCGGCGAGACCGTCTACCAGACGGTGATCCCGCGCAATGTGCGGGTCTCCGAGGCGCCGTCGTTCGGCAAGCCGGCGCTGGTCTATGATCTCGCCTGCGCCGGCAGCCAAGCCTATCTGAAACTGGCCCGCGAGGTGGTGTTGCGCGAACGCGACCGCCGGCGCGTACTGGCCTGAGGGAGTAGGTAATGGCCGAAGGCCGCAGAGGACTGGGTCGCGGACTGTCCGCCCTGCTGGGCGAGGCGGAAGACATTGCGCATGCGGTCGAGCCGTCCGAGGGGGTGCGCGCCATCCCCATTGAGCTGGTCCACGGCAATCCCGAACAGCCGCGCCGCCACTTCCCCGACGACGAGATCGCCGAGCTGGAGGCCTCGATCCGCGACAAGGGCGTGCTGCAGCCGATCCTGGTGCGGCCCTCGCCGAAGACCGAGGGCGAATACGAGATCGTCGCCGGCGAGCGCCGCTGGCGGGCAGCGCAGAGGGCCGGCCTCAAGGTCATCCCTGCGCTGATCCGCCTGCTCGACGACGACCATGCCTTCGAGATCGCCATCGTCGAGAACGTCCAGCGCGAGGACCTCAACGCGATGGAGGAGGCCCAGGCCTATGCCTCCCTGATGCGGCGCCTGGCCTACACCCAGGACAAGGCCGCCGGGGCGGTCGGCAAGTCGCGCAGCCATGTGGCCAACACGCTGCGCCTGCTGCAACTACCGCAGAGCGTCCAGGATCATGTGCTCTATGGGCGGCTCACGGCGGGACATGCCCGTGCGATCCTCAGCGCCGCCGATCCCGAGGCCTTGGCCCAAGTCATTGTTGATAAAGGCCTTTCCGTCCGCGACGCCGAGGCGCTGGCCAAGCCCTCGGCCGGCGCCGCGAAGAAGTCGTCGGGCCCGCGCAAGGCTCCCAAGGACACCGACACCGCCGCCCTGGAAACCGACCTCGAAGACGTGCTCGGCATGAGTGTGGATATCACCGACCGCGGCGGCGCCGGCGAAGTGCGGATCAAATACGCCACCCTCGAACAGCTCGACGACCTCTGCCGCCGGCTCACCCGGGCATGATCCTCGCTGAGGGCCAGCGCGTGCGCCTGCGCAACATCGGCGTGCGCGACCTGAAGGCCTGTGCGCCGCACATCTACACCCTCTCCATCACCGAGCCGCTGACCGAGCCCAAGCGCATCCGCGAGGTCTACGACCGGACCGGCTTCTGGACGCAGACGTCAGGCGCGGTGGCCATCGAGACCGTCGGGAATGGCGAGAAGGAGCGGCTGATTGGCACCCAGCAGTTCTACGGCGCTGGCCCCGGCATCCACGGCCTGGAAATCGGCTACATCCTCCACGACGAGGCCGACCGCGGCAAAGGCTACGCCTCCGAGGCGCTGAAACTGTTCTCCGACCTGCTGTTCGCCGAGCACCCGGAATGCCACCGGCTGCAGCTGATCATCGAGACCTGGAACGACGCCTCGGCGCGCCTGGCCGAAAACTGCGGCTACGCCAGCGAAGGCATCCTGCGCAAGGCCGGCTACTCCTCGGCCGAGGACCCCAGTGACTGCTTCGTCTACTCGCGGGTGCGGGACTAGCCCTCGCCGCCAGAACCTGCGGTCAGCTCAGACCACTAATTTTCCGAAGTATCCCGGCCTTCATGGGTCGGGGTCAAGTCGGCGGGATCAGAGGCCAAGCCGCCGGGCCCGTCCGGCGACGGTGAAGGCCAGCCGCTCGGCGATCAGGCTGTCGGGCGAGCCGGCGGTCTTGCACAGGCGGTCGGCGTTCAGCACTTCCGGCTGGAGCTGGTCGAGCGCCTCCAGCGTCCACGACCGGGCCTGGCGCAGGAATTCCCGCTCCTGCTTCCAGAAGACGCCCGAGGCCTTGGCCGCCTCCTGCAGGCCGGCGCCGCCCTTGGCCAGGGTCAGGGTGCGGCGCAGCTTGCCCAGGTGCATGCCCATGGCGCGCACCGCCGCCGGTCCGGCCTCGCCCTCCTGGGCGGCGCGGCGCAGACCCGCCTGGGCGTCGGCGATTCGGCCACCGAAGGCGTCGGAGGCGGCGTCGAACAGCGAGGCCTCGGGCTCGACGCCGAGGAAGGGTTCGAGGTCGGCGGGCGTCGCCTGGGCGCCGCTGCCCGGGCCGAGATAGAGCGCCAGCCGCTCCATCTCCTGGCGCGCCACGCCGCGCTCCTTGGGCATCCGCGCCACGAACACCGCCAGCGCCTCGCTGGTCAGCGACAGGTTGTCCTTGGCCAAGGCCTCGCGGACCTGGCGGGCGACGTCGCCCGGCTCGTCCTCGTAGCAGGGGATGGCCGCGGCCCCGGCCGCCTTCTCGGCGGCCTTGCGCAGGGCGGAATCGCGGCCGAGCGCGCCCGCCTCGATGATCAGGAAGGCGTCGGGGTTCAGCTCGCCGTCGGCGTGGCGCACCAGCGCCTCGGCGGCCAGCTTGTCGAGGCCCGCCTTCTCGGTCGAAAAGCGCAGGCGCACCAGCCGGCGCCCGCCCATCAGCGACTGCGCCGCCAGCTCGCCCTCCAGCCGTCCGGCGTCGGCGTCCAGGTCGCCGTCGGTCAACTGGGCAACGTCGAAGGGGTCGTTGGGGTCCTTGGCGATCCGCCCGGCGAGCTCGGCGCCGCGCTCACGCACCACACCTAAGTCGCGGCCATAGATCAGGGCGGCGCGGATCCGGCTGTCGGGGCTCTTGAGGAACCGCTCGATGTCCGGGCGCTTGCCCAGGATCACGGTCCTAGCCCTTCTTCGCCGGATTCTTGCCGGGGGGCGCTTTCGGCTCTCCCGTGGCCAGCCAGGCGGAGAGCTCCAGCTGGATGCGCCGAGCCGCTTCCTGCGCGGCACGGTCCTCGGCGTCCTGCTGGGCGGCGATGGAGGCGTCAGGCTGGTCGGCGGAATCGTAGGTCAGCTCCACCCGCACCCGGCCGCGCTTGGCGATCTGCCCGGAGGGCAGGGCCGCCAAGGCATAGTCGGCGGTCAGCACATATTCGTAGCGGGTGGCGACGTTGTCGGTGCGAATGCCGCGCGGAAACCGCGACTCGGCCAGCGACAGCTGCATGCGATAGGCCGCCGGTCCCGCGCCCTTGGCGAAGGCGTCGCTCAGGTGCTGGCCGAGCAGGAAGCCGGTGCGGCCCTGCGGCGCCACCACATCGATCGCGGCCAGGCCGGAGACCACGCCCGGCGCGGCATAGAGCGGCGTGAACCCGCAGCCGACGAGCGCGAGGCTGGCGGCGCAGACGGCGCCCAGGATGAGGAGAGCCTTCATCATGCGGCCACGATGTTGACGATGCGATCCTGCACGACGATCACCTTGCGGATGGTCAGGCCCTCTAGGCGCCTCGCGATCTCCGGGTCGTCAAGCACGATCTTTTCCACATCGGCCGGCGAAGCCCCTGCGGGCGCCGAGATTTCGCCCCGCCGCTTGCCGTTCACCTGCACCGGCAGCACGCGCACGGCGTCTTCGGTGAGCGCCGGATCGAAGCCCGGCCAGGGGGCATTGGCCACCAGTCCCTCGCCACCGACGCGGACCCAGCATTCCTCCGCCAGATGCGGCGTGAACGGCGCGATCAGTCGCGAGAACGCTGACAGCGCCTCGGTCCGCGCGCCCAGCAACGCCGGCGAGGCGCCCTTGGCTGGGTTGGCCTTCAAGAGGTTCAGGAACTCGTAGAGCCGCGCGATCCCGGAGTTGAACCGGAAGCTGTCGATCGCCTCGGTCACCTGCTTGACGAGCTTGTGCGTCGCGCGGCGCACGGCCGTCGCCGCCTCGCCATCGCCGCCGCGGCTCGCCGCCTCTTCGGTATTCGGGGCGGGCTGGCTCTCGAACTCTTCCCAGACCCGGTTGACGAACCGCCAGGCGCCCTGGACCCCGGCGTTCGACCACATGGCGTCGCGCTCCGGCGGGCTGTCGCTCAGCACGAACAGCCGCGCGGCGTCGACGCCATAGACGTCGAAGATCTCCTCCGGCGCCACGGTGTTCTTCTTGGACTTCGACATCTTCTCGACGTCGCCGATCACCACGTCCGCGCCGTTGTCCAGCAGGCGCGCCCGCCGCGCGGCGCCCTCGACGATCACCTCGACCTCGTGCGGCTCCAGCCATTCGCCGCTTTGGCGCCGATAGGTCTCGTGGGTGACCATGCCCTGGGTGAACAGGCCGGCGAACGGTTCGCGGACACGGAGCTGCCCGTCGTCGGCCAGGGCCTTGGTGACGAACCGCGCATAGAGCAGGTGCAGCACCGCGTGCTCGACGCCGCCGATGTACTGGTCGACCGGCAGCCAGTAGTCGGCCGCCGTCTTGTCGATCGGCTGGGCCGCCTCAGTGTCGGTGAACCGCGCGAAGTACCAGGAGGAGTCGACGAAGGTGTCGAGGGTGTCGACCTCCCGCGTCGCCGCCCCGCCGCACTGGGGACAGGTGGTGTGCTTCCAGCTCGGGTGGCGGGCGAGCGCATTGCCAGGCTTGCCGAACTCCAGGTCGTCGGGCAGCGCCACCGGCAGGGCCGATTTGGGCAACGGCACGACGCCGTCCGTCTCGCAATGCACGACCGGGATCGGACAGCCCCAGGCGCGCTGGCGGGCCACCCCCCAGTCACGCAGCCGATAGACGGTGGCGCCCTCGCCCTGGTTCTGGGCCTCGATCCGGCCGATCGCCGCGGCCTTGGCGGCCTCGATGTCCAGGCCGTCCAGGAAGTCGGAATTGTAGATCACACCCGGGCCGACATAGGCCTCGTCGCCGACGTCGAAGGTGGCCGCGTCCTCGCCGGGCGGCAGCACCACCGGCTTCACCGGCAACTTGTATTTGCGCGAGAAGTCCAGGTCGCGCTGGTCATGCGCCGGGCAGGCGAAGATCGCGCCCGTGCCGTAGTCCATCAGGATGAAGTTGGCGATCCAGACCGGCAGCTCCCAGCTCGGATCGAAGGGGTGGGTCACCTTCAGGCCGGTGTCGAAGCCGATCTTTTCGGCGGTGTCGATCTCCGCCTGGCTGGCCCCGCCCGTCTTGCACTCGGCGATGAAGGCGGCCGCCCGAGGGTCCTTGAGCGCCACTTGCTCGGCCAAGGGATGGTCGGCCGCGATGCCGACGAAGCTCGCGCCGTACAGCGTGTCCGGCCGGGTGGTGTAGACCTCCAGCCCGGCCTCGAAACCCTTCGGTGCGGCTGGGGCAAAGTCGAACGAGAACTTCAGCCCCCTGGAGCGGCCGATCCAGTTCTCCTGCATCACCCGGACCTTCTCGGGCCAGCGGTCGAGGCTCGCCAGGTCGTCGGTCAGCTGGTCGGCGTAGTCGGTGATCCGCATGAACCACTGGTTCAGCTTGCGTTTCTCGACGATCGCGCCGCTTCGCCAGCCGCGGCCGTCCTCGACCTGCTCGTTGGCCAGCACCGTCTGGTCCACCGGGTCCCAGTTGACGATGCCTTCCTTGCGGTAGACCAGGCCGCGTTCGTAGAGGTCGAGGAACAGCGCCTGCTGCTTGGAATAGTAGGACAGGTCGCAGGTGGCGAATTCGCGGGACCAGTCGATGCTGAGGCCCAGCTCCTTCAGCTCGGCGCGCATCCGGGCGATGTTCTCGTAGGTCCAGGCCTTGGGGTCGACGCCGCGCTCCATGGCGGCATTCTCGGCGGGCAGGCCGAAGGCGTCCCAGCCCATGGGGTGCAGCACCGAAAAGCCGCGGGCGCGCTTGAAGCGGGCGATGACGTCGCCCAGGGCGTAGTTGCGCACATGGCCCATGTGCAGGCGCCCCGATGGATAGGGGAACATCTCCAGCACATAGTATTTGGGCTTGCCGGGCTCCATCACCGCGCGGAAGGCGTCGGCGTCAGCCCACGCCTTGCGCCACTTTGGCTCGGTCTCTTTGGGGTTGTAGCGGGCCATAGGTCAGAGGCTTTGGACTGGAGTGGGACCTCCGGTCAACGGGCCCCTGCAGGGAAGCGCGCCGACAATCGAACGATCTTGGGGCGGATCAGCCCTTGAGGTTCGAAAGTCGAAGCTTGCGCGCGCGGTCCAGGATGGCGTTCTCGATCTCGGTCTCGGTCTGCGAAGCCGAGGGCGCGTCCACCCAGGCGCCGGACGCGTCCTTGTTCTGCTTGAACACCGCCACGTTCAGCCCGTCGGCGCGCAGGCGCGCGTCCAGGATGTAGACCGTGCACTTGAAGCGCTCGTTCGGCTTTTCCGGATTGGCGTACCAGTCGGTGATCACCACGCCGCCGTAGGGGTCGGCCGAGGCCAGCGGCATGAAACTGAGCGTGTCGAGCGTCGCGCGCCACAGATAGCCGTTGACGCCGATGTTGGTTGGCGAGCCGTCGGGGGCGGTGGCGGCCTTCGGGCCGTTGCCGCCGCCGAATGGGTGCATGACCGCAGACCCCACCGACGAGCAGCCGGCCGCGCCCATCAGGGCAACAGCCAAGGCGCTCATCGCTACGCCACGCATCCAGGAACCGCGAACAAACGGCATATGTATCCGTCTCCAATGATTTCCGCCGCGCCCGACCAGGCGCCACGGCGCCGCCCTGCGCCCGGCCCTCTATAACAACGCTGTCGCACTCGCCAAACAGGAATCGCGTGGCCGCGCCGCCACAGGCACGCCGCATATTGCGGGGTTAACCTCTCGCGAGAGGCGTAGTCGGTTGACGTCAAGGTGACCCCGTCTTTAATCGACCTTTACCGCAACCCGCTAGAAGGGTTGCTTCAGGCGCGCAAATGCGGGCCGCAGGGACTATATGTTGGGAATGTCCGTTCGCCGCTTCGCATTGCTGGTCGCCACGGCCGCCCTTCTCGGGGCGGGCGCGACGTCTGTGCAGGCGGCTGACGCCAGATCCAAGCCGCTGGACTTCACGGTTCGCACCGAAGCCTCGCCGATCACCGCCACCACTCAGAAGTGGGACGCGGCAAAGGGTCGCTGGGGCGTGATCCTCAATCTGCAGCAGCCGGACACCCGGCCCGGCAACCTCAACGACATCCAAGCCGGCGCCTACTATCGCATCACGCCATCGCTGCGCGTCGGCGGCGCTTTCGCGCTCGGCGATCAGCAGCCGCTGCCCGGTCCCAAGCCGTCGGTTCCCGAGGGCGGCCAGCCCCGCGTTCAGCTGGACGCCAAATTCAAGTTCTAAGCCCCTCCACCGCCGCCAGACCCACCAGGCCCGCGTCCAAAAGACGGCGGGCCGTTTTGTTGGTGATCCCGCCCAGGCCGTAGGCCGGGCCGCCCAGGCCACGGACCAGGCGCGCCAGGCGCGCCGGACCCATCGGCGCGCCGGCTGAGGCGCTGCCGCTGGCGAACACCACCGAGATCACCACCGCATCGGCGCCAGCGGACAGGCCGCGATGCGCCGCGCCCGGCGAATGGGCGGCCGCCGTGACGATCCAGTGCGGATGGATGGCCCTCAGCCGCCGCGCCCGATCCGCCAGCCGCTCGGGCAGGTGGACGCCGTCCGCGCCCAGCCGCCGGGCCAGGTCCGCGTCGGCTCCGATCAGCAGCTTCAGGCCGCGGCGCCGGGCGATGGCCATCAGCCGCCGCCCCTGCGCTCCCGCGTCCGCCGCCCCGAAGGTGCGATAGACGATAGCCGCGCCGCGCGGTAGTCGCCCGGCGACCGCCTCCGGATCGGGGGTGCGGACCGGGTCGGTGAAGAACAGCAGCGACGGCAGGCCCTTCCGTGCGCCCCTCTTTCGCATGGGCGCGCGGCGGCTTAGGTACGCGGCAGTCTTCGCCAAGGTCCAGAACCCGTCAGAGATGGCCACGCCTCCAGCCGCCTATGCAGATGTCGTGGCCCGGATCGCCCGCGCGACGCAAGCCGCCGGACGCCCCGTCGGCGACGTGACCCTGGTGGCGGTCTCCAAACTGCAGCCCTGGGAAGGCATCGCCCCCGTCCTCGCGGCCCACCACAAGGTGTTCGGCGAGAACCGCGTGCAGGAGGCGCAGGAGCGCTGGACCGAGCGCCGCGCCGACATCGAACTGCGCCTGATCGGGCCGCTGCAGACCAACAAGGCCGCCGACGCCGTGGCTTTCTTCGACGTCATCGAGACCCTCGACCGCGACAAACTGGCCCGCGTCCTGGCCGACCAGGTGCAGCGGCAGGGTCTGCGCCTGCGCACCTACGTCCAGGTCAACACCGGCGAGGAGCCGCAGAAGGCCGGGACGATTCCCGCCGACGCCGACGCCTTCATCGCCGCCTGCCGCAAGACCTATGGCCTGGAGCCCGAGGGACTGATGTGCATCCCGCCGGTGGACGAGCCCGCCGGCCCGCACTTCGCGCTGCTGGCCAAGATCGCCGCGCGCAACGGCCTGGCGAAGCTCTCCATGGGCATGAGCGACGACTTCGAGACCGCCATCGCCTTCGGCGCCACCAGCGTCCGCGTCGGCTCGGCGATCTTCGGCGCGCGAACGGTGGGTTAACTGCGCGACGCGGCCGCCGTGGCGACGCCCGCCGCGATCAGCACCCCGCCGCCGGCCCGTCTCGACCACAGCCGGGCGAGCGGGCTGCGCAGCACGCCGGCCGCCCGCGACGCGGCCAGCGCATAGGCGGTGTCGGTCAGGCCGACCACCAGGGTGAAGGTGACGATCAGGAGGGCGGCTTGCAGAACATAGTTCGACGATGGTCGAATGAATTGCGGCACGAAGGCCACGAAGAAGACGATGGTCTTCGGGTGGAAGGTCCCGATCGCCAGGTTGCCGAGGAAGGCCGTGCGGGGCGCGATGGACTTGAGGTCCGCCGCCGCCTCTAGCCCCTGCCGACTGCGCGCGATGGTGACCGCACCCAGGCCGATCAGGTAGAGCGCACCGGCCCACTTCAGCAGCGTGAACGCCGTGGCCGAAGCCGCCAGCACCGCGCCGGCGCCGGCCAGCGATACGCTCATGCACAGCCCATTGCCCAGCGCCATCCCGGCCACCGAAGCCAGCGCCGTGCGCCGTCCTGAGCTGAGCGCGTAGCCGACGATGCTGGTCACACCCGGCCCGGGGATCAACCCCATGACGGCGGCGGCGACCACGAAGGCGAGCCAGGCGGCGAACGACATGCCTCCCATTCTGCCGAGCTTGACGGCGGAATGGGAGTGATAGATATATCACCACATCGGCCAAGGAGACGTCGGGATGGCCTGGACCGCGCTGAACTTCCTCGGGCGGGCGCTGATCGCCTTCCTGTTCGTCTCGGCGGGGATCACCAAGATCACCGGGCCCAAGCCGTTCCTCGACCACATGGCCGAGCATCGCGTGCCGGGCTTCGTGCTGCCGGCGGTGATCGCGCTGGAGATCGGCGCGGGCGCCCTGGTGCTGATCGGCTGGCAGGCGCGCTGGGCGGCCCTGGCGCTGGGGGTCTTCTGCCTGATGACCGCCTTCGTCTTCCACTTCGACTTTGGCGACAAGGTCGAGCGCACCCAGTTCGTGAAGGACCTGGCCATCGCCGGCGGGCTGTTCGCTCTGGCCTCGCTCTATGGCCGCGCCCCGGTCGTCTAGCCTCTCAGTCGTCTAGCCTCTCAGCCCGTCGATGATGCCGGCGAGCTCGGCCCGGGCGCTGGCTTCGGTCACCCCCATGTCGGCCAGCTCACCCTCGGCGATGGCGTCGGTCAGCCGCTCCAGCAACAGCAGCTTGACCGCGAGCCCCTCGTCGTCGGCCTGCGGCCGGTTCGTCCAGACCCTGATTTGCTCGACTTGGCGCAGCCGGCTCGCGGCGCGGGCGGCGCGGACCACGCGGTCCTCCAGCGCCAGCTGCCGCAGGCTGCGCCGGAACTTCAGGAACCGGCGGTGGTGGTCGACGCCGGCCTCAACCACCGCCTCCACCGGCGCGTCTCGCGAGAGCAGCGCGCCCACGTCGGCGCGCTCGGCGTCCTCCCAGGCCCGATAGGCGGCGACGAAGATCTCCGTCTTGCCTTTGAACCACCGATAGAAGGTCTGCGGCGCGAAGCCCGCGCGGCGCGCGATCCGGTTGCTGTCAGTGCCGCCGAAGCCATGCTCATTGAACTCGGCCATGGCCGCGGCGACCAGCTTCTCGGCCGTCGAGAACCCGGCCATGGAATCAGGTCGTCCTGACATCCTTCAGGTGATATCCAAATCACAGGTGATAGGCTAATCACACTGAGGCTGGACGTGAGTAGGTTGACGGAACTGGGCGTGCCGGAAGGCTCGCCCCTGATCGAGGTCGACGGCGTGCAGATCGCTGTCTCGCGCCAGGGCGTCGGGCCGCCGGTGGTCTGTCTGCACGCCACCGGCCACGGGGGCCGCGACTTCGAGGCGTTCGCGCAGGCCATGAGCCCGCGCTTCGAAGTGATCGCCGTCGACTGGCCGGGCCAGGGTCGCTCGGGCCCCGACCACGAACCGGCCAGCGCGGTGCGCTATGCCGACCTGTTGGGCGGGCTCCTCAAAGAGCTCGGCGTTCGTCGCCCAATCCTGCTCGGCAACTCCATCGGCGGTGCGGCGGCGATCATTCATGCCTCACGCGACGAGGTCGCCGCTCTGGTGCTGTGCGATCCCGGCGGCCTAGTGGAGGTCGACGCCACGGTACAGCGGTTCTGCCGCGCCTTCGCCGGGTTTTTCCGCGCCGGGGCGCGGGGCGCCTGGTGGTACCGCGCCGCCTTCGCCCTCTACTACGGCTAGGTTCTGCCCTCCCCGGCGGCGGCGGCCCAGCGTCGGCGGATGGTCGCTGCCGCCTATGACATCGCCCCGATCCTGGTACAGAGCTGGACCAGCTTCGCCCGTCCTGACGCTGATATCCGCGCGTTGGCCGCCGGGCTTGATTGCCCCGTCTGGTTCGCCTGGGCCAGGGGCGACAAGGTCATTCCGCTCAGCCGCTGCCAGCCGGCGATCCGCGCCATGAGGTCCGCCACCGTGACCACTTATCCCGGCGGCCACGCCGGCTTTCTTGAGCAGCCCGCCGCCTTCGCCCACGGCTTCACGCAGTTCGCCGTCCTCAATCGCCTCTGATCTCCACCGCGTCGCCCGGCTTGGCCACGGCCAGCAAGGCCTCCACGTCAGCCCGCGCCAAGGCCACGCAGCCCTGGGTCGGCGAATAGCCGGGCCGCGCCAGATGCAGGAAGATCGCCGAGCCCAGGTCCGGGACCACCGGGTCGTCATTGTGGCCCAGCACGAGCAACAGATCGTAGAGGTCGTCGTCGCGCCACATCCGCTCAAAGCTTCGCGGGTGGGGAAGCTTGACCGGGCGGTTGTAGTCCGGATCGTCCGGCGCATCGCACCAGCCGTCGTCAGGTGAGATCGGCGCTGCTGGCAGTGCGGTCAAGGGTGCTGGGCCCTTGTCCGGCCGGTAGAGCACCCGGCGGATCGGCCAGACGCCTAGCGGCGAGGCGAGATCGCCCTCGCGTTTGTCTGCGGCCGGCTTTACCCCGGTCTTGCCCAAGGCGCAGCGTACCTTGCGGGTTCCGAGGTCAAAGAGACCGTCAGCCGAGGCGGAAAAGATCACGCGCAGCGCCCTCAAATAGGGGTGACCCTCCAAATGCCTTTGCGTAGGGCCGCAACACGGGCATGTTCGTCACACCATGGCGCAACGCAAGACCCTCCTCATCGTCGATGACGACGCGGACCTTCGCGGAGCCGTTGCCGAACAGCTCCAGGCCGAGGATTTCACGACGATCGAGGCCGCAACGGCCAGCGAGGGCGTGCGGCTGGCTCAGGCCGAGCGGCCGGACCTGATCCTGCTCGACGTCGACCTGCCGGACTTCGACGGGCGAGAGGCTTGCCGGCGGATGCGCGCCAGCGGGATCGCAACCCCAGTGATCATGCTTACCGCTGCCGTTGAGGACGACGACACCGTCCAGGGTCTCGAT
>JANXXK010000256.1 GCA_025350685.1 Alphaproteobacteria bacterium | reverse complement strand
GTCGCTTATGTCTGGAGCCCTTCCCACTCACGATGATCCATCGTGAGTGGGAAGGGCTCTAGTTGACCCTTCACCCGGCGGATGACTGACTGTCATCGAAGCCAAGTACGGGGAACGCCATGGACATCACCCGCCGCACCTTGGGCGCGACGGCCGCCGCGGCCGCCGCCCTTTCCGCCCTCCCTGCCGCCGCTGTCGAGACCTATGGGGGGTTCAAGAAGAAGCCGCTGATGATCGCTCACCGGGGCGCCAGCGGCGAGCGGCCTGAGAGCACACTGATGGCCTTCCGCCTGGCCATCGCCGAGGGCGCCGACTTCATCGAGCCGGACCTGGTGTCGACCAAGGACGGGGTGCTGGTGGTCCGCCACGAGAACGAGATTTCCCAGACCACCAACGTGGCCCTGATGCCGGAGTTCGCGAGCCGGCGGACCACGCGGCAGATTCAGGGCCAGGCGATGAGCGGCTGGTTCACCGAGGACTTCACCCTGGCCGAGCTGAAGACCATCCGCTGCCGCGAGCGGCTGCCGAAGCTCAGGCCCGAAAGCGTCAAATATGACCTCCGGGACTCCATCCCGACCTACCAGGAGGTCATCGACCTGGCGAAATCCGAGACCGCCCGGCTGAAGCGCCAGATCGGCACCTATCCGGAGATGAAGCACGCCAGCTACTTCACCGGCATCGGCCTGCCGCTGGAAGGCCGCCTGGCCGACATCCTGAAGAAGAACGATCTGGATAGCCCCACCGCCCCGGTGTTCATCCAGTGCTTCGACGTCCTGCCGCTGAAGACCATCATGACCATGTGCAAGGCGCCGCGCATCCAGCTGGTCGAGCCCAACGGGGGGCCGACCGACGTCGCCCTGCGCTACAAGGACATGGTCTCGGCGTCCGGCATGAAGACCATCGCGACCTACGCCAACGGCGTCGGACCGGACTGGTCAATGGTGATCCCAATGGTCGATGGCGGCCTGGGCCCGGCCACCGCCCTGGTGGCTGACGCCCACGCCGCGGGCCTGGCGGTGCATCCCTGGACGGTACGCGCCGAGAACTTCTTCCTGCCGCCCAAGCTGCGCAATGGGACCGATCCGACTGCGCACGGCGACGTCGACAAGCTCTATCGCGCGCTCTACGCGGCGGGCGTGGACGGGCTCTTCAGCGACTTCCCCGGCTTAGCCGTCAAGGCGCGCGGATGAGTCGGGCCGCCGCCCGGCAAGATCGAGCGCGACAGCATCTGGACCGACGTCTGGGCGAAGCGGGACGGCCACTGGCGCATCGGGGCCGCCGAACACCTGACACCCCAATCCTGAGGCGGGGCCCTGGGCCGTCAGACCCCCAGCGCTAAATTGCCCGGTGCTCGCTCACCAGATCGGCGATGATCCGCGCCGATTGTTCGGCGCCCAGCGGGTTCGCTCCGGGCAGGGCGGCCCAGACGATCAACGCCTTCCAAAGGGTCCATCCCCTGCCGCGCGCCCAGGTCGCGGCGTCGAGGGGCAAGGCGGAGCGAAACGCCTCGCGCGCCGCACCCCGCAGGAAGGTCCAGGCGATGGCGAGGTCGCAGGCCTGATCGCCGACGCCGCAACAGCCGAAATCGATGACGGCGCTCAGGCGCCCATCCCTGGTCAGCAAGTTGCCCGGCGTCACGTCGCCGTGCAGCCAAGCCGGCGGGCCATCCCAGTCCGCGGCCAGGGCGGCGTCCCAGACCGCCAGGACGGACCGCACATCGAGCCGCTCGCCGAGCTTGGCCACCGATCGGCGGGTCTCGGCGTCGTAGGTCGCCAGCGGACCGCCACGAAAGAAATTGTGTGCGCCGGGCGGCGGCCCGTCCTGCGGATCGAACCTATCCAGCGCCGAGAGGAAGCCGGCCAGGTCGACTGCGAACCTCACCGGATCGGCGATCGTGGCCGCCGCCGTCTCGCCTTCGATCCAGCGGTAGACTGACCAGGGCCAGGGATAGCCCTCGCCGGGCTCGCCCAGCGCCAGCGGCGCGGGGATCGGCAGCGGAAGGCCGGGTGCGAGCCGAGGCAGCCAGCGCTGCTCCTTGGCGACCTGGGCGGCATATCGCTCGGCGCTGGGCAACCGGACGACCATCTCGTCGCCCAGGCGGAAGGTCCGGTTGTCCCAGCCGCGGGCCGCCATCGGCTGGACCGGCAGCGCCGCCCATCGCGGGAACTGCGCGACGACCAGCCGACCCGCCAGCGCCGCATCGATCTCCACGGGCTTAGGCCGCCTGCCCGAACTGCAGGGCCGCCAGCCGCGCATAGAGGCCGTTGCGGGCCACCAGCTCGTGGTGGGTGCCGGTCTCGACGACGCGGCCCTCGTCCATCACCACGATGCGGTCAGCCTTGAGCACGGTGGCCAGGCGGTGGGCGATGACCAGGGTGGTGTGGCCGACCATGGCCTCGTCGAGTGCGCGCTGCACCAGTCGCTCGTTCTCAGCGTCGAGCGCGCTGGTCGCCTCGTCGAGCAGCAGGATCGGCGTCTCGCGGACCAGCGCCCGCGCGATCGCCAGCCGTTGGCGCTGGCCTCCGGAAAGGCTGCGGGCCCGCTCGCCGATCTGGGTGTCCATGCCTTCGGGCAGGTCGGCCAGGAAGTGCTCGGCCTGGGCGGCGCGGACGGCGGCCTGGATCTCCTCCAGCGTGGCGTCCTGGCGACCGAAGCGGACGTTGTCGGCCGCCGAGCCGGAGAACAGCGGCGAGTCCTGGGCGACCAGGGCCATGCGGGCGCGCACCGCCACCGGATCGGCTTGGCGCACATCGACGCCGTCCACGAACACCTGGCCCACCTGAGGGTCATAGAAGCGCAGCAGCAGGCGGAACACCGTGCTCTTGCCGGCCCCCGAAGGCCCGACCAGGGCCACCCGCTCGCCGGCCTTCACCGCCAGCGAGAAGCCCTTCAGCGCCGGCAAGTCCGGGCGGCCGGGATAGGCGAAGGTGACGCCGCGCATCTCCAGCTCGCCGCGCGGCGGCGCGGGAAGCGCGATCGGATGGCTGGGCGCGGCGATGCCGGGCCGGGCGGCCAACAGTTCGGAGACCCGCTCCATGGCGCCTGCCGCCTTCTGCACGTCGCCCCAGGTCTCGCCCAGCGCGCCCACTGAGCCGGCCGACATCACCGCCAGGAGCGCGAACTGGAACAGGGTGCCGACGCTCATCTGCTGGGCAAACAGCGCGTTGACCCCCAGCCAGATGATCCAGACCACCCCGCCGAACACCAGCGCGATCACCGCTGCGGTCATGGTCGCCCTGGCCTGCATCCGGCGCAGCGAAGTGCGGAAGGAGCTTTCCACCGCCTCGCCGAACCGCTCACCGGCCGCCGCCTCGCGGCCGAACGCCTGCACCGTCTCCAGCGCATCCAGGGTCTCGCCGGCGTGGCCCACGGCCTGAGCGAACTGGTCCTGGGTCGAGGTGGTCAGCGCCCGCACGCGCCGGCCGAACAGGAACATCGGGGCGATGACGAACGGAATGGTCAGCAGCACCAGGCCGGTCATCTTCGGGCTGACCACGGTCATGTAGATCAGCCCGCCCACCAGCATCAGCACGTTGCGGATCGACACCGAGATCGAGGTGGTCAGCAGGTTCTCAACGATCTGGATGTCGGTGGTCAGGCGCGACAGCACCTCGCCAGTGCGGGTGGCCAGGAAGAAAGCGGGGTCCAGCGACAGGATGTGGGCGTAGGTCGCCTTGCGCAGGTCCGCGACGATCCGCTCGCCAAGCTTGGTGACGAAGAAATAGCGGAAGGCCGAGGAGACGGCCAAGGCCACCGCCACTCCGCCAAGCAGCCAAAACCAAGGCGCCACCGAGCGCGCCGCGGCGTGGGCGCTGAGCGCGCTCGTCAGGTGATCGGCCAGCAGGCGGACCGCTCCGGTCAGCGCCAGGCTCGCGCCCGCCGCCACCACCAGGAAGATCGCCGCCGACGCCGCGTCCGTCCTGTGCTTGGCGGCAAACGGCAGCAGGTGGCCGAGCGCCCGGACGTTGCGGCTTTTGCCCCTACGGTCGGCGGCCTCGGCGAGATTCTGCGCCAGCGCCTGGCCCTCGCTGGGCCGCCCCGCGGCCGCTGCGTCCAGTCCAGCCTCGCTCATACGCGCTCGCACCTTGCAATTTGGCCGGCGTTTCTCTATACGCCGCCGTTCCTCGAAGCCCGACCTATCCGGCGGGCCTCGCACCTATTCGATGCTCCTTTAAGTCAGGCGCTTGCGCGATGAAACAAGACACCCATCCGGACTATCACTTCATCACCGTGGTGATGACGGACGGCACCTCCTACCAGACCCGTTCCACCTACGGGAAGGACGGCGCGACGCTGAACCTGGACATTGACCCGAAGACCCACCCGGCGTGGACCGGCGGCGGTCACCAGATGCTCGACCGCGGCGGCCGCGTCTCGCGCTTCAACGCGAAGTTCGGCGGGTTCACCCGCAAATGACCCGGCGTTAGCCGGAGTCATCCCCGCGCAGGCGGGGATCCGGCCGGCGAACGCGCTATCCCAAACAAAAACGCTGCGGAGGCTACCCTCCGCGGCGTTTTGCGTTTCCGGCGTGCCGGAGAATTCAGGTCCCGAAGGCGTTCTTCAGGCGGTCCTGCTGCGATAGCACAGGATGCGGCGCCGCCTCGGCGTCGCCTTCCACATACATTCGCTTGTCGAGATGGCGCACCCGCTCATAGAGCCGCTCGGAACGGTCGAGCAGCCCCCTGAGCTCGTGCGGCAGGCCCTCGCCCTCACCGGTGGCGCGGCAGACGTCCTCGGCCGCTAGGCGGTAGCGGTCCTCGCAAGCCGCGTCGGCCGGCATGTCGCCCTCGCGCACGGCGCGCTGGACGAGCAGCCACGAGGCCACCTGCATCAGCCGTGTGGTCAGGCGCATGCTCTCGGCCGCATAGGCCAGAGCCGCGTTGCGCGACAAGAGCTTGGAGGCCTGGCGTCCGGACCCGTCCAGATAGCTGGCGGTTTCCTCAACAAGGTCCATGCCCTCCTGGAAGGTCCGCTGGAAAAGCTCCGACTTCGCGAAGTCCTGAACGACTTCCGCACGCCAAGGCTGTAGAGGGGCGTTTTGGTCACTCATCGGGTGTTCAACTCTCTACGTACGCCCGCCTGGCGGTTGCGGGAAACGTCAGTGCAACCCCTGTGCCACGCGATCTGGACCATTTTGCGCCGCCAGGGGCCCAAACGCTAGCCAAACAGGGCGTCGGCGGCGGCCCTGCCGGCCTTTTTCCGCTCGATTTGCGCAGAAACACGGGCGATTTCCGACTGCAGGACGTCAATGCGTTCCTCCAGCTCGGCCACGCCGAACAGCTCCAGATCCTCTCTGACCGCATCCAGAAGACGCTGGCCGCGACCGACACGGACTTCCGCCGGTTCTTCCATGACGGGCCTCCCTTTCCGGTTCCCTCGTGGGGCGCTATCTGACCGCGCATGCCGCGTGAGCGCAAGTTTGCGCCCAATCCGGCCCTGGGGAGCCTCCTATGTCCGAGAGCATGACCGCGATCGCCATCGAGGGCGGCAAGGGGCCCGCCGAGGCGCTGAAGCCGGTGCAGATTCCCCGGCCGGCGCCCGGCCCCGGCCAGATCCTGATCAAGGTGCATGCGGCCGGCATCAACCGCCCCGACATCCTGCAGCGGCTGGGCGGCTATCCGCCGCCGGCCGGCGCGCCGGACACTATGGGCCTGGAGGTCGCCGGCGAGGTGGCCGCGCTCGGTGAAGGCGCCGGCCGTTGGAAGGTGGGCGATAGGGTCTGTGCGCTGCTGGGCGGCGGCGGCTATGCGGAATACGCGGTCTGCGACGCGCGCCATGCGTTGCCGATCCCCAAAGGTCTTGATTTCGTCCAGGCCGCCGGCCTGCCGGAGACCGTCTTCACCGTCTACGCCAACGTCTTCGAGCACGGCTCACTCAAGGCCGGCGAGACCGTGATGATCCATGGCGCCACCTCCGGCATCGGGACCACGGCGATCCAGATGGCCAAGGCGGCTGGGGCCAAGGTCATCGCCACCGCCCGCGGCGCCGACAAGGCCGCCCAGGCCAAGGCGCTTGGCGCCGACGTCGCTGTCGACGCCGGGACCCAGGACTTCGCCGAGGTCGCCAAGGCCGAAGGCGGCTGCGACGTAGTGCTCGACATGGTCGGCGGCGACTACTTCGCCAAGGACATCGACGCGCTAAAGGTCGGCGGGCGGATCGTGTTCATCGCCAGTCTCGGCGGCGGAGAGGTCCCGTTGCAGATCTTCCGCATCATGCAGAAGCGCGCGGTGGTCACCGGCTCGACGCTCCGGCCCCGCGAGCCGGACGAGAAGGCCCGCCTGGCCGCCGAGGTCGAGCGCGTGGTCTGGCCCTGGATCGAAGCCGGCAAGCTCGTCCCGCAGGTCGACGCGACCTTCGCCCTGGAAGACGCCGCCAAGGCGCATGCCCACCTGGAAGCCGGCGCGCATCTGGGAAAAATCGTCCTGACCGTCAAATAACGACGTTAGATCATAGGTTTAGCTACTCCAACTGTGGCCGGTTGGCGACAGTTCTGGGCCATGACGCCCTTAACCGCGATTGCGGCTGGTCAAGCTAGTAGCGTGTCCCTATGTCACCTCCGATTTGGAAGATTAGGCGTCAATTTTATCGATTGGCTGCCCTTACCTATTTGGAGGTTAAGTTGCATAACAAGGTTCGCCTAATGGCGTCGGCCGCGTTGCTTTTTGGCATCGTCGTCAATACTTCGGCTCACGCGCAGGCTAAGCCCGCCGCCGCGGCAGCGGCGAGCAACACTATCGAAGAACTGGTTGTCACCGCCGAGAAGCGGTCCCAGAGCCTTCAAGACGTACCCGTCGCCATCTCCGCCTACACCTCCGAGAAACGCGACCTGCTGGGCATCAACAGCGTCCAGGACATGACCAACTTCACGCCGGGCCTGACCTACAACAACTCCGGCGACCGGATCAGCCTGCGCGGCATCGGCCGGGTGTCGAACGTGCAGGCGGCGGACGGCGCGGTGGCGATCTACTCCGACGGGGTGTTCACCTCGTCCACCTTCGAAGCCTCCAAGCAGCCGCTGTTCATCGACCGTGTCGAGATCCTGCGCGGTCCCCAGGGCACGCTCTACGGGCGCAACTCGATCGGCGGGGCGATCAACGTGCTGTCCCGGCGCCCCTCCGACCAGTTCGGTGGCGAGGTACGCGCCACGGTCGGCAACTATGACTACACCGCCCTGCAGGCGACCGTGACCGGTCCGCTGGCCGAGGGCCTCGACTTCCGGATCAACGCCAGCCGCGAGAAGCAGGGCAAGGGCTATTTCACCAACACGGTCCCGGGCCTGCCCAGCGAGGGCAACGTCATCGACCAGACCTACTTCGAAGTGCAGCTGGCCGCCAAGTTCGGCGACCACGCCGACGGCTGGTTCAAGATCTCGAACTTCAACTGGAACAACGGCGGCGGCGGCCTGGGCGGCCGGGCGACCTATACGCCGTCCCCCTACAATACGACCCAGGAGAACTCGACCAACTTCTACCTGAACCAGGGCTTCGGCTGCAGCGGCTTCCCGACCAATGTGGTCAACGCCTCGACCACCGGATGCGTCAACCCGGCGATCGCCGATCCGCGCAAGTTCGCCTCGGACACGGCCTCGTCGGTGAGCCTCGACAACACCATCGTGCTCGCGGCCGAGTACACCTACCACTTCGACAATTTCGACGTGAAGTACATCGGCGGCGGCACCAACTACCACTACACCCTGGTGCAGGATAACGACGGCGGACCGGTCTCGCGCTACACGATCCCGGTCAGCGCCTTCAACCCGTTGATCCCGGTGTCCTCGCAGCCCTGCGCGGCGACCAACCTGTTCGTGGCGCCCGGCGCGTGTGCGCCGCTGACCATCTTCCCCACCGCGATCACCACCTACGAGGAAGACAAGCAGTGGATGAGCCACGAGCTGAACTTCTCCTCCAAGGGAGACGGCCCGCTGCAGTGGCTGGGCGGGCTCTACTACTACCGCGAACACTATCGCCAGCCGGTGTCGGTGCAGCTGCCGAACCAGCCGCAGTTCGCCAAGCCGATCAACGGCGTGCGCAACAACAGCCTGAACTGGTACGACACCCGTCCGGAATTCCGCGACGAGTCCTACGCCGCCTTCGGCCAGCTCGACTGGAAGTTCGCCGAAACCCTCAAGCTGACGGCCGGCCTGCGCTATTCGCACGACCACAAGTACGGTCAGGAGGAAGCCCGCCTGATCTGCTTCGCGCTGATCGGTTGCGGCACCAATCCTGAACTGCTGGGCTCCTTCACGCCGGCGGTGGACATCACCTCCGCGGCGGTCGGCAGCGGCATCGACCCGGCGACCGGCAAACTCCTGAAGGGCGTCAAGGCCGCCACCGTCATCGATCCGGCATCCGGCTTGGCCAAGCGGCTGCTCGACGCCAGCTGGGAGGCCACCACCGGCACGGCCGGCCTGGAGTGGACCCCCAGCCGCGACACCCTGGCCTATGCCAAGTACAGCCGCGGCTACAAGGCGGGTGGCTTCAACTCGGGGATCACCTCGCCGGTTGTCGCCAACCCCTTCACCGACGCCGAGCACAACGACGCCTTCGAGATCGGTCTGAAGCAGGAATTCGGGCGCTCGCTGCAGGTCAACCTGGCGGCCTATTACTACGACTACAGGAACTTCCAGGCGCCGGTGACCACCATCCCCACCAGCGGCGGGATCGGCACGGCCCAGACCGTGTTCTTCAACATCCCCAAGGCGATTTCCAAGGGCTTTGAGGCCGAGATCAACTGGGCCCCGATCGATCACCTGCGGCTGAACGCCACCTACGCCTATACCGACGCCTACATCGACCAGGCGGCCGGTCTGGTCGATCCCACCGACCCCACGGCGCTCGACGCGAAGGCGCGGCCAGTCGGCCTGACCCAGGCGCAGTGCTCCGTTACGCCGGCCAACTGCACCCGCGACGTCTATACCGGCCGGTACCAGCAGGGCCAGAACCTGAGCGGGAACGCCCTGCCGCAGGCGCCGAAGAACAAGGTGGCGCTGAACGCGGTCTACACCTGGGAATTCTCCCCCGGGACCCTGTCCGGTTCGGTGAGCTACTTCTGGCGTGACGAGCAGTACGGGACGATCTTCCAACGGGACTACAACAAGGCCCCGTCTTGGGATCAGGTGGACCTGCGCCTGACCTGGAAGGACGCCAAGGACCGCTACAGCATCATCGCCTACGGCAAGAACATCCTCGACGACCTCGGCTACTACGAGGGCAACACCTCGAGCCGGATCGTCGGGCGCCTGCCGAGCGGCCTCCCCGTGGTTCAGGGGATCTCGAGCACCTACTCCTTGACCCCGCCGCGCACCTACGGCGTGGAGCTGCAGTACCGCTTCTAGATCTACGGCAATTGCGGATCGGAGGGCGCGCCTGCAAGGGCGCGCCCTTTGCTTTTGTGGGCATTTCCGGCCGCCGCCATCCCAGGTTTTCGAACGTGTCAACAATGTAAGATCAAATCCGTTGACGTCCCCTAGGGCGCCCCCGCACGGTCGGAGCCTCAAGAGCGGGCGGCGACGGCGCTTTCGCCATCGACAACGCCCGACGTAAGCCGCGATCCGCGGCGGGAGGTCGGCATGGCGTGCAGCGGCTCTGGCGCGGAGCTCATGGCAGCATGAGCCGAACCGAAGTCCCACCCGCTCTCGCCCCGCCGCCGCTCGGGTTTCCGACGAAGCTTTCCTATGGACTCGGTTCGATCGCCTACGGGGTCTCCGCCGCGGCGCTCGCCCCGGCGGTCCTGCAGCTCTACTTCAATCAGGTGATCGGAATTCCCGCCGTCCTGGTCGGCGTGGCGATCATGGTCTCGTTGATGGCCGACGTGGTGCTCGATCCCCTGATCGGCCGCTGGTCGGACCATTTCCGCTCGCGCTGGGGACGCCGCCATCCGTTCATGTACGCCGCCGCCCTGCCAGCGGCCGCCTTCTTCTACCTGATCTGGCACGCGCCCAAGGGGCTGGAGCCCGCCCAGATCATGGTGCTTGCCGTGGTCATGCTGATCGGCGTGCGCATCTCGGTGGCCAGCTACGAGATCGCCTCGTCCGCGCTCGCCCCGGAACTGGCGCCCGACTACAACGAGCGGACCTCGCTCCTCGCCTTCCGCTGGTTCTTCGCGATCGGCACGCTGGCGGTGGTCACCATCATGCTCCTGTCCGTCTTCCTGAGGCAGGACGCCGCCAACCCGCTTGGGGTGCTGAACCGCGAGCGCTATTCGCAGTTCGCAACCATGGCCGCGATCGTGGTCTTCATCAGCATCCTGGTGTCGACGGCGGCCACCCACAACCGCATCAAGTACCTGCACCAGCCGCCGGCGGTCAGGATGTCCATCGGTGAGGTGGCGCGCGAAATCCTGGCGGCGGTCAGGCACCCCGGCCTGGTCGTGGTGATGGGGTCTGGCGTGCTGGGCGGCACCGGGGTCGGCGTCACCTCGGCGCTCTCCAACTATTTCTACCTGCACCTGTGGCATCTGAAGCCGCAGGCCATCGGTCCGGTGGCGTTGGGCGGCCTGCTGGCGTCGGTGATCGGCATCGTGGTGGCGCCGATGATCTCCCGGCGGTTCGGCAAGAAGGGGGCGATGATCGGTCTCTTCACCGTCTCGATCCTCACCTCGATGATTCCAATCGGCGGCTGGCTGATCGGCGTGATCGCCGCCGTCCCGGACTCCTGGGGGATTTACGCCCTGCTGTTCACAGACGTGCTGGTGAGCGCCGCTTTGGGGCTGATGGGCATCGTGATCCTGACCTCCATGATCGCCGACGTGGCGACCGACCATGCTGCGAAGAGTGGCGCGCGCTCCGAGGGCCTGCTGTTCGCGGCCAACGGCCTGGTGGCGAAATTCACCGTGGGACTGGGGGCCCTCGTGGCGGGTGCGCTGATCACTTACGTCGGCTTTCCCACTCACGCCGTCCCCGGCACAGTTGATCCTGCCATCGTGCGCCATCTGGCGATCCTCTACCTGCCGTGTGTCGTGATCTTCAACGGCGGATCGGTGGTGGTGCTGATGTTCTACAAGCTCGATCGGAAGACCCACGAGCACAACCTTGAGCGCCTCGCCGAGGCCGCGGCGCTTGCCGAGGCGGCCCACGTCACCGTCGGGACGTCGCCCGCCCCAGACCACTCGGTCTGAGGAGACGAACTAGCGCGCGAACACGCCCATCAGCAGGGGCCGGGCGAACACAGCTGGCGCGGCCTTGCTGCTCACGCCCGGGACCCAGAAGCCGAGCTCGGCGCCGGCGTTCAGTGTGGCGTTCAGCATCTGGGCGGCGATGAACGGGTCTACCGGCCGAATCGAGCCCTCGGCGATGCCGTCGGAGATCATCGAGGCGAAGCGGTCGGACACCCGGTCGGAGTGGTTGACCATCTCCAGCCGGATCGGCTCGGGCAGGGCGGCCAGCGCCGAGGTCCGCAACAGCGGCCCGTGGTCCGACAGCTGGAACTCGGCCAGGGCGGCGGCGGCGCTGGACAGCCGCGTCCACTGGTCGCCGGCCAGTTCCATGGCCAGGCGCTGGATGCGCGTCATCACCTCGAAGGTGCGGTCGAAACAGGCCACCACCAGGTCATCCTTGGCGTCGTTGTGGTGGTAGAAACTGCCCTTGGTGACGTTCAGCTCGGCCGAGATCTTGTCCACCGAGGCGCCGCGGTAGCCGCGGGCGTTGATCAACCGCGTGGCGGCCAGCAGGAAGGTCTCGCGGCTCATCGCCTGGCGGTCCTTCGGCGCGACCTTCTCGGTGGGAATGGGCAGCGGCCGCCAGGCTTGGTCCGTCGCCGCCAGCCCGCCCGACAGGATGTCGAACATCCGCTCGCGGATGCGGCCATAGTCCTCCGGGTCGTACTTCGGCAGCCAGGCGCCGGCCCAGAACAGTTGTTCGAACAGCAGCAGCGTGCGCGCCGTACGCCGCCCGCGTGACAGCCAGCTGAGCTCCGGCGCCTCGAACATCGTGCGCAGCTTGCGGAACACCTTCATATAGGCGCCGGCCACCTCGCCCCGCTGCGGCATGGACAAGGCCCGCAGGTCCGAGAGGCTGGGCAGCGGCGGCGCCTCGCCCACGGCCGAGCGGCGCACCCGGTCCAGGTAGAGCTTCAACAGGGTGTGCAGCTGCCGCTCGGGCGTGGGCTCGGCCAGGGCGGCCTGGACGATCTCCATCAAGGCGGCGACCCCACGCATCATGCAGGCCGCCGCCAAGTCGTCCTTGCGCTTAAAATAGTAGGTGACGCTGGTGGTGGAAAGATCGACGGCCGCGGCCGCCACGCCCAGCGTCAGGCCCTTCACCCCCCGGGTGTTGAGCAGAACCGTGGCCGCGTCGAGAATGGCCTCGCGCTTTCGCTCGAACCGGTCCGTCGACTGAATCGCGGCGGCCTGGGCCATCTGGGCGACTTCCCCTGAATACTGGAGGGAAATTTGCGCATGGAATAGGCCGCAAGGCCAGCGGCCCCCGCGGCGTCAGCTCGTGGCGAACGGATAGGGCGAGATGGACTTGGTGAAGTCGTCCACCATCAGGGTGCGGTTGATCGGCTCGGCCGCGCGCTGCGGGCAGGCCGGCCGCTCGCAGATGCGGCAGGCCGGGCCGATCGGCGTGGCCATCGGCTCCTTCAGGTCCAGGCCCCGCGAATAGACCAGCCGCTCGGCGTATTTCAGCTCGCAACCCATGCCGATAGCGAGCTCGGAATCCTCAGCGCCGGTGAATGGGGTCGCTACCCGCGCTACCGTGCGCGCGATGGTGAAATAGCGCTGGCTGTCCGGGGTCTCGACGATCTGGCTGATGATCCGGCCGGGCGTGCGGAAGCAGGAGTGGATGTTCCAGCGCGGACAGGCGCCGCCGAACCGCGAGAACGGGAAGGCCGAGCCCGCGAACCGCTTGGAGATGTTGCCGGCCGAATCCACCCGGACCATGAAGAACGGCACGCCGCGCTGGCCCGGCCGGGCCAGGGTGGTCAGCCGGTGGCAGGCCTGCTCGAACGACACCCCGAACCGGGCGCGGATCAGCTCGATATCGTAGGCCGTGGCCTCGGCGGCGTCGTGGAAGGCCTGGTAGGGCATCAGCACCCCGGCCGCCAGCGAGTTGGCCAGCGACACCTTCAGCAGGGCCCGCGTCGGCTTATCCGGCGGGTTGGCGCGGTCGGCCAGCTTGTCGATCAGTTCGCCATGCTCCAGCACCGCCAGCTGGTAGGCCAGCGAGAACGACCGCCCCGCCCCGGTCAGCAGCTCCGAGAGGAACAGCCTGCGGCGATGATAGTCGAAGCGCCGCACGCTCTCCGGCAGCACGTCCACCGGCACGATGCGCACCTGGATGCCGTGCTTCTTGGCCAGCCGCTCGCGCGCCGCGGCGGCGAAATCCTGCGGCTGCGGCTGCAGGTCGCCGACCAGTTCGTCGGCCGCCTCCTCGAGGTCGCCGAAATAGTTCTTCTGCGCCTGGATGTAGTCGCGCACCCAGTCCGACGGGGTGACGATCGGCTGTTGCGCGCCGTCCTCGGGCCGGCCGATATCGCTGAGGTCGCTGCTGGTCCGCCGCTGGTCGAGGTAGGCGCGGTAGAGCCGCACGATGGCCTCGGAGACGCCCGGGGCGCTGTCGGCCACCTCGGCGATCTCGTGGCGGGCCAGGCCCAGGTCGCGGAACATCTGGTCGGAGAATACCTCGGTCAGGCCCGAGGCGCTGGCCGACTCCGGATCGGACGACAGGGTCTTCAGATCGAAGTCATAGGCTTCGGCGAGCCGCAGCAGCACCTGCGCGGTCATCGGCCGCTGGTTGCGTTCCAACAGGTTGAAGTAGCTCGGCGAGACCCCGAGATCCTCGGCCATCCGCGTCTGGGTGACGCCCAGGTCGCGGCGCAAGCGCTTCAAGCGCGCGCCGAGGAACAGCTTGCGGTCCGGCGGGAGGGCCATCTTGTATGAATGTCACATAATGACAATTGTGACAAGGATCGACTGTGACAAGTCGGCCTTTTCGCAACACGGCGCCGCTGTCGCCGAGGGGAAATAAGGCCTATGGCGGGCATGGAATTGTCACAACGGCGCGCCTCGGCGCCATTTCAGCGGTGAAGAAGCAGATGGCTTATCAGGACCACATCATCGAGATGGGCCAGCTCATCAAGAGCAAGAACGGCACGTGGGACGGCATCAAGGCCGAGTCCGTGGCCCGCATGCGCCTCCAGAACCGCTTCAAGACCGGCCTGGAGATCGCCAAATACACCGCCGGGATCATGCGCGAGGACATGGCGGCCTATGACGCCGATCCCGCGAACTACACCCAGTCGCTGGGCGCCTGGCATGGCTTCATCGCCCAGCAGCAGATGATCTCGGTGAAGAAGCATTTCGGCTCGACCAAGGGGCGCTACATCTACCTCTCCGGTTGGATGGTTGCCGCGCTCCGCTCCGACTTCGGCCCGCTGCCCGATCAGTCGATGCACGAGAAGACCTCGGTGCCGGCTCTGATCGAGGAGATCTACACCTTTCTCAAGCAGGCCGACGCGCGTGAGCTGAACCTGATCTTCCGCGACCTCGATGCGGCCCGCGCCGCGGGCGACAAGAAGCGCGAGGAAAAGCTCCTCGACGCCATCGACAACTTCGAGACCCACGTGGTGCCGATCATCGCCGACATCGACGCCGGCTTCGGCAACGCGGAAGCCACCTATCTGCTGGCCAAGAAGATGATCGAGGCCGGGGCCTGCGCGCTACAGATCGAAAACCAGGTCTCCGACGAAAAGCAGTGCGGCCACCAGGACGGCAAGGTCACCGTTCCGCACGAGGACTTCCTCGCCAAGGTCCGCGCCTGCCGCTACGCGTTCCTCGAGCTCGGCGTCGACAACGGCGTCATCGTCACCCGCACCGACTCCCTCGGCGCCGGCCTGACCAAGCAGATCGCCGTCAGCCACGCGCCGGGCGACCTCGGCGACCAGTACAATTCCTTCCTCGACTGCGAGGAAATCGCGCCGGGCCAGATGCAGAACGGCGACGTCGTGCTGAACCGCAACGGCAAGCTGCTGCGGCCCAAGCGCCTGCCCTCCAACCTCTTCCAGTTCCGCGCCGGCACCGGCGAGGACCGCTGTGTGCTCGACAGCATCACCTCGTTGCAGAACGGCGCGGACCTGCTGTGGATCGAGACCGAGAAGCCGCACGTCGAGCAGATCGCCGGCATGATGGACCGCATCCGCGCCGTCGTTCCCAACGCCAAGCTGGCCTACAACAACTCGCCGTCCTTCAACTGGACGCTGAGCTTCCGCCAGCAAATCTATGACACCTGGTCCAAGGCCGGGAAGGACGTCGCCGCCTACGACCGCGACAAGCTGATGAGCGTCGACTACGACGCCACCGCGCTGGCCATCGAGGCCGACGAGAAGATCCGCACCTTCCAGTCTGACGCTGCCAAACGCTCGGGCATCTTCCATCACCTGATCACCCTGCCGACCTATCACACCGCCGCCCTGTCCACGGACAACCTGGCCAAGGAGTACTTCGGACCGCAGGGCATGCTGGGCTACGTGCTCGGCGTCCAGCGTCAGGAAATCCGCCAGGGCATCGCCTGCGTGAAGCACCAGAACATGTCGGGCTCCGACATCGGTGACGATCACAAGGAATACTTCGCCGGCGAGGCCGCGCTCAAGGCCGGCGGCGTGCACAACACCATGGGCCAGTTCGCCTAGGGTCTACGCAACTCTACATGGCTCCCCGCCATGGGGTGGGGGGCCATTTTTTTCTGATTAGATAGATATCCGCTCACGCTCGGAGCCGCCCCATGTCCGTCGACCTCGCCGCCAAGCCCGCCGTCCAGATCAAAGGCCAGGTGGAGGGTCGCGCGGCCGAGGTCCTGACGCCCGAGGCCCTGGCCTTCCTCGCCCAGCTGCACCGCCGCTTCAACGACCGCCGCCTGGAGTTGCTGGCGCTGCGCGAAGAGCGCCAGACCCGCTTCGACGCCGGCGCCAGCCCCGACTTCTGCGCCGAGACCGCCAAGATCCGCGAGGGCGACTGGAAGGTCGCCCCGATCCCCGCCGACCTGCTGGACCGTCGCGTCGAGATCACCGGCCCGGTCGACCGCAAGATGATCATCAACGCGCTGAACTCCGGCGCGAAGGTGTTCATGGCCGACTTCGAGGACGCCTCGTCACCGACCTGGCAGAACATGGTCGAGGGCCAGCTCAACCTGAAGGACCGCTGGGCCGGCAAGATCGGCTTCACCGACGCCGGCAACGGCAAGACCTACGCGCTCAAAGACAAGGTCGCGACCCTGATGGTCCGCCCGCGCGGCTGGCACCTGCCGGAGGCCCACGCCCTGGTCGACGGCGAGGAGATGAGCGGGTCGCTGTTCGACTTCGGCCTATACGCCTTCCACAATGCCAAGGCCCAGATAGCCCAGGGCGCGACGCCGGCCTTCTACCTGGCGAAGATGGAGTCCCATCTCGAGGCCCGGCTGTGGAACGACGTCTTCGCCCATGCCGAAAAGGCCCTCGGCCTGCCTGGCGGGATCTTCAAGGCCACCGTGCTGATCGAGACCCTGCCCGCCGCGTTCGAGATGGACGAGATCATCCACGAGCTGCGCGACCATATGGCCGGGCTCAACTGCGGCCGCT
>JANXXK010000240.1 GCA_025350685.1 Alphaproteobacteria bacterium | reverse complement strand
CCGGGCTCATCAGGTGGGTGCGGCCGGCGCGGCCCTGGCGGCCTTCGAAGTTGCGGTTGGAGGTCGACGCGCAGCGCTGGCCGGGCGGGACCTTGTCGGGGTTCATGGCCAGGCACATGGAGCAGCCGGGCTCTCGCCATTCGAAGCCGGCGGCCAGGAAGATCTCGTCGAGGCCCTCGTCCTCCGCCTGGGCGCGGACCAAGCCGGAGCCGGGGACGACCATGGCGCGGACGTGGTCGGCGACTTTCCGGCCCTCAACGATCTTGGCCGCCGCCCGCAAGTCTTCGATACGGCTGTTGGTGCAGGAGCCGATGAACACCACGTCGACCTTGGCGTCGCTGATCGGCTTGCCGGCCGAAAGACCCATGTACTCCAGCGCCCGCTCGGCCGAGGCGCGCTTGTCGGGCGTGGCGAAGCTCGTCGGGTCGGGGACCATGTCGGTGACCGCGATCACGTCCTCGGGGCTGGTGCCCCAGGTGACCAGGGGCGCGATCTTGGCGGCGTCGAGGGTGATCTCGCGGTCGAAGTGGGCGTCGGGATCGGAGAAGAAGCCCTTCCAGTAGGGCAGGGCCATTTCCCAGGCGCCGCCCTTGGGCGTGGCGGGGCGGCCCATCAGGTAGTCGAAGGTGGTCTCGTCTGGCGCGATCAGGCCGGCCCGGGCGCCGCCTTCGATGGTCAGGTTGCACAGCGTCATGCGGCCTTCCATGGAGAGCGCGCGGACCGCGGACCCGGCGAACTCGATGACGTAGCCCGTGCCGCCGGCGGTGCCGATCTGGCCGATCACCGCCAGGGCATAGTCCTTGGCGCCGACGCCGTCGATCGGTTCGCCCTCGATGTTCACCCGGAAGTTCTTCGCCTTCTTTTGGCGCAGCGTCTGGGTGGCCAGCACGTGCTCGACCTCCGAGGTGCCGATGCCGTGGGCCAGCGCCCCGAAGGCGCCGTGGGTCGAGGTGTGGCTGTCGCCGCAGACGATGGTCATGCCGGGCTGGGTGCGGCCCTGCTCGGGGCCGACCACGTGGACAATGCCGTTCCTGATATCCCCCATCGGGAAGAACTCGATGCCGTAGTCCCTGACGTTCTTCTCCAGGGTCTGGAGTTGCAGGCGCGCCTCCTCGTCGGCGACGGCGGCGACGCCGAGCGCCTGACCCTCGGTGGGGACGTTGTGGTCGGCCACTGCCAGCGTACGGTCGGGGCGGCGGACGCCGCGATGGTGCGCGCGCAGGCCGGCGAAGGCCTGGGGCGTGGTCACCTCGTGGATCAGGTGCAGGTCGATATAGAGGATCGCCTCGCCGTCCTGTTGAGCGACGACGTGGGCGTCCCAAATCTTGTCATAGAGGGTCTTGCCGGGCATGCCGGGCATGTAGGTCCGCACACCGGCGCACGTCTAGTGCTGCGGCGCCGCATTTCAGCGGTCGCCGGCGCAAATTCCTACCTCCCTCGGGTCAGGCGGCCATTGGGAGCGTTTGCGGCAGGGCGCCCAGGCCGATGAGGGCGGCGCGCAGGGCCTCGTCGAGGGGCGTGTGGGGCTCGGCGCCCAGGCGGGCGGCCAGGCGGGCGTTGTCCATCAGCACCGGCTGCTCCCAGAGGTAGCGCATCTCCAGCATCTCGCGGAACGTCTCGTTCAGCGGGGCGATTGCGCGGACGGCAAACCAGGGCAGGCGGTTCACGCTCAGCTTGCGGCCGGCGACGCGGGTGAGGGCCGCGACCAGCTCCTCGCCGGTAAGCGTCTGGCCGCGCATGTGGAAGACCTCGAAGCGGTCGAGGTTGGCGTCGTCCAGCGCCAGGCGGATCATGGTCTCGGCCACGTCCGGCAGGTAGGCCCAGCAATGGGGCACGTTGAGCGCGCCTGGATAGGTCACCGCGCTCAGCGGCTTGCCGGGTTTCACCAGGCCCTGGCTCAGCCAACTGCTGCCGCCGCTCTTCGGACCGAAGAAATCGCCGCAACGGACGATCAGCACCCGCAGACCATCCTGCGAGGCCGCCTTCAGCGCCGCCTCCATCTGCACCCGGATCGCACCCTTGCGGGTCACCGGCGTCTGCGGCGAGGCCTCGGTCAGCGTCGGGAAGGCGTCGGGGCCATAGTTGTAGACCGTGCCCGGGAAGATCAGCCGCGCGTCAGCTGCCCTGGCCGCGGCGATGGCGGCGTTCAGCATCGGCAACTGCTGTCCCGCCCAGTTCCTGTAGGCCGGAGGATTGGCGCCGTGCATCACCAGATCGCAGCCCAGGGCCGCCGCCACGACCTCGGCTTCGACCATGGCGTCGCCCCTGACCCACTCAAGAGGCGAGACCCATTCCAGGCCCGCCCGGTCGGCGGTCCGGCGCGCGCGCTCCGGATCGCGATGCAGGGCGCGGACCCGCCAGCCTTCGGCCAGAAGCCGGTCTGCCACGGCCCCCCCGACCCCGCCGGTCGCCCCGATCACCAGGGCCATCTTTGCAGTTTTGTTGGTCATCGCAGGTCTCCGTGCCTTGTCCCGGCCAGACATGCGGCCCATCTCAGTCAAACGGAATTGCCGAATCTCCTAGACCAGCTATTCAGTGGCGCATGCCTGGACCGAACGACTGGGACCTTTTCCAAAGCCTGCACGCGGTGCTGGAGGCCGGCACCCTGTCGGCCGCCGCCAAGCTGCGCGGCCTGACGCAGCCGACGCTGGGGCGGCACATCGAGAGCCTAGAGCAGCGGCTGGGCTCGCCGCTGTTTCTCAGGAGCCCGCGCGGCCTGCAGCCGACGGACCTGGCGCTGGAGCTGAAGCCCCACCTGCATGACATGGCCGCTGCGGCCGGCGCGGCGGTGCGCGACGCCTCGGGCGCGGCCGACAGCCTGATCGGCGCGATCCGGATCACCGCCAGCGAGATCGTCGGGGCCGAGGTGCTGCCGCCGCTGCTCACCGATTTCCGAGAGGCCCATCCTGGCACGGTGATCGAGATGCGGGTGTCGAACACCGTCGATGACCTGTCGCGGCGCGAGGCCGACATCGCCGTGCGCATGGCGCCGCCGACCCAGAACGCCCTGGTCGCCAAGAAAGGTGGGCGAGGTCGAGCTCGGGTTCTACGCTGCGCCCCGCTACATCGAGCGCCACGGCGCGCCGATGAGCTTCGAGGACCTGGAAGACCATCCAGTGATCGGCTTCGACAGCGAGGCCTACACAGTGCGCGACCTGCCCGGCCTCAATCGGACCGTCAACCGCGAGACCTTCACCTTCCGCACCGACAGCGACATGACCCAACTTGCGGCGATGACGGCCGGCTTTGGGGTCGGCGTCACCCAGCCGCTGATCGCGCGGCGGCGCGGGCTGCAGCGGGTGATGTCCAATGTGGTGCTGTTCCGCCTGGGGATCTGGGTGGTGATGCACGAGAACCTGCGCGGCAGCCGGCGCATGCGCGCGATGTTCGACCACCTGGTCGACGGCGTGACCGCCTACGTCCGCGACAGCCGCGACTGCGAGTGAGCGCGCCGCCCTACGACGGCGGCTGCCTGTGCGGACAGGTGCGCTGGCGGGCGACGGCCGAGCCAGTCAACGTGCGGGTCTGCCATTGCCGCAATTGCCAGCGGGCGACGGGTGGACCCTATTTCGCCCGCGCCGTATTCCCGGCGGGCGACCTGCAGCGGACGGGGGAATTGACGCGCTGGCCGACCTCGCCGCGGGTCGACCGGCGTTCCTGCGCCCGCTGCGGAACCCCGATGTTCTCAGACCCAAAGGACACGCCGGCCCGACTGGCGGTGTCGCTGGCGACCTTAGATGCGCCGGGCGTCCTCGCGCCGCAGGTCCACATCTGGGTCAGCGAGAAGCTAGCCTGGGTGAGGATCGACGATGGCTTGCCGCAGTTCCTGCAGGGCGCGTGAGGCTCCAAAACCTCCCCCTGAGGGTCAGCATCTGAAGACGAAGACGGCGGCTGCATCGCTGCAGCCGCCGTCTGAATTCGTTGAGGAGATCGGAAGCTCTAGTCTTCCGCCACGTCCGGGGCCGCGGCGTCCGGACCGGCGCGATTCATCTGGCGCTCGGCGATCCGGGCCGACTTTCCGCGGCGGTCGCGCAGGTAATAGAGCTTGGCGCGACGGACGACGCCGCGGCGCTTCACTTCAATGGATTCGATGTTCGGGCTCATCATCGGGAACAGCCGCTCGACGCCTTCGCCGAAGCTGATCTTGCGCACGGTGAAGCTCTCGTTGATGCCCTGGCCGCCGCGGGCGATGCAGACGCCCTCATAGGCCTGGACGCGCTCGCGCTCGCCTTCCTTGATCTTCACGTTCACGCGGACGGTGTCGCCCGGCTGGAACTCAGGGATCTTGCGGGTCGCGAGGAGGCGGTCGGCCTCTTCCTTTTCGAGGGTCTCGATCACGTTCATGGTCTTCGTTCCTTCTGGGCTTAATCGCCCTTTGCCTGTTGATTGGCGGTCCTGGCGGCCCACAAGTCCGGACGCCGCTCCCGCGTAACTTCTTCCCGCTGCGATTGCCGCCACTTCCGAACTTCGGCGTGGTTGCCGCCCAGCAAGACCTCGGGGATGTCCAACCCTTCGAACGTCCGCGGTCGCGTGTACTGCGGATGCTCGAGGAGCCCGTCCTCGAAGCTTTCTTCACTCAAACTCTCAGCCTGGCCGAGCACTCCCGGGACAAGCCTTACGCACGCCTCGATCGTCACCAGCGCGGCCGCCTCGCCACCGGCAAGCACCGCATCGCCCACGGCGATCTCCTCGAACCCACGCGCCTCAAGGACCCGTTGATCCACCCCTTCGAACCGACCGCAGAGAACGATCAGCCCAGGGCCGGAAGCCCACTCACCCACGCGCGCCTGGGTCAGGGGCCGCCCCCGGGCGCTCATGTACAAAAACGGCCGGTCGCGCCGCTCCACGCTGTCCAGCGCAGAGGCGATCACATCCGCCCGCATCACCTGTCCAGGACCGCCACCGGAGGGGGTGTCGTCGAGGAAGCCGCGCTTATCTGTGGAAAAGCCCCGAATGTCCACTGTTTCCAACGACCAAAGCCCCTGCTCGCGCCAGGCGGTCCCGATCAGCGAGACGCCGAGCGGGCCGGGGAATGCCTCTGGAAACATGGTCAGCACGGTGGCGTCGAACGGCATGGGGCGTCTAAGGGCCGCGGCGAACGCCTGCGTCAAGTCTTGTGGGCTCGGCGGCTGGAGCGTAAGCGGCGCCGATGGAAACCGAGAACCTTGCCGAGACGATGCGTCTGGAACGCATCGAAGTGAACCTGTTCCGCGGAACCACGGCGGACAATTCGCCGGGGCGGATCTTTGGCGGCCAGGTGATCGGCCAGTCGCTGCTGGCGGCCTATGAGACGGTGGACGACCGCATCTGCCACTCGCTGCATTGCTATTTCATCCGCCCTGGCGACCCGACCGTGCCGATCGTCTTCGAAGTAGACCGCAGCCGCGACGGCGGCAGCTTCACGACGCGTCGGGTGATCGCCATCCAGCACGGACAGCAGATCTTCAACCTGGCGGCCTCGTTCATGGAGGCGCAGGACGGCTTTGAGCACCAGGCGGAGATGCCCAAGTCGACGCCCTGGAACGACCTGCCGGACGAGGCGGAGATGCAGGCGGCGGCTCTGGCGCAGATGAAGGACATGCCGGAGGAGGCCAAGCGGTGGATGTCGCGGCCGCGGCCGATCGAGATGCGCTCGGCCGATGCGCGCAGCTACTTCCAGGGCGGCACGGCCAAGGAGCCGGAGAGCCAGAGCTGGATCCGCTGCCGCGAGCCGATCGGTGACGACCAGCACATGCACCAGGTGATCCTGGCCTATGCGTCGGACATGAACCTGCTGTCGACGGCGATGCGACCACACAAGGTGCACTGGCAGACGCCGGGCTTCCAGTCGGCCAGCCTCGACCACGCCATGTGGTTCCACAAGCCGATCAACTTCAACAACTGGCACCTCTATTCGCAGGACAGCCCCAGCGCGTCGGGCGGGCGGGGGTTTATCCGCGGCTCGATCTTCGCGGAGGACGGCGCCCTGGTGGCGAGCGTCGCCCAGGAAGGGCTGATGCGGATGCGCAAGCCGAAGTAGCGGTTACTCGACCTCGTCCGGCCTCACCGCCACGATGCGGCCGGCGTCCATCTGGACCTCGGGGACGGCGTCGCGGGTGAAGGGGAGCCACCAGCTTTCGCCGGCGACGGGCGCGACTTCCAGCAGGTCGCCGGCGCCGAAGTCGCGGACCGAGCGGACCTTGCCGATCAGGTCGCCTTCCAGGCTGACCACGTCCAGGCCGATCAGGTCGGTGACGTAATATTCGTCCTCGTCGTCGGGCTCGGGGAGCGTCGCGCGGGTGATGTAGAGCTTCAGGCCTCGGGCGGCCTCTGCCTGGTTGCGGTCGGTGATCTCGGCGGTGCGAACGACTACGCCGCCCTTGGCGACGCGGCCGCTCAGCACGGTGAGGGCCGGCGCGCCGTCCTCACCGAGCAGGGTCTTGTAGTCCACCAGCGCCAGGGGCCCGGCGGTGAAGCTGGTGATCCGAACCTCGCCCTTCACCCCGAAGGCGCCAGCGACGCGGCCGACCTGGATGAGGGTTTCGCTCACGAACGACCGCGATCAAACACCCCGGTCATCCCCGCGAAAGCGGGGACCCAGGTGTTTTGGTGTTTCGGCGCCAGCAACCGCACGACCTCGGCCATTCTCATCTCAGCTACGGAAAAAGCCTGGGTCCCCGCTTTCGCGGGGATGAGCGGAGATAGGTTAGCCTTCAGCCGGGGTTTCTTCAGGCGTGGCTGCGGCGGCGGGTTCTTCGGCGACGGCTTCGGCAGGGGCCGCTTCAGCGGGGGCCTCTTCAGCCGGGGCGGCTTCAGCGGCCGGCTCTTCGGCGACGGCTTCGGCGGCGGGGGCTTCTTCAGCGACGGCTTCAGCGGCCGGAGCTTCTTCCGTCACCGCTTCCTCGGCCGGAGCGGCTTCGGCGGCGACTTCCTCGACCACGGGCTCGGGCGCGGGCGGCGGGTTGTTCTTGGCTTCCTCGATGGCCGCGGCGCGGTCGGCTTCGCGCTTGGTGCGCTCTTCGACGCGTTCCTTGGCCTTGGTCCCGGGCTCGCCCTTCTTGGGGTTGTTGCCGGCGACCCACTTGACGATGTCGAGCTTGGACAGCTCGCGGGCGACGCGGTCGGTGGGCTGGGCGCCCTTGCTCATCCACTCCTGGATGCGCTCGACCTTCAGGACCACGCGGTTGGGGTCGTCCTTCTTCAGGAGCGGGTTGTAAGAGCCCACCTTTTCGATGAAGCGGCCATCGCGCGGCGAGTGGCTGTCGGCGACGACGATCGAATAATAGGGGCGCTTCTTGGCGCCGCCACGGGCGAGACGGATCTTGATCATGGGAGGTGTTCCTTAGACGTCGCTATTTCTTGAAAGGGTTGAGGCCGGGAGGCATGCCGCCACCCAGCCCAGGCAATTTGAAGCCGCTGTCGCCCTGGAGCTTGGCGGCCATCTCTTCGATCTCTTTTTCCGAAGGCATGGGCATCTTGCCGCCGCCGAGGTTCTTGAGGCGGTCCATGCCGCCCATTCCGCCACCTGGGCCGCCGCCGATACCGCCCAGCATCTGGGCCATCTGGGCGAAACCCTTGCCGCCGCCCTTGCTCATCATCTTGAAGGCGTCAGCCATCTGGCGGTGCTGTTTGAGGAGGCGATTGACCTCGGCCACGTCAACGCCGGCGCCGGCCGCGATCCGACGCTTTCGCGAAGCGGCAAGAATGTCGGGCTTCTTGCGCTCCAGCTTGGTCATCGAGGAGATGATCGCCGCCTGGCGGTCGACCATCTTGTCGCTGATATTGGCTTCGGCGATCTGCTTCTTGATCTTCTGGACCCCGGGCAGCATGCCCATCAGGCCCTCCATGCCGCCCATCTTCTTCATCTGGGCGAGCTGCTCGGACATCATGTCGAGGTCGAACTGGCCCCTGGCCAGCTTCCTGGCCATGGCCTCGGCCTTGGCCGCGTCGAATTCCTGGCTGGCCTTCTCCACGAGGGCGACGATGTCGCCCTGGCCCAGGATGCGGCCGGCGACGCGGGCGGCGTCGAACACTTCCAGGCCGTCGATCTTCTCGGAGACGCCGAGGAACTTGATCGGCAGGCCGGTGACCGCGCGCATGGAGAGTGCGGCGCCGCCGCGGCCATCGCCGTCGGCGCGGGTGAGGATCAGGCCGGTGAGCGGCAGGCGCTCGTGGAAGGCCTTGGCGGTGCGCACCGCGTCCTGGCCGGTCAGTGCGTCGGCGACCAGCAGGGTCTCGTGCGGATTGGTCAGGCGGGCGATCTCGGCCGCCTCGCTCATCATCGCCTCGTCGAGCGTGGTGCGCCCGGCGGTGTCGAGGATGACGACGTCGTAGCCCTGCAGCTTCGCCGCGCTGAGCGCGCGCTTGGCGATGTCGATGGCGGCCTGGCCGGCGACGATCGGCAGGCTCTCGACCTCGGCGAGCTTGGCCAGGGTGGCCAGCTGCTCCATGGCGGCGGGACGGCGGGTGTCCAGCGAGGCCAGCAGGACCTTCTTGCGCTCCTTGCCGAGCTTGAGGCCCAGCTTGGCGGCGGTGGTGGTCTTGCCCGAGCCCTGCAGGCCGGCCATCAGGATCACGGTCGGCGGGTTCAGCGAGAGCTTCAGGCCCTCGGCGTCGGCCTCACCGCCGAGCATCTCGACCAGCCCGTCGTAGGTGATCTTGACCACCTGGTCGGCCGGGCGGACCGAGCGGATGACGGCCTCGCCGGTGGCGGCTTCCTTGGCCTTGGCGATGAAATCGCGGACGACCGGCAGGGCGACGTCGGCCTCCAGAAGCGCCACGCGAACCTCACGCAGGGCCTCATCGACGTCCTTCTCCGACAGCACGCCCTTGCCGCCGAGGCGGTCAAAGACGCTGGAGAGCCGATCTGTCAGTGCGTCAAACAAGTTGTCGTCCTAGAAGCCCAAACGCAGTTGACCCCCGTGCACGATTGCGTGGACGGGGGGCCTCGCCGCCCTCGTCCATCCTGCGATGGGGTCGTGACGGTGGAGGGCGCTGACCGAGGTTGGCGCCGGAAGGGCGGGCTTATGCGCTCAAAGGGGTGCGGTGGTCAATGACGGGGTGGGGGTGCGAACCGCCAGGCTCTGAGCTGACACCCCCACACCCAACCCTCTTCCCGCGAGGGGGAGAGGGCCGCTCCGTCCCCCACCCGAGCCTGTTGTTTGGGGCCAATGACAGGGCTCGGCGCAAGGCGTAGGTTCGGGCCATGATCAAGCTCACGGCGCCCACCATTGCCGACGACGTCGCCGCCATCGGGGTGATCGACGCGATCCCCAAGCTGCTGGAGGTGGTCTGCCGCTCGACCGGCATGGGGTTCGCCGCAGTCGCGCGGGTGACCGAGGACCGCTGGGTGGCGTGCGCAGTGCGAGACGAGATAAACTTCGGCCTGGCGACCGGCGGCGAGCTGGAGGTGGTTACCACCATCTGCGACCAGATCCGCGACACCGGAACGGCGGTGGTCATCGACCACGTCAGCGAGGACGCCGACTTCAAGGGCCATCCGACGCCGGCCAAATACGGCTTCCAGAGCTACATTTCCGTGCCGATCCGCCACGACGGCGTGTTCTTCGGCACGCTCTGCGCCATCGATCCGCGGCCCATGGCCCTGAAGGCTTCGACGGCGCTGTCGATGTTCGAGCTGTTCGCCGAGCTGATCGGCGCCCACCTGGCGGCGCGCGAGAGGCTGGCGGTCAGCCAGGCGGCGCTGATGGATGCCCACGAAGTGGCCGAGTTGCGCGAGCAGTTCATCGCGGTGCTGGGCCACGACCTGCGCAACCCCCTGGCCTCGATCGACGGCGCCGCGCGGTTGATCGGCAATACGCCGATCGATGATCGGGCGCGCAGCCTGCTGGGCGCCATGCAACAGAGCGTCACCCGCATGGCCGGACTGATCGACGACGTGCTCGACCTGGCCCGCGGGCGGCTGGGCGGCGGGCTGGTGATGGAGCGCAGCCCCGACGATGGTCTGCGCGATGCGCTGGCGCAGGTGGTCGAAGAGTTGCGGCTGGGCCACCCCGAGCGGGTCATCGAGGCCGAATTCGACGTGTCGCGCGCCTTGTTGGCGGATCGGCGGAGGCTGGCTCAGCTGCTGTCCAACCTGCTCGCCAATGCGCTGGTCCACGGCGACGCCGCCGCCCCCGTTCGGGTGCGCGCGCGGACCGGACCGGGCGGCTTCGAACTGTCGGTCGCCAACGCCGGGCCGCCGATCCCGGAGGCCGCGCGGCTGCGGTTGTTCCAGCCTTTCGTCCGGGCCGGCGCCCATGTTCACGGCGAGGGCCTGGGGCTCGGGCTCTATATCGCCGCCGAGATCGCCAGGGGCCACGGCGGGACGCTGGACGTGGCGTCTGACCTCAGCGAGACCTGTTTCACCCTGCGCCTGCCGGCCGCCGCCGTGGTCCAGCCGCGCGCCGCCGAGGCCTCCGTCTAGACCCTGACGCGCCCTAGCAACGATCCATGTCCGAAAGCCGCCAGCGAAGCGCGGCGAACGGGCCTATATTCACGCCATGACCCAATACGCACTCTTTGCAACATCTATCGGCTGGGCCGGCCTCGCCTGGGGCGACAAGGGCCTGGTGGCGGTGCATCTGCCGGAGCCCTCGCCTGAAGTCGCGCGGCACAGCTTCCTGCGGCGGTTTCCCGACGCGGTCGAGACGCCGCCGCCGGTGGTGGTCAGCCACGCGATCGCCGAGATCGTCGAGCTGCTGGCCGGCAAGCCGGTGGACCTGCTCGACGTGCCGCTTGATATCGGCCGCGTGCCGGAGTTCAACGCGCGGGTCTATGAGATCGCGCGCGCCATCCCGCCGGGCGAGACGCTGACCTATGGCGAGATCGCGGTGAAGCTGGGCGACAAGTTCCTGGCCCGCGACGTGGGCGCGGCGCTCGGCCAGAACCCCTGGCCGATCGTGGTGCCGTGCCATCGGGTGACCGCGGCGGGCGGCAAGCTCGGCGGGTTCTCGGCGCGCGGCGGCGTGAACACCAAGGTCAAGCTGCTGGCCATCGAGGGGGCGAAGGTGCTGGAGCCCGCGCCGCCGAAGCCTCCGAAAGTCGCTCCGCAACCCTCCCTCTTCGACTAGCCCACGAGCGAGCGACCGAAGGACTGGACGAGGTAGAGGGCGATCAGGCCGACGAGGCTGAGCCCGTGGAGCCAGCGGTTGCGGACGAAGACCAGCACCGCCGCGACGGCGGCGATGACGACCCCCGGCGAGATCAGCGTGCGTGGATCGAAGTGAGCGTGGCCGATGGCCATCTGCGCCCAGATGCTGAAGGCGTTGCCGAGCAGCCATTGGCCGATGAACAGGATCCAGTAGCGGCGGGAAATGGCGGCGTAGTGGGCGGCCAGATCGATCGGGGCGTCCGTCTCGTCCGGCAGGGCGGCGGCGGCCAGCAGGAAGAGCAGCAGAGTGCTCACCAGCAAGGCCAGGAACATCTCCCAGGTCATCCCGTCGGCGAGGGCTTTCGCGCCGTACCAGATCCACCATTGGGTGACGATCTTCAGGAAGGCGACGACGGCCGCCATCGGCGCCAGCCAATCCCAGGTCACGCGCGCGCCGGCGCCCAGCAGGCGGTGCAGGCTGAGCGCCAGGTCGCTGACCGCGAGTCCGAGGATCACTGCCGTGAACAGCAACAGATATTCGAACGGCCCCATCGCTCATCCCCGCGCCCTGGGCGGGCACGATAACACCGCGGAGCGGCGGCGCTACTTCAGGTCCTGGACGTGGCCGGCGAGGAGGGCGGCGACCAGTTCGCCGACCGGGCCGCCGTGGGCGTGCTGGATCTGCGCTTCCTTTTCCAGCGCGCTGACCATAGCGGCCTGGGCTGCCGACGAGATGGCGCAGACGGCGCGGCTGGCGGCGCGGGAGATCGCCAGCGAGGTCTGGACATCGATCTCAAGGGCGATGCTGGCGACCGGTTCGGCGGGGGCGGCGGCGGGCATGTATTTGCGGTCCATTCGGGCGGTGTTGGGAGGCGATAGGCTCGCGACGGCCCGCGCTCCCCGGCTTACGGACCCCGTCTGCCGATCGCCGGAGCGCGGAGCGCGGAGCGCGGAGCGCGCGGATATGGTGAAGGCCGCCAGCGGTGTCAACCGCCAGCCGGTGGATCGCCATGGACGCCCTTCCCGGTCGCAGCTAACCAAGAACCATGGCCATCGGCGTGTTCGATTCCGGCGTGGGCGGGCTTTCCGTCCATCACAAGCTCGTGGAGCGCTTCGCGGCCGCCGACTTCGTCTATCTCGCCGACCAGGCGAACACCCCCTATGGCGGGCGGCCGGGCGAGGAGATCGTGGCGCTGACCAGGGCGGGCTGCGAGCGGCTATTCGATGAGGGCTGCGACCTGGTCGTGCTGGCCTGCAACACCGCCTCGGGGATCGCGCTGCGCCGGCTGCAACAGACTTGGCTGCCGGGGTTCCGGCGAGAAAGAAGCCGGCCGGCCAATGTGCTCGGGATCATCGTGCCGACCATCGAGGCGGCCACAGGTCTGCCCTGGGAGCACGAGGCCGAGCGGCGCGGCGACAAGGTCGAGAAACTCGACATCCTGGCGGTGTTTTCGACGCCGGCGACGGCGGCCTCGCGGGTCTACGAGATCGAGATCGACAAGCGCCGCCAGGACGTGGCGGTGTTCTCGCAGCCCTGCCCGGAGCTCGCGCCGATGATCGAGGCGGGCGCGAGCGCCGGCGATCTGGCGCCGATCATCGACGGCCATGTGGCGGCGGTGACGCAGCGCATCGGGCGCGCACCCGACCGGGCGATCCTCGGCTGCACGCACTATGAGATCGTCGCTGAGCTGTTCCGCGCGGCCCTGCCGCCGGGCACGCCACTGATCCACCAGCCGCAGGCCACGGCCGACGCACTCGTCCGCTATCTGGAGCGGCATCCAGAGTATCTAGCTGGCGCCAGTGGCGTTCGACGATTTCTGACCACCGGCAAGCCGGGCGCACAGTCGAGCCTGGTTGAAGCCTTCTGGGGGACACCGTTAAGCTTCGAGCGAGCTTAGGGGAGCATTGCCATGAAGATGCTGACGACAGTGGCGCTGGGCGCGGCCTTGCTGGCGGGCGCGGCCAATTCTGGCCGGGCTTTGGCTGAGGTGACCGACAAGTCGGCGGCCGGGTTCGAGGTGACGGAGAAGGCGACCATCGCAGCGTCCTCGGCCAAGGTCTGGGACGCGCTGATGCATCCCGCCCGCTGGTGGGACCCCAAGCACACCTGGTCGGGCGATGCGAAGAACCTCGCCTTCGATCCGTACGGCTGTTTCTGCGAGACGTTGAAGAAGGGCGCCGTGCGGCACCTGAGCATCGTCTACGCCGATGGGGCGACCCAGCTGCGCCTCTTCGGGGCGCTGGGGCCCCTACAGTTCACCGGCGCTTCCGGGCACCTGGCCTATGTGCTGAAGCCGGCCGGCGACAAGACCGAGCTGATCCTGACCTACGATGTCGGCGGCTATGCCAAGGGCGGCCTGGCCGAGACCCTGGCGGCTCCCGTGGACATGGTGCTGGGCCAGCAGGTGGCGCGGCTGAAGAAGCAGCTGGAGACGGGGAAGCCCGAGTAGACCCCGGTCCGCTCGTCCCGGCGAAAGCCGGGACCCAAGCTGAGTCCTGAGAGGGAGCCGGCCGTTCGGATCATCTGCGACGCCGCTTGGGTCCCGGCTTTCGCCGGGATGAGCGGGGGGTGCTCGATCATCGGTGGCGTTTCGATTGAGGCTCTCTATCTATTCTCCATGCTCCCCACCCTGCGCCAACTCCAGTATCTGAAGCTCCTCGCCGAGCACGGCAGCTTCAACCGGGCCGCCGAGGCGGCTCATGTGACCCAGCCGACGCTGTCGTCGGGGATCCAGGAGCTGGAGCGGACGCTGGGGGCCACCGTGGTCGACCGGGCGCGATCAGGCGTGATCCTGACGGCGGTGGGGGAGGAGGCGCTCAGGCGCGCCACGGTGATCCTCAACGAGACCGAGGAGCTGGTGGAGGCCGCGAAGAACGCCGGCCAGCCGCTGACCGGGCGGCTTCGGCTCGGCGTGATCCCGACCATCGCGCCGTTCCTGCTGCCCCGCGCCTTGCCGCTGCTGCGCGAGCGGTTTCCGAAGCTGCGGCTGTTCCTGCGCGAGGACCTGACGCAGCGGCTGATCGCGGCCCTGCGGTCGGGCCAGCTCGACGCGGCGCTGATCGCCCTGCCCTTTGACATGCAGGGGCTGTCGTGGGCGCACGTCTCCGACGACGAGCTGCTGGCGGCCATGCCTGCGGGCCATCCGATGGCGAAGCTGAAGTCGGCCGACCCGGCGGCGCTGGAGCTCGAAGACCTGATCCTGCTGGAGGACGGCCACTGCCTGCGCGACCACGCCCTGGCCGCCTGTGGCCTGAAGCCACCGAAGACCGCGGCCGGCGAGGCGGGCTTCGCGGCGACCTCGCTGCCGACCCTGGTGCAGATGGTCTCCTCGGGCCTCGGCATGACCTTCCTGCCGGCCATGGCGGTGAACGCCGGCCTGACCGACGCAGCGACGGTGGTTACGCGGCCGATCGCTCCGGCCCACGCCAGCCGCGAGATCGTCGTCGCCTGGCGGGCGGGGTCGAACCGCGCCGCCGAGGGCCGCCTGCTGGCTGAGGTGTTGCGCGAATAGACTTATTTAGACATATCGAATTCGCTTGCAGCTTCGATATGTCTTAGATATATCGATCTTAGCCCCAGATAAGGAGGGGGCTTTCATATGCACAGACATCATCACTTTTTCGGCGACCGCCACGAACAGCATGGGCGCCATGGCTGGGGCGGCATGGGCGGCCACATGGGCCACCGCCGTCATCGCGAAGGCCGCGTCGCGCGGTTCCTGGAGCACGGCGATCTTCGCTTCGTGGTCCTGGCGCTGATCGCCGAACAGCCGCGCCACGGTTACGAGCTGATCAAGGAGCTGGAGGACCGCACGGGCGGCGCCTACCGCCCCTCGCCCGGCGTGATCTATCCGCTGCTGGCGTTGCTCGAGGACGAGGGCTTCATCCGCGCGGCCCAGGCCGAGGGCGGGCGCAAGCTGTTCGAGATCACCGACGAGGGCAAGGCAGCCCTGGAACAGAACCGCGCTGGCGTCGACGCCGTGTTCGGTCGCATGGCGGAAGCCAGCCAGGGCTCGCGGCAAGCCGGCGCGCGGGTCGGACGGGCCATGGCCAACCTCGGCATGGCGCTGGGCCAGCGGATGCGCCGCGGCGACTTCACCGACGCCCAGATCGACAAGATCATCGCCATGATCGACGACACCGCCGCGGCGGTCGAGAAGGTCTAGGGAGCGGCCAGATGCGTTCCAGTTCGACCATCCTCACCGAGGCGGCGCAGGGCTACATGACCCGGCTGTGCGACCACTTCGCGGCCCGGGTTCCGGCCAGCGCCGGGGTGCGCGAGGCGCGCATCAGCTTCACCACCGGCGAGGTCCGCCTTCGCGCCTCGCCCGCAACGCTGATGGTCACCGCCGACGCCGCAGAGGCCGAGGCGCTGGCCCGCCTCGAGGGGCTGGTGGAACGCCATCTCCGGCGTTTCGCCGCCGAGGAGTCCGGCCTCGCCGTCGAGTGGCGACGGGCGCCGCTCAGCGTGTAGCTAGTCCATCAGCTTCTGCGCCAGATAGACATAGTGCCGGGCCCAGCGGCGGGCGTTGAGCTCGGGGTCGGCGTCGTTGGCATGACCACCGAAGGTCTGCTCATAATAGAGGTAGGGAATCCCCATCTGCTCTAGCATGGCGGCGTATTTGCGCGGATGTCCCGGGTGCACCCGGTCGTCCCGCGTGTTGGTGGTGATGTAGACCTCCGGGTATTTCACCCCGGGCTTGAGGTTCTGATAGGCCGAGTACCTGGCGATGAATTCGCGGTCGGCCGGGACGTCCGGATCGCCGTACTCCGCCACCCAGGATGCGCCGGCCGACAGGTGGTTGTAGCGCAGCATGTCGATCAGCGGGCTCTCGATGACGATGGCGTTCCACAGGTCCGGATGTTGAGTCATCGAGACGGTGGTCAGCACGCCGCCGTTGGAGCGGCCGTAGATGCCCAGGCGCCGCGGCGAGGTGATCTTGCGGGCGAACATGTCGCGGGCCACGGCGGCGAAGTCGTCGAAGGCCAGCTGGCGTTTGTCGCGCAGCACTGCGTCGTGCCAGGCGGGGCCGAACTCGCCGCCACCGCGGATGTTGGCGATGACGTAGGCTGCACCGCGCTCCAGCCAGATCTTGCCCATCTCGGGAATGTAGACCGGCGGCTTGGCGACCTCGAACCCGCCGTAGCCGTACATCAGGGTCGGCGTCGAGCCGTCGGCCTTCATGGTCTTTGGGCGGACCACGAAGTAAGGGATTTTCACACCGTCCGAGGACGTCGCCCAGAACTGTTCGACCAGGTCTTTCGAGGCGTCGAAGCGGGCGGGCAGGGTCTTGACCTTCGCCGCGGTGAAGGCCGCCGCGTCGGCCAGCCACAGCGAGGTCGGATCGAGGAAACCCTCGGCGGTGAACACAACCTGGTTGTCGTCCTCGGAGGCGTCGACCTCGTTGATGTTGGCGTCCTTCGGCAGGGGCAGGCGATGGCCCAACCAGACGCCGGCCTTGTGGTCATAGGTGTCGGCGGCGCCCTTCACATCCTCCAGCAGGGTGACGATCAGCCGGTCCTTGGAGCTATCGACCGTCTGCACCGCATCGCGCGGGCCGGGCTGGAAGACCAGCTGCGGCTTGGCGGCGCCCGGGTCGCGCTTGAGGTCGGCGAGGTCGAAGCTGATCACCGCGCCGGCGCCATAGCCTTTCCAGGCCGTCTTCAGGCTGAACACCACCTGGCCGTCGACGTAGGTTTCGAACTGGGCTTTCAGCGGCAGCGGAAGTCGCGCCGGGGCCCCTTTTCCAGAGAGGGGGTCGGTCAGCAGGCTGAATTCGCTTTCGAAAAAGGTGACGCCGCGCCGGATCAGGACCGCGTCGGCGTGGCCCGCGTCCCCATAGAGCACGCTCGGCGAGGCCGAGACGTCGCTCGGCTGACCGCGGAACACCTCGACCGGCGCGCCGCCGCGGGCCAGCGTCTTCACCACATAGCCGTAGCCTGACTTGGTGACCTCGCCGGGCGTCCATTCGCGGTCGGCGATCAGGTGGTCGCGGTCGAGCCAGGAGAAGTTCTGCTTGCCGTTGGCGAAGTGGAAGCCGCCGGTGACGAAGGTCCGGGTCGTGGTGTCGAACTCGCGTTCCTCGATCGCGTCGCTGCCGCCGTCGGAGAGGTGGACGAGGCACAGCGTCTGGCCGGGCTTCAGGCAGGTCGCGCCCTTCCAGATCCAGTTCTTGCCCTCAGTCTTGGAGAGTGCGTCGAGGTCGAGGAGGATGTCCCAGTCGGGGCTGGCCGAGGGGTAGGCGGCGAGCGACGTGTGGCGCCAGACGCCGTGCACGTGGGCCGCGTCCTGCCAGAAATTGTCGATGCCGCCGGCCCGGAAGTGGGGCGTCGGGATGCGGTCCTCGGCGGTGAAGATCGCGCGCCCCTCGGCGTGGAATTTCGCATAGCGCGGGTCGGCTTCCAGGCGCTTGGCGGCCCGGGCGTTCTGGCCCGCGACCCAGGCCATGGAGCGCGGCGCATCGATGTCCTCCAGCCACTGGAAGGGATCGGTCGCGCCGGCCGCCTTCGGGGCCTGGGCGTGGGCGAAGGATGGGGCGAGGGCGAGCGCCGCCAGCGCGCAAAGCAGGGCTTTCATGCCCGCGTTTCTAGCCCTGCTGAAACGACCTTGTCTTGGGTCGCGTGCGTCCGGGACTGTCTTCGCCTATATGTCCGCCCCGATGAGCCGTCCGTTCCTGAAGATGAACGGGCTCGGCAACGACTTTGTCGTGGTCGAGGCCCGCAGCGCCCCGTTCGCGCCGACGGCTGCGGAGGTGCGCGCCATCGCCGACCGGACCAGCGGCGTCGGCTGCGACCAGGTGATCTCCATCGAGCGCGGCGAAGGGGTCGATGCCCGGGTGCGGTTCTGGAACGCCGATGGCGAGGAGATTTCCGCCTGCGGCAACGGCACGCGCTGCGTGGGCTGGCTGCTGATGCAGGCCAAGGGTTCGGACCACGCCGTGATGGAAAGCCGTGCGGGCCTGCTGGTCGCCACCCGCGCCGGCGAGCGCTTGGTCAGCGTCGACATGGGCACGCCGGGGCTCGGCTGGCGCGACATCCCGCTGGCCGATGAGCAGGACACGGTGACGCTGGGCGTGCCGCTGCACCCCGCCATGGCCGAGCCGGGCGCCTGCGTCTCCATGGGCAATCCGCACGTGGTGTTCTTTGTGAGCGAACTGGACGAGGCGCTGGTGCGCAGCGTCGGGCCGGTGGTTGAGCGGCATCCGCTGTTCCCGCAAGGCGTCAATGTGGGCTTCGCCCAGGTCCTGGGCCGCGACCGTATCGCGCTGAAGGTCTGGGAGCGGGGCGCCGGGCTGACCCAGGCCTGCGGCACCGGCGCCTGCGCGGCCCTGGTGGCGGCGGCGCGGCGCGGCCTCACCGACCGCACAGCGACCGTGGCGGTCGATGGCGGCGAACTGCTGATCGAGTGGCGCGCCGACGACCACGTGGTGATGACCGGCCCGGCGGCGGTGGACTTCGCGGGGCGCCTGCCGTGAGCCAGGACGTCCAGGAACTGGATCCCGGACACGCGGCCGGCGCGACGTTCGGAGATGACGGCGCCGCCGGGCAAGCCGTCGACGTCATCACGTTTGGCTGCCGGCTGAACGCCTATGAGAGCGAGATCATTCGCAAGCAGGCGGCGGCCGATGGCCTGAGCGACGCGGTGGTGTTCAACACCTGCGCAGTGACCGGCGAGGCGGTGCGCCAGGCGCGCCAGGCGATCCGCAAGGCGCGGCGCGAGCGGCCGGGCGCGAAGCTGATCGTCACCGGCTGCGCGGCGCAGATCGACCCCGCGGCGTTCGCGGCCATGCCCGAGGTCGACCTGGTGCTGGGCAATGCGGAGAAGACGGCGGCGGGGTCCTATGTGCGAGCCCCGGAGCTCGGCCGGGTGCGGGTCAACGACATCATGAGCGTGCGCGAGACCGCCGGCCACCTGATTGACGGGCTGAAGGATCGCGCGCGGGCCTATGTGGAGGTGCAGAACGGCTGCGACCACCGCTGCACCTTCTGCATCATCCCGTTCGGTCGGGGCAATTCGCGCTCGGCGGCGGCAGGCGAGGTGGTGGCGCAGGTGAAGCGCCTGGCCGCCCAGGGCTACCGCGAGGTGGTGCTGACCGGCGTCGACGTGACCAGCTGGGGGACAGACCTGCCGGGCCAGCCGACGCTGGGCCAGCTGGTGGGGCGGATCCTGAAGCTGGTTCCGGAACTGCCGCGGCTCAGGCTATCGTCGATCGACGCGGCCGAGATCGATCCCGACCTGATGGTCTGCCTGGCGCGCGAACCGCGGCTGATGCCCTACCTGCACCTGTCGCTGCAGGCGGGCGACGACATGATCCTCAAGCGGATGAAGCGCCGGCACAACCGCGCCGATGCGCTGAAGCTGATCGCCGAGGTGCGCGCGGTGCGGCCGGACACGGCCTTCGGCGCGGACCTGATCGCCGGCTTCCCGACCGAGACCGAGGCGATGTTCGAGAACACCCTGTCGCTGGTGGAAGAGGCGGGGCTGTCGTTCCTGCACGTCTTCCCCTACAGCGCCCGGCCCGGCACGCCGGCGGCGCGGATGCCGGCGGTGAAGGGCTCCGAGATCAAGGCCCGCGCGGCGCGCCTGCGGGCGGCGGGCGCGGCGGCGCTGGCGCGGCATCTGGATCGCCAGGTCGGGCGTGTGCTGATGGGTCTGGTGGAGCGGGACGGCGCGGCTCGAGCCGACGACTTCACCGAGATCACGTTCGAGGGCGAGGCGCCGGTGGGCGAAATCATCGCGTTCGAGGTCAGCGGCCACGATGGACGACGCGCGCATGCGCGGACCCGGGCGATGGAGGCTGCGGAATGAGCCGGAGCGGCGGCTGCCAATGCGGCGCGGTGCGGTTCCGCGTGGACGATGAGCTCGGCGAGGCCAGCATCTGCCACTGCCGGATGTGCCAGAAGGCGACCGGCGGCGTGTTCGGCCCCTATGCCGAGGTCACCGCCGGGACACTGACCTGGACGCGGGGCGAACGGCGGCGCTTCCAGAGTTCCAACAAGATCTGGCGCGGCTTCTGTGCGGACTGCGGCACACCGCTGACTTTCGAGCACGTCGGTGGGCTCATCAGCCTGGCCATCGGCGCCTTCGACGATCCCGCCTCGATCCGGCTGGTCGAGCAGCTGGATAGCCCGAGCCGCCTGCCCTGGTTCGAGACCCTGGCGGACCTGCCGCGCCATCCCACCGACGAGCCGAAGGCCGCCGCCTACCTGGCCGGCATCGTCTCCTACCAGCACCCGGATCACGATACCGAAGCCTGGCCGCCGAGGGCCTAAGGAGCCTCGTCTTCCGGCAGCGGGCCGCCGAAGCCCGGCAGGGCCCAGCGCCAAAGGATCGCGCCCGCGCGGATCCCGAACGCGACCGCGAAGCCGATCACACCGGCGACGGTGGTCGGGACGCCGGCCTGGCCCAGCAGCACGAACGCGCCCGCGCCGGCGAGCGCCGGAGTGACGTAGAGTTGGCGCTGCAGCAGGACCGAGGGCTCGTGGGCCAGGACGTCGCGGATCACCCCACCGAAGGTGGCGGTGAGCACGCCCATGACCACAGCGGAGAACGGCGGGACCCCTAGCGACTGAGCCTTGAGCGCGCCGACCACGGCGTAGGCGGCCATGCCCACCGCGTCGAGCCAGGTGAGGATGCTGGGGCGGAAACGCCTGGGGCCCAGGACCCAGACCGCGGCGGCGGCGGCCAGGCAGGCCAGCAGATAGTCCGGCCGGGCGACCCAGAACACCGGCGCCCCGATCAAGAGGTCGCGAAGCGTGCCGCCGCCGACGCCGGTGACCGCGGCGAAGAAGCCGAAGGTGACGATGTCGTGCTTGCGCCGCGCGGCCGCCAGGGCGCCGGTGGCGCCGAACACTGCCACGGCGGCGTAGTCGAGAACGGTGAGGGTGACGGTAAGCCGGTCCATGGCGGCGCACCCTCGCGTGCCTGGGTGACGCCGCGCAAGTGGCCCGCTGTAAGCTCCCCGTGGCCGTCAGGTCGTGGCCGGTTGATCCTTCGCGCGCCTCGGCGCGGTCATCAGCAGCAGAATGGCCGCTGCGAGCTTCACGCCGACGGCGATCCAGGCGGCTCCCGCCGGCGGGCCGATAGCCAGGAGACCCAAGGCGGTCACGGTGTTGCCAAGGGCATGAAAGAGCAGGCAACACAGGATGCTTCGCGTGCCAGCGTAGATCCAGGCCAACAAGATCGCGTTGGCCAACACGTCCGCCGCGAACAGGGGAAAGTTCCGTCCCGCCTGCGGCGCGCCGGCGATGAGGAACAGCGGCAGGTGCCACAGGGCCCAGACAGCGCCCACGCTAAGGGCTGCGACGAGACGGGACGCCCGCCGCTCGGCCGCCGGCTGGGCGACGCCGCGCCAGCCAAGCTCCTCCAGCCCGCCGCCGATGATCATTGAGGGGAAAAGCACGAACGCGTTCGCCAGCGGCCTGAGGGATGCGGGATGCACGACGCCCTGGCCGACCCAGACCGCGGTCCATTCCTTGAGCAAGGCGAAGGCGACCGGCGCCGCCAGCAGGGCGAGCCACCAGAAAAGGCCGACCCTCCAACGGAAAAGGCGGGCGCCGTAGTCTTTGAGCGAGCCCTCGTCCGGTGTGGCGGCGACGGCCGCCAGCGCACCGATCGCCGGCCCGAAACCGCCAAGCAGGTAGAGCAGGCTGAAGAGGCCCGAGCCAGCGACCGAGCTGCCGGGCGGAATGGCGCCGACCAAGGTCCACCACGACCCCCAGCTGATCAGGAAGGTGATCGCCAGGTAGATCGGCAGCCGCTTCATCGCCCACGCCCCAGCCATCCCGCCGGTCTGCCGGTCGCCGCGAACGCCGCCATCGCGAGGGCATCGAGCACTGTGAGGGTGATGGCGAGGCGATCCATAGGAGCGCACCCTCGCGTGCTAGGGTGACGCCGCGCAAGTGGCCCGCTATTAGCGCCCCCATGACCGAACCCAAACGCGGCTGGTTCCAGAAGCTGACGGCCGGCCTGACGCGCTCGTCCAAGCAGATGACCGAGCAGATCGCCCAGGTCTTCGTCGCGAGGGAGCCGCTGGACCAGGCCAAGCTCGACGAGCTGGAGGAGATGCTGATCGAGGCCGACCTCGGCCCGCACTCCGCCGCGCGGATCACCCAGCGCTTCTCCGACGAGAAATTCGGCAAGCAGGTCTCCGAAGACGAGATCAAGGAGGCGCTGGCCCAGGCGATCGGCGACGAGCTCAGCTCGCGCCAGGGCGACTTCGACGCGCTGTCGGGGCCCCGGCCCTATGTGGTTCTGTTCATCGGGGTCAACGGCTCGGGCAAGACCACGACGCTCGGCAAGATCGCGTCGGACCTGACCTCGCGCGGCGCCAAGGTGCTGGTGGTGGCCGGCGACACCTTCCGCGCCGCCGCCGTCGAGCAGCTGAAGATCTGGGCCGAACGGGCGGGCGCCGATTTCATGAGCCGCCCGATGAACTCCGACGCGGCGGGCCTGGCGTTCGAGGCGATGGAGCGGGCCAAGGCACAGGACTACGACGTGGTGCTGATCGATACCGCCGGGCGGCTGCAGAACAAGCAGGGTCTGATGGACGAGCTCCTGAAGATCATCCGCGTGGTGAAGAAGCTCGATCCGGACGCGCCGCACGAGACCCTGCTGGTGCTCGACGCCACGGTGGGGCGCAATGCGCTCGCCCAGGAAAACATCTTCGGCAACCAGATCGGGGTTTCCGGCATCGTCATGACCAAGCTCGACGGCACCGCGCGCGGCGGGGTGCTGGTGCCGGTGGCGCAGGCTTCGGACAGTCCGATCAAGCTGATCGGCGTGGGCGAGGGGATCGACGACCTGCAGCCGTTCGACGCGCACGCCTTCGCCCGTTCGCTGGTGGGCCTTGAGGAGCCGGTGCGATGAGCCTCTCCGAAACTCCGCGGCGCAACGCGCCGACGTGGGTCCACTGGTTCGTGAACTACGCGGGCCTGGCGATCTTCCTCGCGACGCTGCTGGTGATGCGGCTCACCCACCATAGCGATGACGACAGCGCGATTATCGCCAGCTGGGCCATCGTCGGCGGCTCGCTCCTGGCGATCATGGTGGGGCTCGTCTGGGAGCGACGCCTGGCGCCGATGCCGCTGGTGACCGCGGTCCTTGGGCTGATCTTCGGCGGCCTGACACTGTTTTTCCACGACGCGCGCTTCATCAAGATCAAGCCCACCATCCTCTACACGGCGTTCGGACTGTTCCTGATGACCGGCCTGGTGCGCGGCAAGAACCCGCTGAAGGCGCTGATGGGCGACGCCTTCCACCTGCCAGATCCGGTCGTCCGCATACTTACGCTGCGCTACGCCCTGTTCTTCTTCGCGCTGGCCATCGCCAACGAGGCGGTGTGGCGCACGCAGAGCACGGTGGTCTGGGCCTTCTTCAAATTCCCGGGGGTGGCGATCCTGATCTTCCTCTTCGCCATGAGCCAGACGCCGCTGATGATGAAGCACATGCCGGATGAGGAGCCGGCGACGGAACCGCCGCCCCCCTCGGACGCTACCTGATGGCGTGCTAGGCCGCCCACGGAGCGTCTGTAATCAAAACGACGCAATCGCCCTCTAGCGTCGCGGGGAGCTTTGCGGGGGGATAGCGATGGCCAAGACCAAGTCCGGCGCGAAGGGGGGCATTGCCGCCCTCGATCGTTCGCCCAGCCACCTGTTGCATCGCGCCCTGCAGCGGGCGCTGGACCTCTACGCCGAGGAATTTGGCGAGGCGGCGATCACCCAGCGGCAGTTCGCTGTGCTGGCCGCGGCCGAAGCGAATGCGGGCGCGACCCAGGCCGACCTTGTGCGGATCACCGGCATCGACCGCTCGACTCTGGCCGACATGGCGCGGCGGATGATCGAGAAGAACCTGCTGGAGCGGGAGCGCTCAACCCTGGATGCGCGGGCCAACGCCGTGCGCCTGACCGACGCCGGCCACGCGGCGCTCGTCGAGGCGAGCCCGCGAATGGCCGCAGTGGACGCACGCGTGCTGAAGCTGATCTCCGGCGGCGGGCGGCGCTCGGCCTTCGTCAGTCTGCTGCAGGACCTGGTGAAGAAGGACCTGGACAAGAAGTCGGGCGCCGAGAAGAAGCCGGCCAAGGTGGCGAAACCGGCCAAGGCCGCGAAGGCGGAGAACCCGGCCAAGCCGCACCCCAAACCGCCTAAGGGCGGCGGCAAGGCTAAGGCGGCCAAGAAAGCCAAGAAGAAAGTCGCTTAGAATCACCTCTCCCCTCTTCCCCTCTCGGCTGCGCCGGGGGCGAGGAGGTGTCAGGCGCGGGTTTCGTCCCCGCCGGTGATCGTCGCCGGCATGGTGATGGTCGATGGCCGCAAATAGGGTGAGCGCAGGCGGTTGTAGTTCGGGTCGCCAAGTCTGCCTGTGATGATGGCCAGCAGGTCGCCGCCGCTGATCTGCGCCGGCGGCGGATCGCGGAAAAGCTCTTTCCAGAGCGCGGCAGCCTCTTCGTAGATGCGCTGGTCCCGACTGGTCATGACCGCCGTAACCCCCATCAGCCGGGAGCGTTCCTACTTTCAGAAAGTTAATTATTCTAACAGCTTAAGCAGTAGCGGGACCGTAGGCTCACACCCGGATGTCGAGCAGGGATCCCGGGCGCAGGACCCTGGTGGGCTCCGCGGCGGCCGGATCGGGGATGATCTGGGCCCGTTGGACAGGAGCGGAAACCGGGGCCGGCGCAGGTCGAAACGCCGGTGCGGCGGGGGCCTGGGTCGCTGGGGCCTGGGTCGGGGCATTGGCCCGGCCGAGGGCCTGGTCGAAGAAGGCCCGCTGCGCCGCCGTCCGCGCAGCATCCGCCGCCGGGTTGGCGGCCGGCTGGACCGGGTAGGCGTTTGGACGGATCGGCGTCACGGGGCTTGCGGCTCGGGCTTATGGTTAACGCCCGGCCAATCTGGCCCGTCCGGCTCAACGCCCGGTTAACGCGCGGTGGGCCAGGGCCTGGGCCTCCTCGCGGCCGAGGGGGCCGGTGTGCTTGGCCAGGATCTGGCCGTTCCGGGCCACCAGGTAGGTCTCCGGCACCCCGGTGATGCCGAAATCGACGCCCGCGCGGCCGTCGTCGTCGGTCAGGCGCGCGAGGAAGGGATCGCCGAGGCGGGCCAGGAAGGCCTTGGTCTTCTCGTGGCTCCCCCGCGGCGGGACGTCCTCGTAGGCGATGCCGATGATGTGGACGCCCTTGTCCTTGATGCCCAGGAGCGCCGGCTGGTCGAGCTCGCAGGGACCGCACCAGGAGGCGTAGAAATTGACCAGCACCGGGCCGTCCTTCAGCGCGTCCTTCAGGCGGACCTGGGCGCCATCGTCGAGGCTGGGCAGCGTCAGGTCCGGCATTGGCTTGCCGACCAGGGCCTGCGGCTGGACGTGGGGGTCGTGATGCAGGGCGTAGCCGGCGAAGAGGATCGCCAGGCCCGCGACGGCGACCAGCGGCAGGGCCGCGACCCAGCGGTTCATTTGCGGGCCAGCGCCTCGGCGCGCTTCTTCCAGCGCCGGGCGTGGCTGAGCGCGCCGGCGATCAGGATGGCGTAGACCAGGGCGGTGATCGCGTAGGCCGTCCAGACGAAGAAGGCGTACTTGCCGGTTTCCAGGTGCAGCATGCCTAGGCTCTCCCTTTCCTAAGCTCGGGCGGCTCTGAGGGCGGCGGCCTCGGCGCGGCGGCGCCAGATCTCACCGCGGATGCGCACCAGCCATAGCGAGCCGAAGGCCGACATATAGGCGAGCGCCAGCAGGATGGCCGGCCAGTAGAACACCGGCGCGAGCGCCGAGCCGCCGGCGCGGAATACCGAAGGCCCCTGGTGCAGGGTGTTCCACCAGGTGACGCTGTAGTGAATGATCGGCAGGTTCACCGCGCCCACCAGGGCCAGGATCGCCGCAGCCCGCGCGCCTTTGGTCTCATCGTCGATCGAGGCCCGCAGCGCCATGTAGGCGACATAGATCAGCAAGAGCGCGAGGACCGATGTCAGCCGTGCGTCCCAGACCCAGTAGGTTCCCCACATCGGCCGGCCCCAGAGCGAGCCGGTGGCCAGCGCCAGGACGGTGAAGCCCGCGCCCAGCGGCGCGGCGGCCTGGGCGGCGGCGTCGGCCAGCACATGGCGGAAGACCAGCGCCAGCAGGCTGGCGACGGCCATGCAGGCGTAGACGAACTCGCTCATCCAGGCGGCCGGGATGTGGATGAAGAGGATGCGGACAGTGGCGCCCTGCTGGTAGTCCTCGGGCGCCGTCCAGCCGAGATAGAGGCCGACCACGGCAAGGGCGACGGCGATCGCCCCGAACATCGGTGCGGCCCACCGCGAAAACGCCATGAACCGCTCGGGGTTCGTCAGGAATGCGGGCGCCGGGAGCATGCGGCGGGATTAGACCGCGCCAACAGCCCCGGCAAGCCGGAGCCGTGGCGGGGCCTGGACTCTTAGCCGCGCGGCGGGACCGGCGCCTCGGGGGGGATCGGGGGCATGGGCGGCATCGGCGGATGCTCGAAGCGCACCTTCATCGGGCCGGGCATCATCATCGGACCGATGGGGCCGATCGGACCGATCATCAGCATCGGCATCTCGTCGAAGGCCTTCTTCTGCGAAGGCTCGAGCTGGCCGTAGAACTTGCGGGTGGCGTCGATGCGGACGCGGGCCCGGGCCTGGCTGTCGGCCATGCGCTTTTCCATCTCGGCGAGGCGCTCGGGCGTGGTCTTTGCGGCATCATGGGCCCCAGCGTGGCCGCCGCCATGGTCGGACATCATGACCATGTGTTCGTGGTCGTGGTCGGGCTTCACCGCGGCGAGGTAGGCGGTGAGCGCGGCCTCCTGGCCGGGCTTCAGCTGCAGCATGGTGCGCAGGTGCTCACTCTGGTCCATGTGATGATGGCCCTGGCCGTCCTGCAGGATCACGATGCGGCGCTCTTCGTTGCCCGCCATCCGTTCGCTGTGTTCCGCACGACGCTCGTAGTGCTCCGAGCGCAGCTCGCTGTGATCGGCCCGCTGTTCCGCCCCCCCTTTTGCGACGGGGGCGGCGTCGGCGTCCGCCTGGCTCTGGGCGGTGGCGGCGGTCTGGGCGTAGGCGGCGACGCTTGCTGAGGCGCAAAGGGCGAACGCGGCCCCGGCAATGTAGCCCAGGCGCAGGCGTGACGGTGGCCGTGACATGCGAAGTCTCCCTTCAAAGGTTCAGCTTACAAGGTCACCGCCGATATTGGCGAAACGGCGCCATGCGAGGTGAAGCTTTGGTAATCTTCACGCGGCTCCGGAAGGTCAGCTAAGCGCGTTGCGGCAGGCTGCGGCCATGGCCAGCGGGCCCAGGGCTACGGCGGCGGCGGCGTAGGCGGCCAGCAGGATGAACCCGCCAGGCCAGGGCAGTCCGCCGGCGAAGGCCGCCAGAGCGCCCCCGCCGAAGATAACTGGGGGTACGAACAGCGGGAGCACGATCACCGCGGTGAGCAGGCCGCCGCGCCGCGCGCCCAGGCTGAGCGCCGCGCCGATCCCGCCGGTGAAGGCGAAGGCGAGGCCGCCGATCAGCGCGCAGGCGAGGATCAGCGGGGTCATGTCCAGCTTCGCCCCCAGGCCGATGGCGGCGATCGGCGCGGCCAACGCCAGCGGCGCGCCGGTGGCCAGCCACTGGCCCAGGCACTTGACCGCGCAGGTCAGCTCCAGAGGAACCGGCGACAGCGCCAGATGGTCCAGCGCCCCGTCCTCGAAGTCGCGTTCGAACAGGCGGTCCAGCGACAGCAGCGAGGCGAGCGCCAGGGCCACCCAGGCGGCGCCCGGCGCGATGGCCGCGAGCCTGGCCGGCTCTGGGCCGATGGCCAGCGGCAGCAGGGTGGCGACGCCGGCGTAGAAGCCGACGCTGACCAGTGGACCCCCGCCCCGGCCCCAGGCGAGCGCCGTCTCGCGCGCCAAGAGAGTCCCCAGCCGGCTCATTCGCCGGCTCCTTGGGCGCCGATCTCCAGCGTCTTGGCCTTGATCGGCAGCGGATCGTGCACGGCGGCCAGGATCAGGCCGCCGCCCTTCAGGTGCGCCTGCATCATCGCCCCGAAGCGCGTACGCCAGCCGGCGTCGAGCGGGCTCAGCGGCTCGTCCAGCAGCCAGAGCGGCCGGGGCGCGGCGAGTAGCCGGGCGAGCGCCAGGCGCCGCCGCTGGCCGGCAGAGAGCCGGCGGACCTCCAGGTCCATCAGTGGGCCGAGATCGAGGGCCTGGGTCGCCTCATCGATGGCCGCCGCGTCGCCGCCGCACCAGTGGCTCCAGAAGCTGAGCTCCTCGCGCGTGGTCCGGGCCGGTTTCAGCCCGTCCTGGTGGCCGATCAGGTGCAGGCCGGCGCCGCGCGCCTCGGTGGGGTCGAGGCCGCCGAAGCCGACGGCGCCGGCCTCCAGGGGCACAAGGCCGGCGACCGCGCGCAGCAGGCTGGTCTTGCCCGCGCCGTTGGCGCCGGTGAGCGCGCAGGCCTGGCCGGCGACCAGGCTCAGCGACAGGTCGGCGAACAACAGCCGGCCGCCCCGCTGCACCGCCGCACGGTCAAGCGTGAGCGCGTCTATCATAGGACAGAGTCCGGGGTGGAGCAGGCGGGCGCCAAGGTCAAGCTTGGCCGCTCATGGACGCGCAACACGCTTCGGCCTATGTAGCGCGCGGCCGCCGCCCTCTCGGGGGACCCTCGCCGCGCTGGACCGGACGCTGTGTGTCCGTCTCCGCAAGCGCGCGATCCTCGGGGCTGGCGTGGTGCGGCTGGGAACAGAGAGAGGATCTCCCCACATGGCGTCTATCGACAGCCTGAAAACCCGCCGCGAGCTCGTGGTGGGTGACAAGACCTACGCTTACTACAGCCTTCCGGCGGCCGAGGAAGCCGGACTTTCCGGCGTTTCGCGCCTGCCGATCTCGATGAAGGTGCTGCTCGAGAACCTGCTGCGCAACGAAGACGGCGATTCCGTCAGTGGCGACGACCTGCGCGCGCTGGCGGCCTGGACCGACAACAAGGGCTCCGTCGAGCACGAGATCAGCTTCCGCCCGGCGCGCGTGCTGATGCAGGACTTCACCGGCGTCCCGGCGGTGGTCGACCTGGCCGCCATGCGCGACGCCATGACCAAGCTGGGCGCCAATCCGGAGAAGATCAATCCGCTGACCCCAGTGGACCTGGTGATCGACCACTCGGTGATGGTCGACTATTTCGGCACCGCCAAGGCCTTCGGCGCGAACGTCGAGCGCGAATATGAGCGCAACATCGAGCGCTATAACTTCCTGCGCTGGGGCTCCTCGGCGTTCAACAACTTCCGCGTGGTGCCGCCCGGCACCGGCATCTGTCACCAGGTGAACCTCGAGTACCTGGCCCAGACGGTGTGGACCAACTCCGACGAGGGTCCGACGCTCGCCTATCCTGACACCGTGGTCGGCACCGACAGCCATACCACCATGATCAACGGCCTGGCGGTGCTGGGCTGGGGCGTGGGCGGCATCGAAGCCGAGGCGGCCATGCTCGGCCAGCCGATCCCGATGCTGATCCCCGAGGTCATCGGCTTCCGGCTGGATGGCAAGCTGCCGGAAGGCTCGACGGCCACCGACCTGGTGCTCACCGTCACCCAGATGCTGCGCAAAAAGGGCGTGGTCGGCAAGTTCGTGGAATTCTACGGCCCGGGCCTGGCCAACATGACCCTGGAAGACCAGGCGACGATCGCCAACATGGCCCCGGAATACGGCGCCACCTGCGGCTTCTTCCCGATCACCCAGGCGACGCTGGACTACCTGGCCGCTACCAACCGCGAGCCGGCCCGCGTGGCCCTGGTCGAGGCCTACGCCAAGGCCCAGGGGATGTGGCGCGAGCCGACCGACCCGGATCCGGTGTTCACCGACACCGTGGAGCTGGACCTGGCGAGCGTCGTGCCCTCGCTGGCCGGTCCGAAGCGTCCGCAGGACCGCGTGGTGCTCACCGACGCGGCGGCCGAATTCAAGGCGGCCATGGACGGCGACGTGTTCAACAAGCCGGGCGCGCTCGGCGAGCGGTTCAAGGTCGAGGGCGAGAACTTCGACATCGGCAACGGCGACGTGGTGATCGC
>JANXXK010000203.1 GCA_025350685.1 Alphaproteobacteria bacterium | reverse complement strand
GGTGTCGCGCACGTCGGAGGCCTTTTCGCCGAAGATGGCGCGCAGCAGCTTTTCTTCCGGCGTCATCGGGCTCTCGCCCTTGGGCGTGACCTTGCCCACCAGGATATCGCCCGGCAGGACCTCGGCGCCGATCGCCACGATGCCGGCCTCGTCAAGGTTGCGGAGCGCCTCCTCGCCGACGTTGGGGATATCGCGGGTGATTTCTTCCGGACCCAGCTTGGTGTCGCGGGCCATGACCTCGAACTCCTCGATGTGGATCGAGGTGAAGATGTCGTCGCGCACGATGCGCTCGGAGATCAGGATCGAGTCTTCGAAGTTGTAGCCATTCCAGGGCATGAAGGCGACGAGGGTGTTACGCCCCAGCGCCAGCTCGCCCAGCTCCGTCGACGGGCCGTCGGCGATCACGTCACCTTCGCGGACCTTGTCGCCCACACGCACCAGCGGACGCTGGTTGATGCAGGTGGAGGTGTTGGAGCGCTGGAACTTCTGCAAGCGGTAGATGTCGACGCCGGGCTGGGTCGGGTCGGTCTCTTCGGTCGCACGGACGACGATGCGGGTGCCGTCGATCTGCTCGATCACGCCGGGCCGGCGGGCCACCACGACGGCGCCGGAGTCAACGGCGACGATGGCTTCCATGCCGGTGCCGACCAGCGGCGCATCCGTCTGGATGAGCGGCACCGCCTGCTTCTGCATGTTGGAGCCCATGAGCGCGCGGTTGGCGTCATCGTTTTCCAGGAACGGGATCAGCGAGGCGGCCACCGAAACCACCTGCTTGGGGCTGACGTCCATCAGGTCAACGTCGGCGCGGGGCAGCAAGCCGGGCTCGCCGTTGATCCGGCCGGGGACCAGCTCGTCGACGATCCGGCCGTTGTCCAGCTTGATGTTGGCCTGGGCGATGACGTGCTTGGCCTCTTCCATGGCCGACATGTAGACGACCTCGTCGGTGGTCTTGCCGTCCTTGATCCGCCGGTACGGGCTCTCGATGAAGCCGTACTTGTTGACCACCGCGTGGGTGGCGAGGCTGTTGATCAGGCCGATGTTCGGGCCTTCCGGTGTCTCGATCGGGCAGATCCGGCCGTAGTGGGTCGGGTGCACGTCGCGGACTTCGAAACCGGCGCGCTCGCGGGTCAGACCGCCCGGGCCGAGCGCCGAGAGGCGCCGCTTGTGGGTGATTTCCGACAGCGGGTTGGTCTGGTCCATGAACTGCGAGAGCTGGCTGGAGCCGAAGAACTCGCGGACCGCCGCGGCGGCGGGCTTGGCGTTGATCAGGTCGTGCGGCATGACCGTGTCGATATCGACCGAGCTCATGCGCTCCTTGATCGCGCGTTCCATGCGCAGCAGGCCCACGCGGTACTGGTTTTCCAAGAGTTCGCCGACCGAGCGGACCCGGCGGTTGCCGAGGTTGTCGATGTCGTCGATCTCGCCGCGGCCGTCGCGCAGGCCGACCAGGGTCTTCAGCACCGCCAGCACGTCGTCCTTGCGGACCACACGCACGTCGTCGGGGCAGTCGAGCTCCAGGCGCATGTTCATCTTCACGCGGCCGACCGAGGAGAGGTCGTAGCGCTCTGAGTCGAAGAACAGCGACTTGAACATCGCCTCGGCGGCTTCCACCGTCGGCGGCTCGCCCGGGCGCATGACCCGGTAGATGTCGAACAGCGCGTCCTCGCGGGCGGTGTTCTTATCGACGCGCAGGGTGTTGCGCATGTAGGCGCCGACGGTGACGTCGTCGATGTCGAGCACGTCGAGGGTGTCGAAGCCCTGCTCTTCCAGGGCCGCGAGCAGCTCCGGGTTCAGCTCATCGCCGGCCTCGGCGTAGATTTCGCCGGTGGTGTGGTTGACCAGGTCCTTGGCGAGGTACTTGCCGGTCAGCGCCTCGGGGGCCAGCAGCAGGGTCTTCAGACCCGCGTCGGCGAACTTCTTGGCGTTGCGGGCGGAGATCTTGGTGCCGGCCGGGGCCACCTCTTCGCCGGTGTCGGCGTCGATCAGCGAGAATTCCGGCTTCACGCCGCGCCAGCGGTCGGGCTGATAGGCCGTTGCCCAGCCGCCCGCCTGCTTCTTCTTCTCGTCGCGCTTGGC
>JANXXK010000192.1 GCA_025350685.1 Alphaproteobacteria bacterium | reverse complement strand
TGGCGAACGTCGTGCGGCTGCCGCCGGTCAGCATCGAATAGCCGATAGACGCAGTATCGGCGATCATCGGCCGGACCTTCTCGACCGGAAGGCCAAGGGTCTCGGCGGCCATCATCGCCATGGCCGCGCGGCTACCGCCGATGTCGGGGTTGCCGGTGACCACCACCGCGCTGCCGTCCTCGCCGATGTGCACCGCAGCCGTGCTCTCGCCGCCGACGTTGAACCAGAAGCCCACGGCGACGCCGCGGCCCTGGTTTGGACCGAGCGGGGCCTTGTAGTGCCCGCTGTCGCGGATGGCGGCCAGGGTCTCGACGTAGCCGATATCGCGGTAGGTGGGCCCATAGGCCGCCTTGGCGCCGTTGCGCACCGCGTTGGTCTCGCGGATGGCGATTGGGTCGATTTTGAGCTTACGGGCCAGCTCGTCCACGGCGCTCTCGACCGCGAAGGCCGCGATCGGGGCCCCGGGCGCGCGATAGGCGGCGACCTTGGGCGAGTTGGTGACCACGTCCCAGCCGAGGATGGTGAAGTTGGCGATGTCGTAGCAGGCCAGCGCGGTCATGCAGGCCGCCCCCACTGGCGATCCCGGGAAGGCCCCGGCCTGGAACTTCAGCTCCACGGTCGCCGCGGTGATTGTCCCATCCGCCTTGGCGCCGAGTTTCACGTACATCACCGCGCCCGAGGTGGGTCCGGTGGCGCGGAACACATCCTCGCGGGCCATGACCATCTTCACCGGAAAGCCGCTGGCCCGCGACAGGGCCAGCGCCACCGGCTCGAGATAGACCGTGGTCTTGCCGCCGAAGCCCCCGCCGATCTCGGCGGGGGTGACCCGGATGTCGGAGATTTCCAGGCCCAGCACCTTGGCGCAGTAGGTGCGGACCATGAACTGGCCCTGGCTGGAACTCCAAACCTCGCAGCGGCCGTCCTCGGCCCAGGCCGCGACGCAGGCGTGCGGCTCGATATAGCCCTGGTGCACCGCCTGGGTGACGTAGCGCTGCTCGACGATGACGTCGGCGGCGGCGAAACCTTGGACGATGTCGCCGCGCTCGTTGTAGTGCCGGCGCGCGATGTTGGAGGGCGCAGGCGGACGGGCGGCCAAGCCCTCGGTGAACAGGTGGTCGTGCAGCAGCGGCGCGCCTGGCGCCATGGCGGCCTCCACCTCAATCACGTGCGGCAGAACCTCGTAGGTCACCTTGATGCGGCTAAGCGCCTCCTCGGCGATCTCCGCCGAGACCGCGGCGACCGCGGCCACCGCGTGGCCGTCGTACAGCGCCTTGCCTCGGGCCATGACGTTGAGCGAAAGGTCGCGCAGGTTTGAGGCCTGCTCGCCGCCGTCGTGCATCTCCGAGGCCAGGTCGGGGAAGTCGGCGGCAGTGACCACGGCCTTCACGCCGGGCAGGGCGCGCGCCTTGCTGGCGTCGATCGAGACGATCTTCGCGTGGGCGTGCGGGCTGCGCAGAATCTTGCCCACCAGCTGGCCAGGCATGCTGAAGTCGGCGCCATAGTTGGCGCGGCCGGTGACCTTGTCGGCGCCGTCAGGGCGGATCGGGCGGGTGCCGACGACCTTCAGCGCGGTCTGGCCGGCGGGCTTTTCGAGGGTCTCGCTCATGCGGCTCTCTCCTGGCGAAGCTCGGCGGCGGCGTCCATGACCGCCCGGATGATCTTGTCGTAACCGGTGCAGCGGCAGAGATTGCCGGCCAGCCAGTAGCGCGCCTCGCTCTCGGTGGGCTCGGGATGGGCGTCCAGCAGGGCCTTGGCCGCGACCAGCAGGCCCGGGGTGCAGAAGCCGCACTGCAGGGCCGCGTGCTCCAGGAACTTCTGCTGCAGGGAGTGCAACTCTCCGCCCTGGGCCATGCCCTCGATGGTCTCCACTCGCGCGCCCTCGACCTCGGGGGCGAGCACCAGGCAGGAGCATACCAGCCGGCCGTCCAGGATCACGCTGCAGGCGCCGCAATCACCCGTCGAACAGCCCTCCTTGGTGCCGGTCAGCCCCAACTGGTCGCGCAGGACGTCGAGCAGCGTCTCCTGCGTCTCGCACAGGAACTCCACAGCGTCGCCATTGACCGTTGCAGTTACGTGATGTTTTGCCATCAGCCCTTCCTCGCCCGTTCTAACGCAATCAGTGCAGCCCGGCGGGCGAGAACGCCCGCGACCTTGATGCGATATTCCTTGGTGCCGCGTTTGTCGTCGATCGGCCGGCAGGCGGCG
>JANXXK010000191.1 GCA_025350685.1 Alphaproteobacteria bacterium | reverse complement strand
GCCATGATCGCGCTCATGTCCACCTCGTTGAAGGTGGTCAGCATGGCGGCGTTGTTCTGGGCTTCCTTCAGCCGGCGCGCGATGGTCTGGCGCAGGCGGGTCATCTTCACCCGCTCCTCGCGCGCATGCACCTCGCGCGGTGCGGAGGGGGCGGGCGGCGCAGGCGCCTTGGCGCGCGCATCCAGCGCGGCGAGCGCGTCGCCCTTGGTGATCCGCCCATCCTTGCCGGTGCCGGCGATGGCGCCTGCATCAAGCTTGTTCTCGGCCACCACCCGCTGGGCCGACGGGGCCAGCACAGGTTCAGCGGCGGTCGGCGCGGGCTTCGGCGCAGGGGCAGGTTCAGCAGCCTGGACGGGCGCGGGGGCGGGAGCCGCCTCGGCGGGCTTTGCGCCATTGGCTTTCGGCGCCGCAACGGCGCCCTCGGTGATCTTGCCCAGCACGGCGCCGGGCTCGACGGTCGCGCCTTCCTCGGCGGCGATGGATTCCAGCACCCCGTCCGACGGGGCGGCCACTTCCAGGCTCACCTTGTCGGTTTCCAGCTCGACCAGGATCTCATCCTTGCGCACCGCGTCGCCGGCCTTCTTCGTCCAGCGCGCCACCGTGGCTTCGGTGACGGACTCACCCAGCGCTGGCGTCATGATGTCGGCCATAGGGGATGCGCTCCTTAGATCTTTTCAGACACAAACAAAGTTCGACCGGATCTCGGTCAGGCGAAGGCTTCGGTGAGGAAGGCTTCCAGTTCTTTCACGTGGCGGGTCATCAAGCCGGCTGCGGTGGACGCCGAGGCCGGGCGGCCGACATAGCGGGCCCGTCTGGCCTTGATGTTCAACCGCTCCAGGGTGAGCTCGATCCAGGGATCGACGAACATCCAGCCGCCCATGTTCTTCGGTTCTTCCTGGCACCAGACCAGCTCGGCGTTCTTGAACCGCTTGAGCACGCCCGAGAGCGACTTCAGCGGCCAGGGATAGAACTGCTCGAGGCGCAGCAGGTAGATGTCGTCGCGGCCGGTCTTGGCCCGGTGGTCGACCAGGTCGAAGTAGACCTTGCCGGAGCAGGCGATCACCCGGGTGATCTTGTCGTCGGGCTTGAGGGTGACGCCGCCCACATCGCAACCGGCCTCGGCGCCGTCGATCATCACCCGGTGGAAGCTGGTGCCCTCCGCCAGGTCGGCGAGGCTGGAGACCGCCCGCTTGTGGCGCAGCAGGCTCTTGGGCGTCATCACGATCAGCGGCTTGCGGAACTCGCGGATCATCTGGCGGCGCAGGGCGTGGTAATAGTTGGCCGGCGTCGTCGGATTGATGACCTGCAGGTTGTCCTCGGCGCAGAGCTGCAGGAACCGCTCGAGCCGCGCCGACGAATGCTCCGGACCCTGGCCCTCGTAGCCGTGCGGCAGGAGCATGACCAGCCCACTCATCCGCAGCCATTTCCGCTCGCCCGAGCAGATGAACTGGTCGATGACCACCTGGGCGCCGTTGGCGAAGTCGCCGAACTGGGCTTCCCACATGTCCAGGGTGTTGGGGTCGGTCAGCGAGAAGCCGTACTCGAAGCCGAGGACCGCCTCTTCGGAAAGCGCCGAATTGAGCACCTCGAAGTGGGCCTGGTCGGGGCCGAGGTTGCGCAGCGGGAAATAGGTTTCCTCGGTCTGCTGGTCGACGATGCCGGAGTGGCGCTGAGTGAAGGTGCCGCGGATCGAATCCTGGCCGGACAGCCGCACCGGATAGCCCTGGTCCAGCAAGGTGGCGAAGGCCAGGGACTCGGCGGTGGACCAGTCGAGGTCCTTGCCGGATTCGATGGCCTCGCGCCGCCCGGCAATCACCCGGTCGACGGTCTTATGGACGCTGATCCGCTCGGGGATCGAGGTGATCTTGCGCCCGAGGTCCAAGAGTTTCTGCTTGGCCACGCCGGTGACGCCGCTCTCTTCCGAGCCCGGCAGGCGCAGGCCCGACCACTTCCCGTCCAGCCAGTCGGCCTTGTCGGCGTGGTAGCTCTTGCCGCTGTCGAACTCGGCGTCGAGGAACTTGTCGAACTCGGCGATCCAGCCATCGACCTCCTCGCGGGTCGCCGTGCCTTCGCCGACCAGCCGCGTCGCGTAGAGGTCGCGAACCGTCGGGTGATCCTTGATCTTCGCGTACATCAGCGGCTGGGTCATCGTCGGGTCGTCGCCCTCGTTGTGACCGAACCGGCGGTAGCAGAACATGTCGACCACCACATCCTTGCCGAACTGCTGGCGGTATTCGGTGGCGACCTTGGCGGCGAACACCACGGCCTCCGGATCGTCGCCGTTGGCGTGGAAGATCGGAGCCTCGACCATCAGCGCCACGTCCGACGGATAGGGCGAGGACCTGGAGTTCTTCGGGCTGGTGGTGAAGCCGATCTGGTTGTTGACCACGAAGTGCATGGTCCCGCCGACGCCATAGCCGCGCAGCTGCGAGAGCGCGAAGCACTCGGCCACCACGCCCTGGCCGGCGAACGCCGCGTCGCCGTGCATCAACAGCGGCATGACGTGCCCGCGGCCGGCGTCCGGGCTCAGGCGAAGGTCGAAGGCCTGCTTGGCGCGGGCCTTGCCGATCACCACCGGATTGACGATCTCCAGGTGGCTCGGGTTGGCGGTCAGCGACAGGTGGACGGAGTTGCCGTCGAACGCGCGGTCCGACGAGGCGCCCAGGTGGTACTTCACGTCACCCGAGCCTTCGACGTCGCTGGGCAGCGACGAGCCGCCCTGGAACTCGTGGAAGATCACCTGGTAGGGCTTGCCCATCACCGCGGCCAGGATGTTGAGCCGGCCCCGGTGCGGCATGCCGACGATGATGTCCTTCACCCCCAGCGCGCCGCCGCGCTTGATGATCTGCTCCAGCGCCGGGACCAGGCTCTCGCCGCCGTCCAGGCCGAAGCGCTTGGTGCCGGGGAAGCGGCGATGCAGGAACTTCTCGAAGCCCTCGGTCTCGATCAGCTTCTTGAGGATGGCGACCTTGCCCTCCTTGGTGAAGACGATCTCCTTGTCGCGACCCTCGATGCGGGCCTGCAGCCAGGCCTTCTCCTTGGGGTCGGAGATGTGCATGTACTGCACGCCGACATTGCCGCAGTAGGTGCGCCGCACGATCGCCAGGATCTCGCGGATCGTGGCAGTCTCCAGCCCAAGCACGAAATCCAGGAAGATTTCCCGGTCGAAGTCGGCCTCGGAGAAGCCGTAGGTCGCCGGATCCAGCTCCGAGGCGTCGCCCGGCGTGGTGGCGATGCCCAGCGGATCGAGATTGGCCTTCAGGTGGCCGCGCATCCGATAGGCGCGGATCATCATGATGGCGCGCAGGCTGTCGAGCGTCGCGCCGCGCACCGCGTCGACCGAGGCGGCGGGTTGGCGCTCAGTGATCCTGGCTGAGACCTTGGCCTCCACCGCCGGCCACAGGCCGTCGATGGCCGAGAGCCAGTCGGGGCGGACAGCGGGCGGGCCGGCCTTGATCCAGGCGGGCTCGGCGGCGGCGCGTTGAACGTCGCCGGAATTGTCGTGCAGAGAGGCGAAGAAGGCGCGCCAGGACGGTTCGACCCCGTTCGGGTCGGCCGACCATTTCGCATAGAGGTCTTCCACGAAGGCCGCGTTGCCGCCGTAGAGGAAGGAGGTCTCCGCGAGCACCTCGTTGATCAGACCTGCGTCGTCCGCCATGTCGTCCGCTTTCCCTGAGCAGGACCGCGGAGCTTCTAGAAAAAGGAGCCGAGCGCGGACCGCCCTAAACGCTAAGTTGGCTGCCCTCAGGCGCCTTTGAGAACCTCGACCAGGGTGGTGCCCAAGGCCGCCGGCGACGGAGAAACGCGGATGCCCGCGGCTTCCATCGCGACGATCTTGTCCTCGGCGCCGCCTTTGCCGCCAGAGATGATCGCGCCCGCGTGACCCATGCGCCGACCAGGCGGCGCGGTGCGTCCCGCGATGAACCCGACCATAGGCTTACGGTTTGGTGAATTCCTGATGAACTCCGCCGCATCTTCCTCGGCCGAGCCGCCGATCTCGCCGATCATGATGATCGACTCGGTCTCCGGGTCCTTGAGGAACATGTCGAGCATGTCGATGAACTCGGTGCCCTTCACGGGGTCGCCGCCGATACCCACGGCCGTGGATTGGCCGAGGCCCACCTGGGTGGTCTGGAACACGGCTTCATAGGTAAGGGTGCCGGAGCGCGAGACCACCCCCACCGAGCCCTTCTTGAAGATGTTCCCGGGCATGATGCCTATTTTGCACTCATCCGGGGTGAGCACGCCGGGACAATTGGGCCCGATCAGCCTGGATTTCGAGCCACTCAGCGCGCGCTTCACCTTGACCATGTCGGCCACCGGGATGCCCTCGGTGATGCAGATGATCAGCGGAATCTCCGCATCGATGGCTTCCAGGATCGAGTCTGCGGCAAAGGGCGGCGGGACGTAGATCACCGAGGCGTCAGCGCCCTCCTGCTTCACCGCCTCGAGCACCGTGTTGAAGACCGGCAGGCCGATGTGCGTCGCGCCGCCTTTGCCGGGCGTGACGCCGCCGACCATTTTCGTCCCGTAGGCGATCGCCTGCTCGGAATGGAAGGTGCCCTGGGCGCCGGTGATGCCCTGGCAGATGACCCGGGTGGATTTGTTGATCAGGATCGACATTCAGTTGGGGCTCTTCACGGAGGCTGTGTAAATCGCGGTCGATTGGCCACGCTTTGCGATCACGCCGAGATAGCGGAGATGCGAATGCACGTCGAAATCTGACGGCAGGTCTCCGGGCTTCTGGCTATCAAGATGCTGGCCGTCACGCTCGATGAAGCCGTAGCCCACAATCTCTGCGTCCGTCGCGAGCGGTCGCACCTTCGCCCAGGCTGCTGCGTCGGCGAAAATGGCTGCATCGGCCGGCGTCGAAGTCAGGGTGCAGACGCGATTGAACGTGCCGTCCGCGGCTGCCGTCTCCTCGACCGTTAGAGTCAGCTTGGCGGTCTTAGTCGTCTTCACGCGGCTAAGATCGTCCTGACGGCCGCTGTCGTTGGCTGGCGTCGGCGACCATCCCGAGGCATCGGCCGCACTTAGGACAGCCAGGGGATCAGCGTGTGTCTTGAGGCATACCCGCTCAAGCTCGGAAAACTGCGCGCCCGCCAGAGCCGCCCCGCCGATAAAGGCCGACGCGACCCCCATTCCTGCAGCGCGAGCCGCTATCACGCCGCGCCCCTCACGGCCTTGACGATCTTCTCGGCGCCGTCGGAGAGGTCGTTGGCGGCGATGACGTTCAGGCCGCTGTTGTTTATAATTTGCTTGCCGAGCTCGGCGTTGGTGCCTTCCAGCCGCACCACCAACGGGACCTTCAGCCCCACCTGCTTGACCGCGGCCACCACGCCCTGGGCGAGGATATCGCACCGCGCGATGCCGCCGAAGATGTTGACCAGGATCCCCTTCACGTTGGGGTCGGCGATGATGATCTTGAAGGCCGCCGTCACCTTGGCCTCGTCGGCGCCGCCACCCACGTCGAGGAAGTTGGCGGGCTCGGCGCCATAGAGCTTGATGATGTCCATGGTCGCCATGGCCAGGCCCGCGCCGTTGACCATGCAGCCGATCTCGCCGTCCAGCGCGATATAGGACAGGTCGTACTTGGCGGCCTCGGTCTCCTTGGGGTCCTCCTCGGTCTCGTCGCGCAGTTCGCGGATGTCCGGATGGCGGAACAGCGCGTTGTCGTCGAACGACACCTTGGCGTCGAGCACCCGAAGTTGGTCGTCAGCCGTGACGATCAGCGGATTGATCTCCAGCATCGCCATGTCCTTGGCGAGGAAGGCGGCATAGAGTTGGCCGAGCAGCTTGCCGGCCTGTTTCGCCAGGTCGCCCTTGAGCGCCAGCGTGCTCGCCAGCATCAGCCCGTGGTGCGGCCAGACGCCCGTCGCCGGGTCGATGGAGAACGTCGCGATCTTCTCGGGCGTGTTGTGGGCCACGTCCTCGATGCTCATGCCGCCCTCGGTGGAGGCGACCACCGACACGCGGCTCGTTTCCCGGTCGACCAGCAGGGAGAGATAGAGTTCACGCGCGATCGCCGCGCCCTCTTCGATATAGAGCCGGTTGACCTGCTTGCCCTTGGGCCCGGTCTGCTCGGTGACCAGCACCCGGCCCAGCATCTCGCTGGCCGAGGCCTTCACGTCGTCGACCGACTTCAGCACTCGCACCCCGCCCTTGGCCTCCGGGCCAAGGCCTTCAAATCGCCCCTTGCCGCGGCCGCCGGCGTGGATCTGCGACTTCACCACGAAGACCGGACCCCCCAGCTTCTTGGCCGCGTCCACCGCCTCGTCGACAGTGAAGGCTGCATAGCCCTTGGGAACCGCCACCCCGAATTCGGCGAGGACGGCTTTGGCTTGATGCTCGTGGATGTTCATGGACGCTCTTTAGGAGGCTCTGGCGCGCTTGCGGGAGATACGCCGCGCCCAGGCGGCGAGTGGCCGGGGTTATAGGCGCCGCTTCCCGGTAAGACAACCGCGGGGCGGTCGTATAGCGGTCCGTTCTAGCCGGCGCCTTCAAAGCCGGCGGTCGCCCGGCGCTCCAGCTTGCCCCAGCCGACCCGCGCGCCATGCAGCGCCGCGTCGATCGACTTGACGACCACATAGTAGAGCAGCTGGCGGTAGCCGAAGCGCTGGATGGGCAGCCAGATCATGTCGCCCCAGGGCGCGCGCCGCTCCAGCGCCATGCCGATGGCCCCGGCCGACAGATCCAGGAAGACGAAGGCCGCCCAGTAGAACAGCGGCCGCGACAGGTCGTCCGGCGACCACTCCAGCGGGTGGAAGGCCCAGGCGTAGCCGGCCGAGATCAGCGACCAGATCACCGCCAGGTCGACCAGGGGCGCGATGGCGCTGAGCACGATCTGGAACAGCCAGATTTGCGGGAGCGCGACGAAGCCTAGCACCGGGTGTTTGGTGTCGAACATCCCCGCTCGGTGTTTCCACAGGCACTGCAGGGTCCCGAACGACCAGCGGAACCGCTGTTTCAGCAGGCCGCCCACCGTCTCCGGCGCCTCGGTGTAGGCCCGCGCCTGCGGGTCGAACTCCACCCGCCAGCCGGCCCGCTGGATGGCGATGGTCAGGTCCTGGTCTTCGGCGAGCGTGTCGTCCGGATAGCCTCCGAGTTCGGTCAGCGCCTGCCGCCGCCAGGCGCCGACCGCGCCAGGCACCACCGTCACCGCACCCAGGGCGGCCAGCGCCCGGCGCTCGAGGTTCTGGGCGGTGACATATTCCAGCGCCTGCCAGCGGGTGATCAGGTTGACTCGGTTGCCGACCAGGGCGTTGCCGGCAACCGCGCCGACCCGGGGATCGACGAACCAGCGGGCCAACCGCGCCAAGGTGTCCGGCGGGAACAGGGTGTCGGCGTCCAGCGAAACCACCACGTCGCCCGAGGCCTTGACCAGGCCCTTGTTGAGCGCGCGCGCCTTGCCGCCGTTCTCGAAGGCCATCAGCGTCACCCGGGGTTCGTCGGCGAAGGCCTTGCGGACCACCTCGGCCGTGCGGTCCGTCGAGCCATCGTCGAGCACGATCACCTCGAGCCGCGGCCAGTTGGAGCCGAGGATCCGGCGGATCGAACTCTCGATCACCTTTTCCTCGTTGAAGCAGGGGATCAGCACGCTGATCAGCGGCCCGGTGGCCGGATCGAGCATCGGCGGCAGGGTCCGCGCCACGATGAACCGGTGCACCAGCGCCAGCACCCCCAGCAGCAGCAGCCGCGCGACCCCAAGCGCGATGGCCGTCACGAACATCGCCGTCAGCATGATCTGCAGCCCGTGGAAGAAGCCGAAGCCCATCCGGTCGAGCAGCAGCTCCACCGAATTACGGCTGGTGGGCGGCAGCACCTCGTCATGGGTCATGCCGGCCAGCTGGCCGACGGTCACCAGCGTGTAGCCATGGGCCCGCAGCGTATCGATCAGCATCGGCAGCGCCTCGACCGTGCGGGCGCGGTCGCCGCCGGAATCGTGCAGCAGCACCACCTGGCCGGGCCGCACCGTGGTGTCTTGCAGCCGGGTCATCACCACGTTGACGATCCTGGCCGGGGTGGAGGCGTCCGGGTGGTCCCAGTCGCCCGGATCGATCCGCAGGCCCGAGGTCAGGTAGCCCTGCCGCTGGGCGTCCAGCAGCGGCGCCACCTCGCGCGGCGTCGAAGGCTCAGCGTCGCCGAAATAGGGAGGCCGGAACAGCCGCATCGACTTGCCGGTGATGGTCTCGAACAGCCGTTGCGTCGCCGACAGCTCCACCGCCGTCTGCGCCGCCGAGACCTCGGCGATGTTCGGGTGCGTCCAGGTGTGGTTCCCCACGTCATGGCCCTCGCGCACCTCGCGCGCCACCAGACCGGGCTTGGCGGCCATGTTCTTGCCGATGACGAAGAAGGTGGCCGCGGCGTGCTTCGCCTTGAGGATGTCCAGGATCCTCGGCGTCCAGCGCCCGTCCGGCCCGTCGTCGAAGGTCAGCGCCACCCAGCCCGGATGGAAGCCGAACCGCTCGATCACATAGGAGGTGGGCATCACCTCGTAGTTCACACCGCTGATCAGGCCGGTATCGGAATCGATCTCCAGCGAGCGGCGGCCGGGCGTGGGGATGTTCTCCACATGCAGCAACTCGCCGGAGCCGTCGAAGTCCACATCGACGCCGGGCTTCAGCAGCTCGAGCCCCTCGGGCTTCACCTGGCCGTAATCGTGACGCAGCACCTTCCAGTCGAGCTGGTCCTCGCCGCCCATCCGCCACAGCGCGTAGCCCATCGGCCTGAAGCCGTCGGCGACCTTGATCTGGTTGAACAGGGTGGTGGCGTCGAGGAACCAGACGGCGTGGTCGCGGCCCGTCTCGTCGACATAGCCGAAGGTCGGGTTGAGCGAGTTCTCGTCCATCTGCGCCGAGGCGTCGGCGTCGTGCGCCCGCTGAGTCGCCTCGTTGAACAGTATCTGCGTCCCGGCGGCCGTGGTCCCCGCCGCCGGCAGGGTCCAGTCGTAGCCATAGGCGCCCAGCGCCAGCACGGTCTTGGCCGGATCGAGCGTGGCCATGCGTTTGGCCAGCGCCGTCTCGAACCAGTCCTGGCCGGCCACCGGCCCAGGCTCGCCGCCGCCGAAATGCTGGTCGTAGGCCATCAGCACCACCGCGTCGGCAGCGTCCTGCAACCGCTTCACCGGGGCGTCGTCGTCAGCAAAAGGCGCGGTCACCCAGACTTCGCGGCCGATCGGTTTCAGGGCCGCGCGGGCCTCGGCGATGAAGCCGGGATAGGCGCGATTGGCGGCTTCGGACAGCTCTTCGAAGTCGAAAACATAGCCGGCGTAGCCGCGCTTCTGGGCCTGGGCCGCCAGGTTGCCGATCAGCGTCTTGCGCGCCGTGGGGTTCAGCAGGACCGCGCTGGCCTGCGGCCCATTCCACACGCCGCCGGCGGATTTGTAGTTGAAGATCCCGGGCAGGATCGACGGCGGACGCTTGGCCGAGGCGATGATCGCGCGGGCCTGCGGGTCCGAGGTGATCGCCAGCTGGCCGGTTTCGCCCGACAGCAGGATCCACTGGGGCGAGACAACGTCCAGCTCGTTGATGTGGTCGGCCAGAGATTCCCGCGAGCTTTCGTCCCAAGACACGTAGAAGCCGACGGAAAGCGGCCGGGCCAGGCCGGCCCCTCTGCCGCCTAAGCGCGCGCGGGGATGCGGAATGCGGTTCCACTGCGCCTTGCCCCTCAGCTTGGGCGCCGTCTCCTGGTGCAGGGCCGAGAGCACCTGCGGATCCTTGAGCGTCACCGTGGGCAGGCGCGGCGCAAACGCCAGGGTGGCGAAGAAGGCCGCGACCATGAGCGCGCCGAAGGCCACGAGCAGGCCACCCGTCAAGCGCACCAGGCGCGCGCGCCGGCCGGTCGGATCGTGAAAGACTAGGTCGGCCATGGGCCCCGGCGGCGGACGATTCGTGCGGCGACTTATGCCCCGGCGCCTTGACCGAAGCTAGGCGGGGCTCGGTTGACAGGACTCCGCGCGGCGGCGAACACCACAGGGGCGGCCGACGTCGGCCGTGGAGCGCCCGATGGCCAGCTTGCCGCGTATCCTTCGCTGGGGTCCCTATGAGAGCCCGCAGGGCTGGCTGCGCGGCCTTGCGATCATGCTGGGCGGGGCGATGTTCCTGGCCTCGGCCGGGGCTTTCGGGTCGAACCAGCTCAGCCTGCCGGTGCGCTTCGTCTACTGGCTCAGCCTGATGCTGCTGGGCTGGATGTGGGGCGCCTTCGTCTCACGCGCTTTCTTCCGCCGCCTGCAGCCGCGGCCCCGCGTCTGGTTCCGCGTGATCATCTCCTCCCTGGTGATCGCCATCCCCTATTCGGCGGTCGTGGCCTACGCCGGCCATCTCACGGCCGGGAACACCTATCCGCTCAGCACGATACCCCGGCTGGTGGGCTCGGTGATCGCCGTGACCCTGGTCATGGTCACCATCAATGTACTGGTCAACCGCAGCCTGGAGCGGGTGACGATCGCCTCGGCCGAGCCCGCCAAGTTCCTGCAGCGACTGCCGCTCAAGCTGCGCGGCGCTGAGATCTGGGCCGTGGAGGCGCAGGACCATTACCTTCGCCTGCACACCTCCAAGGGCCAGGACCTGATCCTCATGCGGCTCTCAGACGCCATCACCGAGCTGGAGGGGATCGAGGGCGCCCAGGCCCATCGCTCCTGGTGGGTCGCCCGCGACGCGATCGCCGACGCCGAGCGGGGCGACGGCCGCGCCACCCTGACCCTTAAGGACGACAGCCAGGTCCCGGTCAGCCGCACCTACGCCCGCCTCCTGCGTGAGCGCGGCTGGATCTAGGCCCGCCGCCAAATTGAAGATCGATTTGGCGAACTCTTAAATCACCGGAATCGCTATGCGATTCCCTTGCGCGCGAACCATTCTTCCCGCGTCTGGCTCCAGACCTCGGCGACCAGGTCCTGAAATGGCGGCGGGATCCGCGCCGGCCCCTTCAGCGTCGAACCCAGGCGCTTGGCCAACGCCTGGGAGGCCTGGTTCTGCGGGTCGATGGTGTGGATCGCCTCGCTCCAGCCGAGCGTGCCGAAGACGTAGTCCATGGCCGCGGTCGCGCCCTCAGCCGCATAGCCCTTGCCCCAGGCCTCGCGGACGATGCCCCAGCCCACCTCCGTGCCCGGCCAGTCCTCCGGCTGCCAGGGTCCGAGCCGGCCGACCCAGCGGCCGGTAGACTTCTCGATCACCGAGAACCAGGAGAATCCGCGGATGGTCCAGGCCCCGGCTGCCGAACAGATCGAACGCCAGGCCACCGAGCGGGCCTGCACCCCGCCGATGTAGCGCATCGTCTCCTCGTCGCTGGAGAAGGCGATCCACGGCTCCAGGTCATCCGGCCCGGGCGCCCGAAGAACGAGGCGATCTGTCTCAAGCATTGGCGCTGGCGCAAACGTCATATTTCGGGCTCATATGCGGTTGGGGGAGAGAGCGATCTGAGGGCCAGACCTTAGCCGTGGGCGCGGCGGGCCGGCTAGAAGATCGTTTGTCGAGGGATCCTTGAGGCTGGGGATCCACCCGATGTCGATCGATAAATCCGAATTGATTCTGGGCCAGGCGAATCTGGGCCAAGCGAATCCGGGCCAGCAGAATACGGCTGACCGGATCGTGATGCCGGAGCGTGAGCCCGGCGCGCGTCGCGGCGGCCGCTTCATCCTGTTCGCCGGCGTCGCCGGCGCCTGTGTGCTGGGCGTGGGCGCGGGCCTGTGGGCGAGGCCGGCAATGAACGAGCGGCGCATGGCCGCCCAGGTCCCCAAGGCGGACGCGACGGCCCGCGCCCCCGCCGCCCGCCAGCTGCGGATCGTCGTCGACGCCCGCCCGCCCCCGGTCGGCCCCCCGATCGAGGTCCTGCCCAAGGGCGAGGCGCCGCCGGTGCGAGAGGCTGCCCGCGAGGCCGCCGGGCCGATGCAGGTCCTCCTGCCGCCGTCCGAACCCCAGGCGCCCAGGCCTGCGCAGGAAGGGTTGATGCGAATCCTCGCGCCGGCCTTCGCGCTCGCCGCCGAGACGCTCGCCCACCCGCACGCCGCCACCGCGGCGCGGAGCGTCCAGGAAGCCGAGCCCGAGCCTGCCCCCAAGCCGCTGGCCGCGCCGACGCCGATAATCGCCAAGGCCGCGCCGCGGCGGACCGAGGCGATCCGCCTCGCCCAGGCCGAGGCTCGAGCCGAGCACAAGGCCGAGCTCCGGACCCAGAATCAGGCGGGGGCCGAGCACAAAGCCGAACTGGCCCGCGCTGAGGGGGCCAAGGCTTCGGCCCATAGGATCGAACTGGCCAAGGCGGCAGCTCACCGGATCGAGCTCGCCAGGGCGGCAAAGACGGCCAAGCAGGAACAGGTCCGCCTGGCCGAGGCCGAGGCCCACGGGCGGGCCGAGGCGCGTGAAGCGGCGCGCCAGGAACGGCTGGCCCAGGCCCAACACGCCAAGATGACCCAGCTTCACCTGGCCAGCCTGATGCGCACGCTCGCCCACGCCCTGCCGCACAGGACCAAGCCCGAGCCGCCACCGATTCTCACCGCGCGGCTGGGGCGCCGGCATGGCCACAATGGCATCGGCGCACACAAGGGCGAGCCCCGGGTCGAACAGGCTTCGCTGAAGAGCCATAAGGGCCACGCCGCGCCCAAGCTCACCCAGGCTTCGCACCCGGCCCGTCCGCGCCCCGAGCCCGTAGCCCCCCCGGCGCACCCCTCGGGCCTGATGCGCGTCTCCACCCGCTGCGCGTCGCGCGATCCCGGCGAGGCCATCGTCTGCGCCGACCCGAACCTGGGCGCGGCCGACCGGCAGCTCACCCGGGCTTATCAGGGCGCGCGGGCCGCCGGCGTCCCGGACTCGCAGCTTCGCCAGCAGCAGCAGCACTGGCTCGCCGCCCGCTCAAGCGCGGCGCGCGAAGCCCCCTGGGCGGTGCGCGACGTCTACCTGGCCCGCATCGCCGAACTCAACGGCCAGGCGCGCGAGGCCCACGGCGAGGGGTATTAGAGTGCGCTCTCAGGAGAGCATGTCCCCTTAGGAGAGCATGTCCTTGACGGTGTCGCGCTCGCCGACCAGCTCGTCGTTGGTCAGCGCGATCTTCGACTTGGCGAAATCGTCCATCTCGTAGGTCGCGATCACCTCGTGGCCGGTGGCCGTGGTGCGCACCGGCATGCCGGCCCAAACCCCCTCGGCGAAGCCGTATCGGCCCTCGGAATTCACCGCCACCGAGTGGACCGCGCCCGGCGTCACCAGGCTGCGGACGTGGTCGACCAGAGCATTCGCCGCGGAGGCGGCAGACGAGACCCCCCTGGCCTCGATGATCGCGCCGCCGCGCTTGCCCACGGCCGGCAGGAAGTCGGTCTTCAGCCAGGCCTCGTCGCCGATCACCGCGGCCGCGTCCTTGCCGTTGATCTTGGCGTGGGTGAAGTCGGCGAACATCGTCGGGCTGTGGTTGCCGTAGATGAACAGGTCGCTGACCGCGTCGATCGAGACGCCGGCCTTCCGCGCCAGCTGGGCGCGGCCGCGGTTCTCGTCCAGGCGCACCATGGCGGTGAACCGGTCCTTCGGCAGGCGCTTGGCCTGGCTGGCGGCGATCATCACATTGGTGTTGCAGGGGTTGCCCACCACGGCGACGCGGCAGTCGTCGGCGGCCACCTTATCGATCGACTGGCCCTGGGCGATGAAGATCTTACCGTTGTCCTTCAGCAGGTCGGCGCGCTCCATGCCCGGCCCGCGGGGCTTGGAGCCCACCAGCAGCGCCCAGTTCACATCCATGAACGCCGTGTCAGCGTCGCCGGTCAGCACCATCGACTGCAGGAGCGGGAAGGCGCAGTCGTCGAGCTCCATGGCGACGCCCTTCAGCGCCTTCTGCGGGCCTTCCACCGGGATCTCCAGCAGCTGCAGGATCAGCGGCTGGTCGGCGCCGAACATCTGGCCCGACGCGATGCGGAACAACAGCGCATAGCCGATGTTGCCGGCCGCTCCGGTGACGGCGACGCGGATCGGGGATTTGGCCATGCTGGAGCTCCTGGGAACGTGGGGTCTGCTGCGGCGGACGCGTAGCCCAAGGGGGGCCATGCTGCAATGCCGCGCGCGAGACTGGCTTTCGGCGCGCCCGAATGCTCAGCTTGCCGGATGTTCGAGATCGACCCGGCGTTCCTCGCCACCTCGCAGGCCCTCGGCGACCTGGCGCTCTGCCACGTGCGGCTGCAGGCCGACGCGCGGTTCCCCTGGCTGGTGCTGATCCCCCGGGTGGCCGGCGTGCGCGAACTGGAGGACCTGGCGCCCGGCGAACGCGACGTGCTGATGGAGGAGATCCTGCGCGCCGGCGCGGCCGTCCGCGCCATCGCCGAGGCGCTGGGCCGTCCGTCGCAGAAGCTCAACGTCGCCCAACTCGGCAACGTCACCCCGCAACTCCACGTCCACGTGATCTCGCGGCGCAGCGACGACGCAGCCTGGCCCGCCCCGGTCTGGGGTGTCGGCGCGGCGCAAACCTATGACCCCGACGCGGTGTCCACGGCCCTGGTCGCAGCACGCGAGACGCTGGGGCTCTAACCTCCTCACCCCCACGCGTCGCCGGGTTGCGAGGAGACTTCTAGGGCGCTGTCCGCCGCAGGGTCACCTTGCGGCTCTGCCCGCCCTCGGCGAGGTCGCCAATCCAGCCGTCCGTTCCGGCATGCAGGGTGGCGACGGTGACCGGCTTGCCGGGCTCGGCGGCGAACCGGAGCGTCAGCTCGCCCCGCAGCCGCTGGATGTCGTCCACCAGGCCCGAGGCGTTTAGCGCCCCCTTGCGCCGCAGGTCGCGCCAGACGCCTTCCAGCCGATCGGTCTTGTCGACCAGTTGCAGGGCGTAGAGCCCCTGGCCGTCGGCGCCGGCCAGCGTCCAGCCGCCGTCGAGCGGGCCCTGGAACCCTTCCGCCGCGGCGAAGGAGGCGCGAATCCGGCCGTCGTAGGTCATATCGCGCACAGCCGGCGGCCCGTCCGGGGTCTTGCCGGTCTCGCCGATATAGACCGGCGCATCGCGCTGCGTCCGCAGGCGCGACGCGTAAGGAATGGGCGCATAGCTCACCGGCGGCGACGCCGGCTCGGAGGACCTGGGCCCGCTCGGTTCGACCTCCTGGAAGGTGCGCCGTTTGCCGGCGGTGTCCGGCTCGTCCTCGTCGCGGTCGGCCTTGGGGGGCGGCCGCCCGTCGAGCAGGACGCCGATGACGTCGTGGGGCTGTGGCGGCGGCTGGGGCGGAACTGCGGGCTGGGCCGCCGCCGGCAGCGCCATGGCGGCTGCCAACAGCAGCAGCAGCAGCGCCCGCATCGCGTCAAATCTCGTGGGCGGCGATGGCCTGGGCCACGGCGATCAACCGCCTTGCCTCCGCCAGATGCAGCCGCTCGACCATGCGTCCCTCGACCTTGAGCACGCCTTTGGCGGCATTCTCCGGCAGATCGAAGGCCCGCGCCACTGTTTGCGCCCAGGCGACCGCGGCGGGCTCGGGCGCGAACACCCGGTTGGCGACCTCCAGATGGGTCGGGTGGATCAGGCTCTTGCCGTCGAACCCCAGGTCGGCGCCCTGCTCGCACTCCCGCTCGAGGCCCGCGAGGTCGGGGATGTCATTGTAGACCCCGTCGAGGATGGTCAGCCCATGGGCCCGGGCGGCCATGACGCTCATCGCCAGCGCCGGGACCAGCGGCGCGCGCGCCGCGCCCGGCCGGCAGCGCATCTCCTTGATCAGGTCGTTGGTCCCGATCACCCAGCAAGCGACGCCCTCGACCTTCGAGGCGGCGCCCAGGGCGGCCAGCGCGAACACCGCCGCGCAGGTCTCGATCATCGCCCACAGGGCGGTGTCGGCCCCCAGCGCCCGGCGATAGGCCTGCAGGTCGCCCGGCGTGGCCACCTTGGGGACCAGCACGGCGTCCGGCCTGGCTCGGGCGACGGCGGCGAGGTCGTCGGCGCCCCAGGGCGTATCGAGCCCGTTCACCCGGATCACCAGCTCGCGCGATCCAAAGCCCCCCGCGCTGGCCGCGTCGCAGGCCAGCGTGCGGGCCTCTGCCTTGCCATCCGGTCCGACCGAGTCCTCCAGGTCGAGGATCACCACGTCGCCGGACAGGGTGCGGGCCTTCTCGATCGCTCGTGGATTGGAGCCCGGAAGGTAGAGGGCGCTGCGGCGCGGACGGGCTTCGGTCATGGCTGCCTTCAGCGCCCCTATTTTCTCGGCCACATGGCGTTTGACGGATTTTAGCGGCTAGGATGGGCTCATGACCACACGCTTCGATCCGGCCGCGCGCAATGTGCTGGGCGGCGAGCTTGAGCCCTGCTCGGCGCGCCCCCTGACCGGCTTCTTCCGTAACGGCTGCTGCGAGACCAGCCACGAGGACCTGGGCCTGCACACCGTGTGCGCGGTGATGACCGCCGAATTCCTGGCCTTCAGCCGCGCGGCCGGCAACGACCTGTCGACGCCGATGCTGGACGCCGCCTTCCCCGGCCTCAAGCCCGGCGACCGCTGGTGCCTCTGCGCGCCCCGCTGGAAGGAGGCGCTCGACGCCGGCGCCGCGCCGCAGATCGTTCTGGAAGCCACCCACGAGGAGACGCTGGCCATCGTGCCCCTGGGCGTCCTCAAGGACTTCGCCGTGGAGGCCTAGCTGAGCGGATAGCCCGCCTCGAGCCGGTAGTGCGCCTGCTCGCTGCCCAGGAAACTCGAATAGAGGCCGAAGCCCGCCACCCGGATCGGCGGGCTCTTCAGCAGGTTGTTGGCCTGGATCCAGCGGGCGACCTCGGCTGGATCGGGACGGCGCAGATAGGCCAGGGTCACATGCGGGCGGTAGTGGCGGGGGTCGGGCTTCAGGCCGGCGCGCCGGGCGGCGGTCTCGCAGGCCTTGGCCAGGCGGCGCAGCGGCTCGCTCTCGGCGACACCCGCCCAGACCGCGTTGATGTCGGAGCCCTCGCCGAACGCGCCGGCGCCGTGCAGGGCGATCTCGAAGGCCTTGCCGCGCACGATGGCGAGCTCGGCGTCGAGATCCCGCGCCGCATCCTCGCGGATCTCGCCGAAGAACCGCAACGTCACGTGCAGCGCCTCGAGTGGGCGCCAGCGCGCGCCGTCGATGCCGTCCTGGCGGGTCCGCAGGGCCAGGCCGATCTCCTCGGGGACCGCCAGGGCGGCGAAAAGCCGGATCATCGCCTTACCTAGCGCGGCCGCGCGTATGACGACAGCTTGACCAACAAGGCCTTGCTTCCGCCTCACGCTGACCCGATATTTCGCGTTGCGTCCGATCCGGACGTCTAGATCAAGGGTTTAGCTCAAATGAGCGACTTCAACCGCGGCTACGCGCGCACGATCCCGGTGGATCGGGCCGACATGTCGGTTGATGCGGGTCTCCGCAGCTTCATGCTCGGCGTCTACAACAAGGTGGCCTTGGGCCTCGTGCTCTCCGCCGCCCTCGCCTACGTCACCAGCTCCGTTCCCGTCGTGCGCGACGCGATGTTCACCGTCGCCAACGGACGGGTGGGCTATTCCATCCTCGGCATGGTCGTGGCCTTCGCGCCCCTGGCGGTGATCCTGTTCTCCGGCTTCGCGCTGAAGAATGTCACCCCGCGCTCGGCCGGAATCACCTACTGGTCGATCGTCAGCCTGATCGGCGCCTCGTTCGGCGTCCTCGTGCTGCGCTACACCGGCACGTCGATCGCCTCGACCTTCCTGCTGACCTCCACCGCCTTCGGCGCCCTGTCGCTGGTCGGCTATGTGACCAAGAAGGACCTGACCGCGATGGGCAGCTTCCTGATCATGGGCCTCTGGGGCCTGATCGGGGCGATGCTGATCAACATGTTCGTGCAGAGCTCGGCCATGGCGCTGATCGTCAACATCATCGGCGTGCTGATCTTCTCGGGCCTGATCGCCTACGACACCCAGAAGCTGAAGATGACCTACTACCAGCTCGAGGGGAACGAAGCCGGCAAGGCGGTGGCCACCAGCTACGGCGCGCTCCACCTCTACCTGGACTTCATCAACCTCTTCCAGTTCCTGCTGAGCATGCTGGGCAGCCGCCGCTAAGGCGCTCCCGGGCCTGAAGACAGAAGCTCCGGCGGGAAACCTCCGGGGTTTTTTCTTTTCCTTTCCCGCGCAGCGGGAGAGGGGGATCGCTCGCCGAAGAGTGAGGGGTGGAAAGGGAGAGCCTCATCCGTCCAGCTTGCCGCTCTCCCTTTCCACCACGCCCTCTGCGGGGCGCGGTCCCCCTTTTCCACGAGTGGGAAAGGAAGTCAGTCCACCACCTTGAAGCGGCCCTTGTCGAAGAACCGCAGCACCTGCTCCAGCTCGTGGCCGCGGCGCAGGATCATGCCGCCCTGGCCGATCACCGCCCAGGCGCCCTGCTTGCGGGCCAGGCTCGGGCGCTTCTCGATGCGGTAAAGCGGCGCCTCGGAGCTGCGCTTGTAGACCGAGAACATGGCGCTCTCGCTGAGCCCGTCGATGGCGTAGTCGCGCCATTCGCCGGCGGAAACCATGCGGCCATAGAGGGAAAGCAGGCGGGTGAGCTCGCGCCGCTCGAAGAAGACGATCGCCTGCCGCGGCGACGCGTAGGACGTGTCGAAAGCCATCAAGGCTGAGCCTAGACCTGAATCGGCGCGCCCGGCCAGTCTGTCTGTAAGGGCCCCTGGACTGTTACGGTCCCGCCGCGAAATGACCTTATTCCCGACAGGCGAGCGCCTGATCGGGTCCCGATATTCCGATTGTCGGCTGGTCGGAACGGCGGTCCCGGATCCTGAACAGCCCCCCAGCCCCCCTGGATCGGCGGACTGGCCGGCCGACACCGCCTCCCCAATGCGGGCCCCCGCGGGTTCTCCAGCCGCGGGGGTCTTCTCTTTTTCGGAAGGCCCGCGCCCGGATCCCACGACTTCAGGTTCGGGGTTGGCCGGAGCCGATCACCCGGCCGCCGCGCCCGGCCTGCACCAGCACCACCGTCTTCAAGCCGTCCTCGCCCGCCGCGGGCAGGCGGAAGGCCACCGGCTTGCCGCGCCAGGCGCCCAAGCGGACCGCCTCGCGAACCACGTTCTTCTCGGCGATGGTCTGGCCCTTGTTGTCGCCGCTCTTGACGGCCACGTCCTGCGCCCGCGGATCGAAGCGGATCAGCCAGACGTCCCCGCCGCCCTTGGGTGGCCTCGCGGACCCCACATAGACCCGGGTCCCGACGAAATGGATGTCGGGCGGACTGCGGGCCGCCTTGGCCGCGTCGCCCACCAGCTTGTCGACCCGCTCGGTCTTGGCGCCCGAGGCCTGGGCGGCGCCGTCGACCACCACCTGCGGGGTGTAGGGTTCGCGAAGCGCCAGCCGGGTCACGTAGGCCTTTTGCCGCTCGGCGAACTCCGGCTTGGCGAAGGTGTCTGCCCAGCCCAGGTAGTCCCAGTAGTCGACCGAGAAGGTCAGCGCGAGCACGCCCGGCCGCTCGGCGAGCTTGCCGACATAGGCGCTGGCCTCGCCGCAAGAGGCGCAGCCCTGGGCGGTGTAGAGCTCGACCACCACCGGCGGCCTGGCGTGGGATGGTTTGGCTCGCGGTTTCGCCACCGTCTCGGCCGTGGCCAAGAAGGAGGGCGCGGCGAGGGCGAGCGCAAACAGGCTGAAAAGCAGGGCTTTCCGCATCGCTTCGGGCTTAAGGGGACTTATCGGCCCTGTAAATTACAACAAGGCGTGAAACCCCTCACCCCGCCCTTCCCCCTCTAGCTGCGCGTGGGGGAGGGGAGGGGGCGGAGCCGTGCCTCAGGCCGCCCCGCGGGCCAGATTGCGCAGCACGTAGTTCAGCACGCCGCCGTTCTTGAAGTACTCGAGCTCGGTGGGCGTATCGATCCGGCAGCGGACCGGGAAGCGCGCGATGCGGCCGTCCGACGGGCGGTACATCTCGATGGTCAGCTGGCGGCGCGGCGACAGCTCGGTCAGCCCACGGATGGTGACGATCTCCTCGCCGGTGAGCGCCAGCTTGCCCCAGCCTTCCTGCAGGAACTGCAGCGGCAGCACGCCCATGCCCACCAGGTTCGAGCGGTGGATGCGCTCGAAGCTCTCGGCGATCACCGCGCGGACGCCCAGGAGCTTGGTGCCCTTGGCCGCCCAGTCGCGCGAGCTGCCAGTGCCGTATTCCTTGCCGGCGAACACCACCAGCGGGCGGCCCTCGGACATGTAGCGCATGGCCGCGTCATAGATCGACATCACATCGCCCGACGGGAAGTGCTTGGTCACCCCGCCCTCGATGTTCGGGGTGATGCGGTTGCGGATGCGGATGTTGGCGAAGGTGCCGCGCATCATCACCTGGTGGTTGCCGCGCCGCGCGCCATAGCCGATGAACTCCGTCACCGGCACCTGGCGATCGATCAGATAAGCCCCGGCGGGGGAACTGGCGCGGAACGAGCCGGCCGGCGATATGTGGTCGGTGGTGATCGAATCGCCGAACACCCCCAGCACGCGCGCCTCGACGATGTCGGTGACCGGCTTGGGCTCCATTTCCATGCCCTCGAAGTAGGGCGGGTTCTGGACGTAGGTGGACCCGGGCGCCCAGTCGTAGGTCTGGCCGCCCTTCACCTTGATCGCCTGCCAGTTCTTGTCGCCCTTGAAGACGTCGCCGTAGCGCGAGGCGAACATCTTGCTGGTCACGTGCTTGCGCTGCAGGGCGGTGACCTCGGCCGCCGTCGGCCAGATGTCCTTCAGGTAGACCGGCTTGCCGTCCTTGCCCTCGCCGAGCGGCTGGGTGGTCAGGTCGATGTTCATCGAGCCGGCCAGCGCATAGGCCACCACCAGGGGCGGGCTGGCCAGGTAGTTGGCCCGCACGTCAGGGTTCACCCGGCCCTCGAAGTTGCGGTTGCCGGACAGCACCGAGCAGGCCACCACGTCGTTCTTCTGAACCGCCTCGGAGATCGCCTCCGGCAGCGGCCCGGAGTTGCCGATGCAGGTGGTGCAGCCGTAGCCCACCAGGTTGAAGCCCAGCGCATCCAGGCTCTTGGTCAGGCCGGCGGACTTCAGATAGTCGGTGACCACCTGCGATCCGGGCGCCAGCGATGTCTTCACCCAGGGCTTCACCTTCAGGCCCTTTTCGACGGCCTTCTTGGCACCAGGCCCGCGGCGATCAGCACGCCGGGGTTGGAGGTGTTGGTGCAGGAGGTGATGGCCGCGATGACCACGTCGCCGTTGCCGATGTCGTAGTTCTCGCCCTCGACCTTGAAGCGATCGGTCAGGGTGCCCGGCTTGCCGAACATCTCGCCTTCCATCGCGCCCTTGAACTCGGCGGCGGCGGAGGTCAGCTCCACCCGGTCCTGCGGGCGCTTGGGGCCGGCCATCGACGGCACGACGGTCGCCATGTCCAGCTCAAGGGTGTCGGTGAACACCGGATCCGGATCGCTCGGCTCGCGCCACATGCCCTGGGCCTTGGCGTAGGCCTCGACCAGGGCGACCCGCTCGGGCGCCCGGTTGGTGGCGGCCAGGTAGTCGATGGTGGCTTGCGTCACCGGGAAGAAGCCGCAGGTGGCGCCATATTCCGGGGCCATGTTGGCGATCGTCGCCTGGTCTTCCAGGGTCATCTTCGCCAGGCCAGGGCCGTAGAATTCGACGAACTTGCCGACCACGCCGCGCTTGCGCAGCATCTGGGTGACGGTCAGCACCAGGTCGGTGGCCGTCGTGCCTTCCTTCAGCTCACCGTCCAGCTTGAAGCCGATCACCTCGGGGATCAGCATCGGGATCGGCTGGCCCAGCATGGCCGCTTCCGCCTCGATGCCGCCCACGCCCCAGCCCAGCACCGCCAGGCCGTTGATCATGGTGGTGTGGCTGTCGGTGCCGACCACGGTGTCGGGGTAGGCCACTTCCTGGCCTTCATCGGCGTTGGTCCACACCGTCTGGGCCAGGTATTCCAGGTTCACCTGGTGACAAATCCCTGTGCCGGGCGGCACGACGCGGAAATTGTTGAAGGCCGAGGAGCCCCACCGCAGGAAGTTGTAGCGCTCGATATTGCGCTCGTACTCGCGGTCGACGTTCGCGCCGAACGCCTTGGCGTTGCCGAAGAAGTCCACCATCACCGAGTGGTCGATGACCAGGTCGACGGGGTTCAGCGGGTTTATCAGGTCCGGGTTGCCGCCCAGCGCGGTCATGGCGTCGCGCATGGCGGCCAGGTCGACCACCGCCGGTACGCCGGTGAAGTCCTGCATCAGCACCCGGGCGGGCCGGAAGCTGATCTCGTGCTCGACCGAGCCTCGGTTCACGGCCCAGGCGGCGACCGCCTTTAGGTCGTCGGCGGTCACCGTGTCGTTGTCTTCGTTGCGGAGCAGGTTCTCGAGAAGCACCTTCATCGAGATCGGCAGCGTCGAAATACCGGTCAGACCGGCTTCCTCGGCGGCGGGGAGGCTGTAGTAAGCGTAGGTCTTGTCGCCCACCGTCAGCATACGGCGGGTCTTAAGGGTGTCCACGGACGCCATCTTTGGAGATCCTTTCTCTGTTCCCTGCCGCCAAAGCCCCCCGGACGGATCGCGCGCTCCATCAGAGACGGACACACAGCGTTCGTCTCCGCGCGGCGTTGATACCCCCCGGCAGCGGCAGCCGCTTCGTTCATAGACCCGTGGTTCTGCCGCGTCCATGCGCCGCACTGCGAAGCTTTCCAAAAGGTTGGGCCAGCGCTTGATCACGCAGCTTGTGCTCAAGGGCTGCGCCATCCGCCGCGGCGGGCGCCTGTTGTTCGACGGCGTGGACCTGGAGCTGGCCGCGGGGGAGGCCTGCGCGCTCACCGGGGCCAACGGATCGGGCAAGACCAGCCTGCTGCGCGCGGTGGCCGGACTGGTGCGGCTGGAGGCCGGGGAGATCGGGTTCGGGGCCATGGATCCGGCCGAGGCGCGCGGGGACGGCCTGCACCTGGTGGGTCACGCCGACGGGCTGAAGGCGGCCCGGACGGCGCGCGAGGAACTGGCGTTCTGGAGCCGGTGGTGCGGCGGCGGGGCGATCGGCGAGGCGGCCGAGGCGCTGGAACTGACCACCCTGCTGGACCTTGAGGTGCGGCGGCTGTCGGCGGGGCAGCGACGGCGCCTGGCCCTGGCTCGGCTGCTGGCTGCGCCGCGGCCGCTGTGGCTGCTGGACGAGCCGCTGAGCCCACTGGACGCCCGCTGGCGCGAGGGGTTCGGCGTCCTGATGGCCCGGCATCTGGCCGGGGGTGGCATGATCGTCGCCGCCGTCCACGACCCGCTGCCGATCGCCGCCAAGCGCCTGGAGCTCTCGGCGTGAGCCCTCCTACGCCAAGGCTTCGGAGGGCAAACATGCGTCCTTCGAAGCTCCTGAAGGGAGCGAAGTAGGATGAGCCGGCTCTCCGCCCTGCTGTCGCGCGAGACGGCGCTGGCCTGGGGCCGCGGCGGCGGGCCGCTGGTGGCGGTGGGCTTCTACGCCGGGGTCGCCACCCTGCTGCCGCTGGCGATCGGGCCGGAGCCGGCGCGGCTGGCCGCCATCGCGCCCGGCGCGGCCTGGGTGGCCCTGGCGCTGGCGTCGCTGCTGTCCCTGGAGCGGCTGTTCGAGCGCGACTACGAGGATGGGGCGCTGGACCTGCTGACCCTGTCGCCCACCCCGCTCGAGCTGACCTGCTTTATCAAGTGCGTCGGTCAGTGGCTGGCGACCGGCGCGCCGCTGGCGGTCGCCGCGCCCATCGCCGCCATCGCGCTGGGCGCCAAGCCCGACCTCGCCCCGCTGATCTTCGCCTGCGCCCTGCTGGGCGGCGTGGCCTTCGCCTTCGTGGGCGGGATCGGGGCGGCGCTCAGCCTGGGCGCGCGGCGCGGCGGCCTGCTGACCGCGGTGATCGTGCTGCCGCTGTTCGTACCCCCGGTGATCTTCGG
>JANXXK010000181.1 GCA_025350685.1 Alphaproteobacteria bacterium | reverse complement strand
CGGCCGCACGGCGATCGGCGCGAACCCATCGCGCTCCACGAGCAGCTTGCTGTCCGGCTTGAACATCGACAGCGCCAGCTGGCGCACCGCCTCGACCCCGGTGGCGTCGAAATAGCCGCCATCGACCAGGTGATTGCCGTTGCCCAGCGTCCCGCCCGGACTGATGTAGGGGAACCGCGCGCCGTTCAGGATGGCGGTCGACAGGCGCACGTCCCGTCCGGCGATCTGATGGAAATCCTCGGCGTCGACGAAGGGTGCGGCGCCCGATCGCAGCGCCATGCTGCTGGTGATCAGCGGACGGCCGGTCTCCAGGGTCACTCCGCCGACCATCAGCATCGGCAGCCACGGCGCTGTCCCTGTCCCTGGCCCTGGCCCTGACGGCCGGTCCCAGAGGCTGAGGAAGCCCTGCCCCATCCGCCCGCTGTTCACGTCACCCCAACCGCCGGCGCAAGGCTTGGCCCAGCCGGCTTCCCAGCCGACCTCCAGGGCCCGCGCGCGGTCGGGCAGGCGTACGCCCGGCAAGGGATTGAACCGCTGGATCAGGTCGGGGAACAGCAGGCCGCCCAGCGCCGGGCTGAGGTAGTCCTGCTGGGTGAAACAGGCCACGCGCTGACGCAGCCGCCCCTCGGCGGCCAGGTTCGGCTGGTCATGGATCGCCGCCAGAAACCCCGCCGCGCCCAGGCTGCCGCCGGAGATCGAGCTGATCGCGAAGACGTGGCGCGCGAAGTCGCCCTGGGTCTTCTCCTCCAGGGCCGAGAGCGCATCGCCCGTCCAATAGCCGGCGCGCGAGGCCCCGCCCTGGGCGACCACGAAGATGATCGGCACGCCGTAGGTGCGCGGCGCGAGGTCCTTGCGCCAGGCGTCGAAGGCGACGCGCACGTCGGGCCGCGGGATCGCAGCAGGCGCTGAGCCCAGCAGCCGCACCTGGTGGTTGTCGGAGTAGAAGCTGCAGACGAAGGCCAGCGCGAAGAGGCAGGGCACGGTGGCGATCCGCGCTTCGTGGCCGAGTTGGATCAGCACCACCATCACCGGGATGATCGTCGCCAGCGCGAGAAGCACCACCGCCGCCGGTCCCATCGCCTGGGCCGGCGCGACCGGCGCGAAGATGGCGAGGCTCAAGCCGAGCGCGGCCAGGGCCAGCGAGCCGCCCAGGACCGCGTAGCGCCCGCCGATCAGCGTCGCATGGATCGCGTGGCCGGTCCGGTGGCGTCCCTTGGCGATCAGCGCGGCGCCGGTCTTGTGCAGGCTGCGCACGACCGGGCGGCGCAGCATGAGGAAGGCCAGGAAGCCGACGCCCGCGCCCAGCATGAGCCAGACCCGCAGATCGCCGCTGCCGATCTTGCGCAGGCCGAAATAGAGGAAGACGAAGGGCAGCAGGCCGAGCACCCGCGGCGCCCAGGTGAGGTAGGGGTCGCGCTCCCAGTTGGCGGCGTCGCCGAACTGATATTCCACCACCGCGCGGCACCAGTACCAGGCGTTCAGACCCAGCAGCAGGGCCGAGGCCAGCAGCCAGGCGTACGGCCCGCCGCTCCTGTGTCCGGTCCCGTCCATGGTTCGCAGGGCGACGGCGCGCAGCAGGTCCAGCCCCGGCTCGGCGCCGATCAGCATCCCGCCCGACGCGGCCAGCAGGACCGCGACGAAGAGAAAGCCTGTGGTCTTGTCCAAGGTCCAGGCGAAGTGCGGCCACCAGCCTTGGGGCGGCGGCCCGGCGACCCGCTTCGGCAGGTGCGGGTGCGGCGGGGTCTTGCGGGCCTTAGTGCCAGTGCTTGTCATGTGATCGGTGGGCTTCGTCGAGCCCGTGGCGGAAGAAGCGCTCGTAATACGCCTCCTCCACGTGGTGGACCTGCAGCCAGACGCCCGGAACATGGATGGCGTCGCAGTGCGCCGGGAAGCGGCCGTGGGTCTTCAGGATGTAGTCGCAGATGTCGGTGACGCACGCGATCACCTCGGCGGAATAGACCTCGGCCTCGGCCAGGTAGCGCTTGCCGTAATCGCCCTTGTAGATCTGCCCGAACAGCTTCTGGTCGTTGTAGACGCCGCCGGGCCCGAACTTGCCGGCCATCACCGCCGCAACGGCGTCGCCCATGCTGTCGTAGTAGGGCGGGCACATGGCCTTGATCAGGTGCTCGCCCTGGTGGCGCAGGCCGATGGGGTGGGCGCGCAGGTTGGCGTATTTCGGCAGTGGCACCTGCCAGCGCAGCAGGTCCATCAGCTTCCACGTGGGTGTGACGAAATCGAAGCCGAGCATCGAGCCGTAGGCCGCGCTGTATTTCGGGTCGCCCAGCGCGATCGGCGGGGTCAGCGAGGCGTGGATCCAGGCGCCCAGGCCCATGGCGTCGGCGGTGAGCATCAGGTTCTGCAGGAAGAGGTCGGCCTCGACCTGGGTGCGCAGGGGGCCGAGCACGCCCAGCGGGACCTTGATGTCCTTGTTGAGGAAGCCCTTCTCGATCCACGTCTTCACACCGGCGGGCTGGTAGAAGTTGCGGTCGTCGACGATGACCGGCCGCGCGTGCACCGGCTGGGTCAGGATGTACATCAGCCCGTTGATGTACTGGTGCGACAGGTCGACCACCGGAAACAGGACGGTCGTGCCCGGCTGGTTGGACAGGAAGCGGTTGGAATCGAGGTAGGCGGGGAAGTCGCGCATGTGCGGGGCGACGTCGAGCCGGTGGTCGAGCACCTTGACCTTGGCCTGGGCGGCGCGGGAGATCAGCGTCGCCGGATCGAACGGGTCTCCGCCGCCCTCCAGCGGCGCGAGCTTGCGCAGGAAGTAGGTCCCGGTGTCGTTGATCAGAAAGAAGTGAGTTCCCTGGGCGTTGTCCGGGCTGCCCGCCGTGCGTCCAGCCATGTTGAGGTTGGGCTTG
>JANXXK010000170.1 GCA_025350685.1 Alphaproteobacteria bacterium | reverse complement strand
CTCCTGCTCCTGCTCCATCCAGTCCATGGTGGCCGCGCCGTCATGGACTTCGCCGATCTTGTGGCTCTTGCCCGTGTAATAGAGAATCCGCTCCGTCGTCGTCGTCTTGCCCGCATCGATGTGGGCCATGATTCCGAAGTTGCGGTAGTCTTCGATATTGTGAGCGCGGGGCATAACGGAGAGCTCTGGGAAAAGGGCTGTTCTTACGGGCCTGAACGACAGCGCGGGCGGTTTATCTCAAACCGCCCGCGCCGGAAAGCTCAGTGTGGAGGGCTTACCAGCGGTAGTGCGAGAAGGCCCGGTTGGCTTCGGCCATCTTGTGGGTGTCTTCCCGCTTCTTGACGGCGGCCCCACGGTTCGAGGAGGCGTCCAGGAGTTCCCCGGCCAGCTTTTCGGTCATGGTGTTCTCACCACGCTTGCGGGCGGCGGCGACGATCCAGCGGATGGCCAGCGCCTTGCGGCGGTCAGGACGGACTTCCATCGGCACCTGATAGGTGGCGCCGCCGACCCGGCGGGACTTCACTTCGATCGCGGGCGCGACGTTTTCCAGGGCGGAGTGGAAGGTCTCAAGCGGACCGAGGTCCTTGCGCTTGGCTTCGAGGATATCGAGGGCGCCATAGAGGATGTTCTCAGCGACGGCCTTCTTACCTTCGTACATCACCATGTTCATGAACTTGGTGAGGACGAGGTCTCCGAACTTCGGATCCGGAAGGACTTCGCGTTTCTCTGCGCGGCGGCGGCGGGACATTCTTCTTCTTCCTTACTTCGGACGCTTGGCGCCGTAGAGCGAACGACGCTGGCGACGATCCTTGACGCCTTGCGTATCGAGCACACCGCGCAAGATGTGATAGCGGACACCGGGAAGGTCCTTCACGCGGCCGCCACGGATCAGCACCACGGAGTGCTCCTGCAGGTTGTGGCCTTCGCCGGGGATGTAGCACACCGCTTCGATGCCGGTGGTCAGGCGCACCTTGGCGACCTTACGCAGCGCCGAGTTCGGCTTCTTCGGGGTGGTCGTATAGACCCGGGTGCAGACGCCGCGGCGTTGCGGGCAGCCCTTAAGGGCCGGGACCTTGTTCCGCGAGGGCTTGTCCTGGCGCGGCTTGCGGATGAGCTGGTTGACTGTCGGCATCTATTCTCGCTTGCGTGGAGGCGTGTGCCGTTTGGCCGAAGCGCCTCAGTTAAGGTCCTGATATTCGTGACGTTCGAAGCCGCCCGCTGAACGCAAAAACCCGCCGGAACGCGATTTCGATGCGTGCCGACGGACGAGGCTCATCGGGACAGGGACGAATCCCGGCCGCGAAAGAGCGCGCTTCATAGTCGCGAAGCGCCCCCTCGTCAACGTTTGCGGGCCCAGCAGCCCGCGGGGGCCGTCAACGTTTGGCCCTTCGAGTAGCCTCCCCAACGGCCGCCCGGTTTCAGCCACGAAATCGCCGTGGGGGCCACCCTCTCTACGGCGAAGCTGGCGAGGGGAAGCAGGCCGGATGGCCACGGGGCGACGCCATCGGACGAGTTGGACGCTCGCGGCCTCCGTGGCAGCGCACCTGGCGGTGCTGACTGTGGTCGCGCTGCAGCGGCCGACCCTGACGCTTCCGGTGGAGCCTTCCGGGCCTCCGGAGGCGATCATTCCGGTGCTCCTGCTGCCGAGGACGCCACCGCCAGCGCGCGCGCCCGGCGGCGCTAGGCCCACGCCGGTCCGGCTGCACCAGAGGACCTTACCCAACCTGCCCGTGGAGACGCCGGTACGACCCGTGACCCTGCCGACGCTCAAGCCTATCGCGGTGCTCCCTGAAGCCGCTGCCTCGACCGCCCAGACCAAGGCGGCGCAGGGCACGCCCCCGCCGGCCGCCGACGCGATCCGCGCGACGCTGCGCACGACACTTGGCTGCAACTCGGCCGTCCTGAGCCGCGACGAGCGCGCGCGCTGCCAGGAGCAGTTGGGGCGCGGCGCACATGACGAGGCCTTCCTGGCCCAGCCGCTCTCCAGGGAGAAACGCGCGGCCTACGACCAGGCCGGCGGCGCCAAGCTGGCAGCCCGCGCAGAACTGGAACGGCCGATCGCGCGGCCGGGGCCGCCTTTGCCGACCGATTATGACGGCGAGCCGAATGTCGGCGGACCTCTTGACGGCCTGGTTGGCCCCATCGCTCGCCCCCACAGCAAACGCGCCGCGCGCGTCCTGCCCCCTTTGCGGCCCTAAAGACGCCGCCGCCGCCACGAAAACGCCGCGGGGCGCCACGCCTGTGGTCCAACGCTGCCTAGGGACGACGTATCGGATGCAGACGGCGACACGCCGCCGGGCCAGCTGGGCCATCACAGTCTCGGTCATCGCCCACGTTGCGGTGCTCGTCGTCGTGGCGTTGCAGAGCCCGATGCTGAGCCTTCCGCACGAGCCCGGCGGCGCGCCGCCGGCGATCATCCCGATCCTGTTGATGCCCCGCACGCCACCGCCCGCCGCCGGCAAACAGGCCCGGCCCTCGCCGATCCGCCTGCACCGCAGGCCGCAGCGGTTCATTCCGCCGGACGCGCCGGTGGCCCCGATCGCCCCGCCCGCGCCACCGGCCCCCTCGCCGGCTTCCGCCCGGTCCGCGCCGGTCGCCATCCACCCCGCGCCACAGCCCGCCGGGCCCACCGGCGACGTGCGCACGGCGCTGCGCCAGGGCGCGCCGGGCTGCGCCAACCAGCTGGCCGCGGGCCTGAACCGCGGCGAGCGCGAACTCTGCGACGAGAAACTCGGCAAGGGCGCCAAGGACGCGCCTTACCTTGAGGCCGGCCTCGGAATGTCGGCGGCCAAGAAGGCGCTGCTGGATAGCGCCGCGGCCAGCAAGGAGGCCTACCGGAGGTACAAGGAAAGCCCCGGCACGCCGGGGCCCGGCGACATTCCGAGGCCGGCCTCAAGGTAAGGCGCGTCCTTGGCGCCCTTGCCGAGTTTCTCGTCGCAGAGTTCGCGCTCGCCGCGGTTCAGGCCCGCGGCCAGCTGGTTGGCGCAGCCCGG
>JANXXK010000021.1 GCA_025350685.1 Alphaproteobacteria bacterium | reverse complement strand
CTTAACGCGCTCGTAGAGGGCGTGCTCGTGGTCGGCGATCGCGACGCGGTCCTGGGCTTGCAGCCAGTCGATGGCGGCCCCAAGGCCGATGGCCTCCAGGATCGGCGGCGTGCCGGCTTCGAAGCGGTGCGGTGGGTCGGCGTAGCTGATCGAGTCTTCCGTGACCGTGCCAATCATCTCGCCGCCGCCCTGGTAGGGCGGCAGCGCCGCCAGCAGTTCGGCCTTGCCGTAGAGGGCGCCGATGCCGGTGGGGCCGTAGAGCTTGTGGCCGGAGAAGACGTAGAAGTCGACGTCAAGGGCCTTCACGTCGACGCTCTGGTGGACCACGGCCTGGCAGCCGTCGAGCAGCACCAGGGCTCCGGTGTCGTGCGCCAGGCGGGTCAGCTCGGCGACCGGGTTCACGGTGCCAAGCACGTTGGACATGTGGGTCAGGGCCACGACCTTGGTCCGCTCGGTGAGGAGACCGCGGAACGCCTCGACATCCAGCCGGCCATCGTCGGTGACGGGGGTGAACTTCAGGACCAGGCCCAGCCGCTCGCGCAGGAAGTGCCAGGGCACGATGTTGGCGTGGTGTTCCATCTCAGAGAGCAGGATCTCGTCGCCGGCCTTCAGGCTCTGGCCGAGACCGGAGGCCACCAGGTTGATCGCCTCGGTGCCGCCCTTGGTGAAGACGATCTCGGACGGCGACGCGCCGATGAACCGCGCCACGGACTTGCGCGCCGCCTCGTAGGCCTCGGTGGTCTCGTTGGCGAGCGTGTGCAGCCCGCGGTGCACGTTAGCGTAGCTGTGCTCCATGGCGTGGACCATGGCGTGGATCACCGCGCGCGGCTTCTGGGCGGAAGCCGCCGAGTCCAGATAGACCAGGGGATGGCCGTTCACCTGACGGCCCAGGATCGGGAACTCCGCGCGGATGGCGTGGGCGTCGAAGGCCATGCTCAGCCCCTAAGCCTTTCCGCGGCCCAGGCGCGGACCACTTCGCGGGCTTCGTCCTGGTCGATGCGGTCGATGACCTCGCCGATGAAGGCCTCGGTCAGCAAGGCGCGGGCCTCGACCTCGCTCATGCCGCGCTGGCGGGCGTAGAACAGGGCGTCGTCGTCCAGCGCGCCGACCGTATTGCCGTGCGCGCATGCCACGTCGTCGGCGTAGATTTCCAGCTCGGGCTTGGCGTCCACCTCGGCCTTGTCGGAGAGGATCAGGGCATGGTGGCCCATCTTCGCGTCAGTCCGGTCGGCGCCCTCGGCCACTACGATCCGGCCCTGGAAGACGCCGCGCGCCTGGTCACGGACCACGCCCTTGGTGAGCTGTTCGGTGCTGCCGTCGAGGCCGTCATGGGTGACGACCGTGGTCAGGTCGGCGTGGGCCTTCTCGGCCAGCAGATAGACGCCGTCCAGGCGCAAGCTGGCGTGGCCGCCGGGATGGGCCACCCGGGTCTCGATCCGCTGGCGGCGTCCGCCGGAGGTGACGACGGTCTGGGCGAAGTCGGCCCTGGGGGCCAACCTCACCTCGGCCTGGCTGACCGAAACGCCGCCTGCGCTGTCGTTGGCCAGCACCACCCGCTCGACGGCGGCCCCCTCACCCAAAGCGAAGGTCAGCGACGTCTGGGCGACATAGGCGCCCTGGCCTTCATAGGTCTCGAAGAGGTGCAGAGTCGCACCGGCGCCCACCACAATGCTGGCGCTGGCCGCATGGGCGCCGTCGCTGGCGGAAATGAAGCGCAGGGAGACCCAGGCGGTCTCGCCGGCCGGTACATCGATCACCGCCTCGCCGCGGCCATTGGCGACGACAATCCTGCGCTGGACCAGTTCGTCGAACCGGCCTGCGTCCAGGTCGCCCTCGACCGGCGATGACGGCGGCGGCAGGACCCGAATCAGGCCGCGCAGATCCGTCCAGCGCCAGTCCTCGTCGCGCTTGGACGGTAGCTCGGCGACATCGCGGTCGCGAATGGCGGTGGAAAGGCTCAAGCGGCGGCCTTTTCGTAGCGTTCGTATCCCTCGGCCTCGAGCTGGTGGGCCAGCTCCGGGCCGCCGGACGCGACAATTCGGCCGCCGGCCAGCACGTGGACGGCGTCCGGCGTGATGTAGTCGAGCAGCCGCTGGTAGTGGGTGATGACCAGCATGCCGCGCTCAGGGCTGCGGAGCGCATTGACGCCATCGGCGACGATCCGCAGGGCGTCGATGTCGAGGCCGCTGTCCGTCTCGTCGAGGATCAGGAAGCGGGGCGAAAGCATCGCCATTTGAAGGATTTCCATCCGCTTCTTCTCACCGCCTGAGAAGCCGACGTTGAGCGCGCGCTTGAGCATGTCGAAGTCGATCTTCAGCCCGGCGGCCTTTTCACGGGCCAGCTTCAGGAACGCGGGCGCGGTGACCTCGTCCTCGCCGCGGGCCCGGCGCTGGGCGTTAAGCGCGGTGCGGATGAAGGTCAGGGCCGGGACGCCAGGGATCTCCAGCGGGTACTGGAACGACAGGAAGACGCCGCGGGCGGCGCGTTCGTCGGGCGCCAGGGCCAGCAGATCCTCGCCGTCTAGGGTCGCCGTGCCTTGCGTGACCTCGTAGCCGTCGCGGCCGGTCAGCACGTAGGAGAGCGTCGACTTGCCGGCCCCGTTGGGGCCCATGATGGCGTGCACTTGCCCGGCCGGAACCTCCAGGCTGAGGCCCTTCAGGATCTCGTTGCCGCCGACGGTGGCGTGCAGGTCTTTGACACTCAGCATCAATGGATCTCGTCGGCGAGGAATTTGGCGATGACGCGCAGGGCGTCGGCGACGCTGCCGACCTCTTCGCGCTTCAGGGGCGCGGCGGCCCCGGTGGTGGAGACCTGGCGCTTGTCGCCTATGGCGACGCTGGCCTGGCCGGCTTCGAAATAGGCGCGGATGCGGAAACTAGACCCTTCGATCAGCACCGTGTAGCGCCGCCAGTCGACCGTCAGGCCGTGGTCTTTCAGGAATACCGGATCGCCGATCACGGCGTCATAGAGCTGCTCGGCGCGGGCGAGGTCTTCTTCCTGCTGCTGGCGCTCGGCCTCCTCGCGGGCGAAGCGTTCAGCCTCCCGGCGCGCTTGCTCGACCTCAAAGGCATGCTTCAGCGACAGCGTGGTCGGTGGGCTCCTGCGGCGGGTCGGTGTCATCCGACGCTGCCTTCCAAGCTGATCGCCACCAGCTTCTGGGCCTCGACGGCGAACTCCATGGGGAGCTCCTGCAGCACGTCCTTGACGAAGCCATTGACCAGCAGCTGCACCGCCTCCTCCTGGGAGAGGCCGCGCTGCATGACGTAGAACAGCTGGTCTTCGGAGAGCCGGGTGGTGGTCGCTTCGTGCTCGAACTTGGCCTGACTGTTGCGGGCCTCGATGTAGGGCACGGTGTGGGCCGCGCAGTGCTTACCGATCAGCAGGGAGTCGCACTGGGTGAAGTTGCGTGCGCCCTTGGCCCTGGGGTGGGCCGAGACCAGGCCGCGATAGGTGTTGGACGAGCGCCCGGCGCTGATCCCCTTGGAGATGATCCGCGAGCGGGTATCGCGGCCCAGGTGGATCATCTTGGTGCCGGTGTCGGCCTGCTGGCGGCCGTTGGTGATGGCGATGGAATAGAACTCGCCCGACGAGCCGTCGCCCCGCAAAACGCAGGACGGGTACTTCCAGGTGATCGCCGAGCCGGTCTCGACCTGGGTCCAAGAGACCTTCGAGCGGTCGCCGCGACAGTCGGCCCGCTTGGTGACGAAATTGTAGATGCCACCCTTGCCGGTCTGCGGATCGCCCGGATACCAATTCTG
>JANXXK010000160.1 GCA_025350685.1 Alphaproteobacteria bacterium | reverse complement strand
AGCTTGCCCGAGGCGTGGGTCTTGCCCTTGTCGTGGTCGAAGAACACGCCGGGCGAGCGGTGCATCTGGGAGACGATGACCCGCTGGGTGCCGTTGACGATGAAGGTGCCCTTCTCCGTCATCAGCGGGATGTCGCCCATGTAGACGTCCTGCTCCTTGATGTCCTTCACCGAGCGGGCGCCGGTTTCCTCGTCGGTTTCAAAGACGATGAGACGCAGCTTCACCTTCAGCGGCGCGGCATAGGTCATGTCACGTTGGACGCATTCCTCGACGTCGTACTTGGGCTCCTCGAACTCGTAGGAGACGTATTCGAGCACGGCGCGCTCGTTGAAGTCCTTGATCGGGAACACCGACGTGAAGACCGCCTCGATGCCCTCGTCCTTGCGGTCAGCCGAGCGCGTCTCGCGCTGCAGGAACTGTTCGTAGGAGGAGCGCTGAACCTCGATCAGGTTCGGCATCTGCACAGCTTCTGGGATGCGGCCGAACGACTTGCGGATCCGCTTCTTGCCGGTGAAGGATTGCGCCATCTTTGTCCCTTGCAGACGCGGCGGGAACGGACTCCCGGCGTCGATCATTTGTGTTCCGCGTCCACCCTCAACCTCCCCTTGGCGGGAAGGCCGGACGCCGGAAGGCTCCCCGTCTCGTCGGGAGCGCCCCTTCGCATGGTCGGAGGGCGACGGACCATGCCTCGGGACATTTCACGCGCGACGGCCGGCTCACGAGCGCACACGCGGGTGCGTCACGGGAATCGGATGATGTCGCGAAGGGAGGTCAGATAGGACGTTTCCCGTCTGAGGGGAAGCCCCCTGCCCAAGAAAAGTGAAACGGCGCCGGAGGATGTCGCCCGGCGCCGCCCGACCCTCGTCACCCGATGGGTGTGGTTCAGCTTTCCAGCAGCTCCTCGCCGACCCGGACCGGGACCGCCAGTCGGCGCTGGGCGGTCTCGGCGTAGCGGGCGTGGTACTCCGGATGCTCGGTGCCCAGCCAGCGGTCCCACCAGGTGAACCAGGGGGCGAAGTTGTAGCCAGCCTGAGCGTGGTGCAGGTCGTGGTGGGTGGTGGTGGTCACCCAGTCGAACCAGGGACGGCCGTCACCACGCGCCGGCGTGAGTTCATAGCCCGAGTGCAGCAGGGTGTTGCGGACGATCTGGTGCATCATGACCCAGGCCATCGCACCCCAATGCATCGGAAAGACCAGCGGGAAGAGCACGGCGAAGCCGACCATCAGCAGCGCCTCGTTCACATCGAAACTGTAGGCCGTGAAAGGTGAGGGATTGTTGCTGAGGTGATGGCGCCGGTGCGTGCGCCGGAACCAGCGCGGCCGATGCATCAGCCGGTGCACCCAATAGACATAGGCGTCATGGGCCACGATGCCGATGAGGATGGAGGCGAACAACCACGGCGTCCCCCAGCGGCTGGCCATGTCCGCGAGCGGATAGAGCCCAGCCTTGGCGGCGAGGTCTACAGCCACGCCGAAGGTGGCGAACAGCAGCATCGAGCGAAGGGAAAAGAGGAACTCCGTCGCGAGCTGCCGGGGCGGCGGCGAGGTCTCGCGGATCTTGCGTGCGCGGATCAGGCCGGCGAACAGCACCCAGAGCGTCATCCAGACACCCACGGAGAAGATGGCGTAGCGCGTGAGCGTGGGCGTGATCTCGATGAGCCACAGGCGGCCCGCATCGGCGAGAAAGGCTTCCATTGACGAGCTCCATTTTGCGTCGCGCAAAGGAGGCGCGGAACAGCCGGCCTGGTCTCGCCGAGTCCCGAAAGGCCTCGCCGATTCTGAAATCAGATGGCTTCTTGCAATTCCGGCGAAGACGCGAGCGCCTGGCGCCGCCACTCTGTGGGCGTGGCCCCGGTCGCGGCACGGAAGGCGCGGTTGAACGGCCCGAGCGAGCCGTAGCCCAGGTCGAAAGCGATCGCCGCGATGGTTGTGCGCGCTTCGCCGGGATCGGCCAGCCGGCGCTTCGCTTCGCCGATGCGGTAGCCATTCAGGAAGTCGGCAAAGTTCCGGTGGCCGAGCTTCTGGTTGATCAGCCGGCGAAGGCGATGTTCCGGCGTATCGAGCGTCGCAGCGACCGCCCCGATGGTCAGCCCCTCGGTATTCCAGGCGCCCTCGGCCATAATCGTGTTGAGCGCCGCCAGCAGCAGCCGGTCAGCTGCTTCCGCGCGTGGGTCTGGAGCCGCCTCGCCGCGCCGCGAAACGCCGAACACTGCCGGCGCCGCCTGCAGCGCCATCACGCCGAACGCCAGGCAGATCAGCGTCATGAATGCCCCGCCGTAGGGACCGCCGACAGCCACCATCAACCAGGGGCCGCCATGGGCGAACCGGAAAGCGAAGGCGGCGGCGAGCTCGACCAGCACGAAGGCCACGGCCAGGATCAGTACGATGCTGCGCAGCCGCCGGCGTGCTTCCATCAGGTCGTCGCGCCAGCCACGGGCGACGATGATGCCAGCGTGAAGCACCAGAATTGCGCTGAACAGATTGCGGGCGGCCCAGATGGCGTCCTGGACCGCTGAGCCGACGATAAACATGCAAACGCCCGAGAGCAGCAGGATGGCCGCCGGGACCAGCGATTGAAGGGTGATCCTCCGCTCTTCGAAAACGGCGCCGACGAAGAGCCAAAAGAAGGCGGCGGGCGGAAAGGCCACGATCACCAGCGGATAGAAGTGGCCCATGGCCGCCCACAGGGACTCGGCCTCGGTGATCATCCAACCGATCAAACCGGCCGCGAGCAGCAGGAGCGACCAACGGATGCGCCCCGGCGCGTTCGACCGCCAGACGGACGCCGCGGTCACCAGCAGCGCGCCGACGGCGATGCCGCGTATGAAGGGGTCGAGAAGCGGACTCATCGGCTTCACAGTAGCATGCGTCTGCGCGAAGTTTCGGGGATGACGAGTCTCGACCGCCGCGCCTTCGCTCTGGGACTGGGCGCCCTCATTTCCTCGGCCGACCAGGCGCGGGCCGCCGCGGCGCTGGACCCCGTCCTCAGTCCGCCGGGCGGGCCGCCGATGGCCAGCGCCGGGGTGATCACCCGGGGCGGCGACGGCAATATCTCGTTCCGAGGCGCCGCCGGCCTGGCGTTCGGGCCGGCCGGTCCCCGCCCCTTCGCGCTGGACCAGCCGTTCCGGGTGGCCTCGGTCTCCAAGATGATCGCCACGGCGGGCTTCCTGCCGCTGGCCGCGCGGGCGGGCCTCGACCTCGACGGGGACGCCTCCGACCGCCTGGGCTTCAAGCTGCGGCATCCGGCGCATCCCGATCTGGCGATCACGCCCCGCATGCTGCTCAGCCACACGAGCGGCCTGCGCAACGGGCCGTCCTACCCCGTGCCGCTGGGCCACCGTTTGGCCGAGGACTTTCAGCCGGACGGACGGCACTATGACGGTGGCGCCTGGTTCGGCCCGGCGGAGCATCGGCCCGGCGACTGGTTCGCCTATGCCGACGTGAACTTCGCGCTCGTCGCCCAGATGCTGGAGCGACTGAGCGGCGAACGGTTCGACCTCTACCTGCATCGCGTTCTGTTCCAGCCGTTGGACCTCGACATCGGCTACAACTGGAGCGGGGTCTCGCAGGCCAAGCGGGCGCAGGCCTGCGCCGCCGTCCACCTGATGGATGGTGCGTGGGTCCCGCAGGTCGACTGGAGCGTGCCGCCCTTCCCCACCCTGCCCTTCACCCGCCCCGCCGATCAGCCCGGGCTGACGGAGGCGGACCACAAGCTGGGCGAGAACGGCTTCGTCTTTTCCCCGCAGGGGGGCCTGCGCCTCAGCGTCGCCGACATGGACTGGCTGGCGCGGATGTTCGCCGGCCACGGGCAGGGCGTCGTTCCAAGGCGGGCGTTGGAGGCCATGCAGGCCCGCGCCTGGACCTACGATCCGGCCCGGCCCAACGGCGAGACCGATAACGGCCTGCTGCAGGGCTACGGGCTCGGCTGCGAGGCGCCCCTGGGACGGCCGGGGCCCAAGGGCGACGCCTTCTTCGGTGCGGATACGGCCGATTGGCGCGGCCACTTCGGCGACGCCTACGGCTGGATCACCGGCCTATTCTGGAACCGCCGCGACGGCCGTACGCTGGTCTATGCGATCAACGGCATGCCGGATACGGGCCGTCCGCCGGCCCGCAACTCATCGCTCACCGCACCGGAGGAGGCGCTGATCGGCCTCGCCCTGCCCCGCGCCTAGGGTTTGTCGGCGAGGATGTCCTGCAGCCGTCTGATCGCGGTGGCGTTGGCGCAGGCGAGATGCGGTTTCTTGTAGGGCCGGTCGAGGGTCACATCGCCGCTCAGCGTTCGGGTCGCCACCTCCGAGAGCGCCCAGTCCATGGCCACCGGGTCGCAGAGGCTGATCGTGATCACCTCGCCGTCCCGGCCCGGGGCGCCGGGGGTGGCGGTCTGCAGGTTGCGCCGCAGCAGGGCGCCATGCGCCTCGCGGCTGTGGAACAGGCCGCGCAAGGGACCCATCAGGTCCTGGGCGGCCTTGGCCGCCGGGCCGGAGGGCGAGGCCTCACCGTTCAGCAGCAGGAGA
>JANXXK010000067.1 GCA_025350685.1 Alphaproteobacteria bacterium | reverse complement strand
CCCATGCCGCCGGTGTTGGGGCCCTCGTCGCCGTCGAAGGCGCGCTTGTGGTCCTGCGCCCAGCCGAACAGCATCGAGGTCTTGCCGTCGCAGAGCGCGAACAGCGAGCCGATCTCGCCCTCGAGGAATTCCTCGATCACCACGCGCGCGCCGGCCGCGCCGAAGCCGCCGCCGAAGGCGTCGTCTATGGCCGCCTCCGCCGCGGCCGGGTCCGGGGCGATGACCACGCCCTTGCCCGCCGCTAGGCCGTCGGCCTTGATTACATAGGGCCGGGCGAAGTGAGCCAGGGCGGCCTTGGCCGCGGCCGCGTCGTCGCAGACCCGGTAGCTGGAGGTCGGCAGGTGGTGGCGGTCGCAGAAGGCCTTGGTGAAGGCCTTGGAGCTTTCCAGTTGGCCAGCCCCGGCGGTGGGGCCGAAGCAGGCGATGTGCTCGGCTTCGAGCGCGTCGGCCAGGCCGGCCTCGATGGCCACCTCCGGCCCGATCACCACCAGGTCGGCGGCGATCTCCTTGGCGAGGGTGACCAGTCGCGCCACATCGGTGGCCTTGACCTCGCGGGTCTCGCAGAGCGCCGCCGTGCCCGGGTTGCCTGGCGCGCAGACGAGCCGCGTCAACAGCGGCGACTGCTTGATCTTCCAGGCCAGCGCATGCTCGCGCCCGCCGGAACCGACGAGGAGGATGTTCATGAGGCGGCTTTGGCGCGGAGGGCGCATGGGGTCAAGACGCGAGCGGGCTTCCAGCGCGGCGAGCAAGCCGGAGCTAGCGGTGTGCGCCGCAGCTAGGTAGGCTCAAAGCTTCGCTGTTCCCAATGAGGTCCAATGAAGGTCGCAACGGTCGGCATCCTTGCCGTCGCCTTGCTCGGTCCGGCTCACGCCCACGCCGCGTGCAGGCTGACGACCGTCGAGGTGCCGGTCACGATGGCCGGTCTGCGGCCTCTTGTGAGCGCCAGGATCGCCGGCAGTCCCGTCAAACTGCTCCTGGACTCGGGGCGCCTTCTTCAGCTCACTCGACGCGACGTTCATCGCGGAACAGAGGCTGAAACCGGTCGTGGCGACACCGACTGGATCTCACCTGGAGGCCGACGTGAAGACGGTGACCACAGGCGCTCGCGGGGCACGGCAGGCGAGCGGCATCGTCACGGCCCAGTTCGAGTTCGGCGGAGCCACGTTTGCGGGCGTCGAATTCCTGACGGTGAAAGGTTTGGGCGACGCCTCAGGCCTCCTGGGGCAGAACGTTCTGCATCAGGCCGACGACGAATATGACCTGAAGAATTCGGTGATGCGCTTAGTGAGGCCGACGGACTGCGCCTCGGCGAATCTGGCCTACTGGGTCAAGCCTGGAATCCACTATTCCGTCGCCCCCTTGGAGGCGACGGACCGGATAAATGCCCACACCATCTCCGTGATCCTGGTCAATGGCGTAAAGATGCGGGCCTATTTCGACACCGGGGCCGAGACCTCGTTCATCACCGTGCGCGCCGCCGAGAAAGCGGGGGTGAAGACGACCGATCCCGGGGTCAGGTTCGTGGGCTACGGCCACGCTGCCGACGGAAACATCAAGACCTGGATCGCGCCCTTCGCCGACATCCAGATCGGCGGCGAGGAAATCAAGAACACGCAGCTCTCGATCGGCGACTCCCGCGCGGAAGCCTTCGACGTCCTGATCGGCGCCGACTTCTTCCTGGCGCACCATGTCTACGTGGCCAACAGTCAGGGGAAGCTCTACTTCAGCTACAACGGCGGACCGGTGTTCGGGCTCCCGTCAGCCAACGCCGCGGCCAGCGCAGACCCGATCCCGCGGTAAGACCCGAGGCTCTTCGTTCAGCCCTCAAGATCGAGCGAGTAACCCGCCGAACGCACAGTGCGGATCGGGTCGCTGTCATCGGAGGCGCCCAGCGCCTTGCGCAGCCGGCCGATGTGGACGTCGACGGTGCGGGCCTCGACATAGACGTCGGAGCCCCAGACGGCGTCGAGCAGCTGTTCGCGGGAGAACACCCGGCCGGGGTGTTGCATCAGGTAGTCGAGCAGGCGGAACTCGGTGGGGCCCAGGTGGATCTCCAGGCCG
>JANXXK010000009.1 GCA_025350685.1 Alphaproteobacteria bacterium | reverse complement strand
TACCCGATCCGCGCCCCGTGGCTGCCGTAAGAGACAGCAAGCCGTGACCGATGACGGCGCACCCAGGTAGAGGCGCGATGGCCGAGTTCATCCTGAAGCACAAGTTCCTGGTCGTCCTGACTTGGATCACCTTGTCGGTCGTCAGCTTCCTGACGATGGGTCAGCTCGGCCCGCGCCTGGACTACAGCTATACGACGCCGGGGCAGATCGGCTTTGAATCCAACAGGGCGATCCAGGCGCGGTTCATCCTGGATCCGGAGTTCGAGGCCGAAATCCCCGTGCTGACACTGCCGGCGGGGGTGAGCATGGCATCGCCGGCAGGGCAGGCAATGGCCCACAAGGTGTTCGAGATCGCACGCACCACCGGTCCGGTGACCGTGCAGGACTACACCAGCACCCACGATCCCAAGTTCATCCTCGAAGGGGGACGCGCCGCCTGGGCCATCGTCTCCATCCCCAATCCGGACTTCGGGGCGGGCAAGGGCATCGAGGACCGTCTGCCGAAGGCGCTCGCCCAGGCGACGCCGCCCGGCGCGAAGATGCAGCTGACCGGCTATGCGCCGATGCTCTCCAACCAGGGCCCGAATGCTGCGAACATGATCAAGGGCATCATGCTGGGCGGCGTACTTGCGTTCGTGGTGCTGCTCATCGTCTACGGTTCACCCATCGCGATTCTGCCGATCGTCATGGCCGCGCCTTCCATGCTGGGCGCCTTCCTGGGCGTGCTGGGCCTCACCCATGTCACCCACGTCAGCTACTTCATCCCGCACATGATCGTGCTCCTGAGCCTCGGGATCTCCATCGACTTTTCCCTGATGGTGGTCATCCGCTGGCGGGAGGAACGCGAAAAGGGGTTCGCCAACGAGGCGGCCGTGCTCTCGGCCATGCGCACCGCCGGCCGGGCCGTAGCCCTTAGCGGCCTGACGGCGGGCGTTGGGCTGGCGTCGCTGATCGTGCTGCCCATCCCGTTTCTGCGCAGCGTCGGCTACGGCAGCATGATGATCCCCTTCGTCGCGGTTTGCGTCTCCCTGACTCTGCTGCCCGTTTGCCTTGCCTGGTTCGGCCCAACCCTCGATCGCTTTTGCCTGTGGCCCCAGGGCTCCACGGTCTACAGCCTGGCCTGGGAGCGCTGGGGCCGCTTGGTGCTGCGCCACCAGTGGAAGGCCGCTTTGCTCGGTCTGGCGTTCCTGGCGGTGACCAGCCTGCCGCTGAGGGCAATGCAGACGGGAATGGCGCTGATCGGCGCGCTTCGCCAGGACGGCCCCGCCGCCGAGGCGTTCCACCGGCTCGAAGCCAACGGAATCCCCAGCGGTGTCTCCTTCCCGATCTGGGTAATGACCCACGGCGGCGCAGCCGCCGCCCAACAAGCGCAGGCGATCGCCGCGGCGACGCCAGGCGTCTATAAGGTGCTCGCATCCGACACCCCGGACTTCCGCAAGGACCAGGACGCGCTCCTGATGGTTCTCCCCTTTGACGAGGGCGCGAGGCCTGAGGGCAAGGCTGTTGTCACCGAGCTGCGAAGGCGTCTGGCCGACCTGCCTGGCGGGCCGGCGCAGGTCGGCGGCGCCACAGCCGGCGGCATGTCCTTCACGGACGCCGTCTACGGCGGGTTCCCGCTGCTCCTGCTGGTTGTCAGCCTAGCGACCATGGCGATCCTTATCGTCTCGCTCCGGTCCATCGTTCTGGCCGTAAAGGCGGTCCTCCTGAACATCATCTCGCTGGGGTCGGCCTTCGGCTTCATGGTGTTCTTCTGGCAGCAGGGCCACGGCTCGGACTTGATCTACGGAATGCCCGCGACAGGGGCGATCCGCATGTGGATTCCGTCGATCATCTTCGCGTCGCTGTTCGGCCTCTCCATGGACTACGAGATCTTCGTGCTTTCCCGAATTCGCGAGGAATATGTGCGGACCGGGTCCACCCAGGAGGCGGTGGTCGGCGGACTGGCGCGCACCGGCCGGCTGGTGACCTGCGCAGCGCTGATTCTGATGGTCACCTTCCTGTCGCTCAGCATCGACCCCAATCAGATCGTGAAGATCCAGGCCTCGACGCTGGCCTTCGGCGTGGTGATTGATGCTGTGATCATTCGAACCCTGCTGCTGCCGGCGCTGGTGTCGCTAATGGGCCGCTGGAACTGGTGGATGCCGGCCGGCCTGGCGCGGATTCTGCCCAAGCCGATCGCCCACTAGGGGACTTGTAGTCGGCGGCGGGAAGCCCCGCCTCCCGCGGCGCGGGCCCACGGCCGGACGGCGACGGTCATCGCCACGGCGTCCACCTATCCGCGCAGGCCGAGGCGGTTCGGCCCGGGTCGTCCGTGGTGCGATCAGGTGAGGTCGGCGCCCATTAGTCGGGCGAAGGACTGGCCCTGGTGCATGTCGCGCTCGCCCCGCCAGCCCTGAGGCTGGATCCGCGGGTATGAGACCTTCAGGACATTTAGGCTCCGGACCGCGACCCGCTTCACCAGGGTCGGGTCCGCGCCATAGAGGCGCGCGAAGAGCTCCGGGCCCAGGGCCGGGCTCTGCGCATAGAGGTCAAAGTCCGCCTCGTCCTTGAAGAAGATGTCGATGGTCACCCAGAAAGGGCCAGCGTTTTTTGAGCGCACATGGCGCGCGACGTCCCGGAGCTCAGGCATGCTGCGCAGCCTCGGCGGCGTCGGCAAGGTCTAGCCAGGCGGTCCTGACTAACTCGAATCCGTCCGTTGTTTCGACCACGTGGTTCAGCTTGAACTCGTAGACCTGTCCGCGCTCGATCTCGGCTGGAGTGAAGGGGAACGCGTAGCTCGGCATCTCGATACCAGGCCGCAGCGGAAGGTGGAAGAAGATGGGATTGCACGCCTTGGCCATGCGACTGGCGAGCGATTGGCTGGCGGCGGTGACGACGAACATCACGCCGACCTCGCGCGGCGGCGGCGCCGCGGCGTCCACCGGCCGGCCGGAGACCCCGTTGTGGCCGTAGATGCGCAGCGAGACGTCGAAGTCCCGGGCCTCGGCCCCGAACATGGCGTGGATGCGCGCGTTGAGCGCGCTCAGCATGCCGGAGTGGAACTCGTCGAGGTTCGCGAGGACCTCCTCATCCTCGATCCCGACTATCATGATCGTCTGGAATGCGCCGCCGCCAGCGCCTTCCAGCTTCATGGTGTAGGGGCGGGGCTCCCACGCCGAACCGGTGACCCGGGTCGTGCGGGCATCGGCCACCGCGTAGACCGAGGCCGAGGCGTCCAGGAGGCCGCCCGGTTCGATTAGGAAGACCGGGTCGGTGTTCTCATAGAGCATATGCGCCGAGACGCTCTCGGGCGTGCATTGGT
>JANXXK010000339.1 GCA_025350685.1 Alphaproteobacteria bacterium | reverse complement strand
GCCGGCGACGGCGTCGGAGCCGTAGGTGGCCGAGGCCCCTCCGGTAAGCACCTCGACCCGGTCGATCAGCGCCGCCGGAATCTGGTTCAGGTCCGGCGCCGGGTTAGGGTTCAGCGTAGTGGCGTCGCCGATGCCGAGCCGGCGACCGTCGACCAGCACCAATGTGCGCTGTGGCCCCAAGCCGCGCAGGTCCGCTGTGGAGACGCCGCCAGCGGCGGTCAACGGGTTCGACGTGCCGGAGAAGTCGGCCTTCGAATTCTGGAAGTTCTGCGGCAGGTTGTTGATCAGATCGACGACGTCAGTCTTGCCCTGAAGTTTGAACTCCTGGTCGGTGACGACCTGGATTGGGCTGACGCTGACCAGGTTTGGCGTCGGAATCCGCGAACCGGTGACGACGATTTCGGAAACTTCACCACTGGCCGCAGCGGTGGCCGCCGCGGCCGGGCACGCGCTTAGCGCCATGAGAGCCGCGCCGCAGATCATCGAGGACGTCAACAGGCGCTCCCGCAGGACATTCTTATGCAAGGTCAAATCCTCCAGCGGGGGCGCGCATCCGCGCACCGCCGCACGCTCTCCAGTTGAGGCTCAGGAGCGCAGGCGCCGATGACGCCGCCGAACACCCCCAAATGCCGATGGGGCGATGCTAGGTTTTGACCGCGCCGTGACGGCACGAATTTGCTTCCGCGCGACGCGGAAGGGTTTTCCGATCAGGTGTCTGGAAGACTTGACGCAGAGATGAGGGCTCGAATCTCGGCCTAATGTTCAGTGTTCAGGGCCTTGTCGAAAGCAAATGCCACACGATCTAGATTCTGAGATCTTTTTCATGACCTGGGCTTTCGTCCATCCAGAGGATTGGGTCGCGCAATCATTGACCGATCGGCGAAAAATCTGCGTGAAAATCTGTTGTCGGGGGAGCGCGAAACCTCCACCCGGCGCCAACAGCGGCCAGAAGGCCGGCCAGCCGCGGCTTTTGCGCAACAGTCCGCCAGCCGCAACTGACACGCTAAGTCCGCGAGGCCGCGGAAGGCCCCCCACCCTCTTGCTGAGCCGCGGCCGTCGCTTCGGCCCAAGCCCGATGAGCCTGGTCACGGACGCTGAGAGTGAAGCGGAAATACAGCCCCACCGCATAGCGGATCACCTCCGGCGCGAACCGGTGACGCTTGAACGATATCGGCTGCAGGGTCTCTCCCACCAGGCCGACGATCGCCCGAGCCGGAGACAAGTTCGCGTCAGACTGTCAGCACCGACTCGACCGCCAGGTCGTAGCGATCCATCGCAGAGACTGTCGCGTCGAAGTCCTGAAGCGCGCCTAGCGTGCCCACGCCTTCTGCCACCAGGCCAGCGGTCATCCCCGCGAACCGGCAGGCGTCGAGCGGCGCCCAGCCGCGGTCCAGGGCGGCGATGAAGCCGGCGCAGAAGGAGTCTCCGCAGCTGGTGGTGTCGACTGGGGTCACGGCAAAGGCCGGGACCACATGCTCCTGCCCGTCCAGCAGGACCAGCGCACCCTGGCGGCCGTTCTTGATCACGCAGACCGTGGCTCCCAGCTCGACGAACCGCTGGGCGGCGACGGAGAGATCGTCTGCCCCGCTCAGGAAGAAGGCTTCGGCGGCGCTGGGCATGAAGTAGTCAACGTGCGGCAAGATCCTGGTGATCTCGTCGATTGCGCTGGGCCTCGGCCCGATCAGGTCGCAAGTCACCACCGCGCCGCCGGCCTTAGCCTCGCGCAACAGCTCCGCGCCCGCCCCTCCGTCGGCCGTCGGCGCCCCGATGGCGGCATAGTGCACGAAGCGGCTGGCCCGAGCCGCGTCCCTCACCGCCGTGTCGAGAGGCGGCGCGCCGCCGGCCCCGGCGCGATGGAAGCTGGACCGGCGCCCGTCGCTCTCCACGGCCAGCAGGGTCGATGAGGTCTTCTCCCCCGCTCGCGTCGCCAGCAATGCGGTGTCGACGCCGATCCGTTCCAAGCCGGCGCGGACGTAGAGGCCGTTCATGTCGTCGCCCACGGCCCCGGCCAGCTTGACCTTTACCCCCAGCCGCGCTGCGACCAGGGCGGCGCCTGCCGCGGTGCCCGCCGGCGCGCACTCCAGGCCCTGGATCAGGATCGCCCGCTCCGTATGGGTCAGCGCGTCGATGGGATAGGCGTTGATGTCGAGCGTGGTCAGACCGAAGGCCAAAAGTCCGGTGTTCATGGAGAATCCCAAGGTTTCAGGCCAGCTTTGGTCCCGTCGTCAGACGGGGTGGCCGTAGCCGGTGTTGCCCACCCGCTGATGGTAGTCGACCCATTCCTCGGAGGTCAGATGTCGCGGCTCGCCGAGCGCGCGGGCCAGGACGTAGTGCCGGCAGGAGACCTCCAGCCGATGCGCCAGCTTCACCGCGGCGGACAGACTGCGGCCGCGCGCGGTCGCGCCGTGGTTGCTCATCAGGCAAGCGCTTCGGGTCTTGAGCGCCTCGGCCACATCGCGAGCCAGGGCCTCGCTGCCAAAGGTGGCGTAGGGCACGCAGGGCACGTCATCGCCGCCGAACGCGCCCACCATGTAGTGGAAGCCCGGGAGCGGCTTGCAGTGGCAGGCCACAGCCACGCAGTAGTCTGAGTGCGTGTGGACCACCGCTTGGGTGGCCGCGCTGCCGCGATAGATGCGCACGTGCAATTGCCACTCACTCGACGGTTTCTGACCGGGGTCCCAACAGTCATCCGGACCGATGTAGACGAGGCTGTCCTCCGAGATACTGTCGCCGCTCGCGCCGGTTGGCGAGATCAGCACGCCTTCCCCGAACCGCGCGCTCAGGTTTCCGGACGACAGTTCGGTAAGCCCCAGATCCACCACCTCGCGGTAGGCTTCGACCAGCGCCTTCCGGGCCGCCGCCTCCGAGCCTGCCTCCATGACCGCCGTCCCCGTTCGCCTGAAGCCCACGCGCCGAGCGCGTCGGCGACGCCACCCGACGGCAGGTTGCTCGCCGCGTCAACCGCCAAAACCCGATAATCGTCCAATCGCCGGCATCGCCAGGGGCGAGACCGCGTCGGCGAGGCTCACTCATCGATATCCGGGCAAGTGTCGGCGCGAAACCGACTACCGGCGCCCTCGGGACGGCTCTAGATTGCCGCGATGCCCGCGAATAGCCCGCCTTACGAGAACGGCCTGGTCGCCCGCAAGCCGGCACAGGAACGGACAAGGCTCCGGTTTGAGACCCTGCTCAACGCGGCGGACCGCCTGTTGCTGCAGGACGACACCAGCAAGATCGGGCTCTATGAGATCGCGGCGGCGGCCGGGATGCCGCCCGCCTCGGCCTATCACCTGTTCCCGACGAAGGAGGCCGTGTTCGTCGCCCTCGCCCATCGCTATCTCGAGGGTCTGGCTCACTACATCGTCCGCCCATTCGAGCCCGGGACCGTGCGGACCTGGCAGGAATTCGTCGTCGTGGAAATGCTTCGCGCCATTGAGTTCTATAATGCTCATCCAGTGATGAGTAAGCTCTTCCTTGGGGAAAACGTACTTTCCGAGATCCGGACACTGGATACGCGGAACGTCCAAGCCGCTTCAGCCTCGCACTACGACCGGATGGACCGCTTCTTCCAAATGCCGTTCGTCCGGCGACCCCAACTGAAGTTCAACACGCTCATCGGAATCTATGACGGCATCTGGATGACCTCCTACGCAAAGTATGGCCGCATCACCGAGGACTTCGCGCGCGAAACCGAACGGGCCGCTCTCGCCTATTGCGCGACCTTCCTGCCACCGTCGGTGCCTCTGCGCGCGCCGCACGCCGGTTGAACCCCGGTCGACCTACTCTCGGCAGTCGTCGAAAATCCCGCACGCCATACCGCGGTGATCGTTGACAAGCCCCAGGTCCGCGCCTCACAAATTGGACGAATATCGAGACTCGGTGAAGGTAGCCGATTCGGTCGCCTTCCTGTCCAGCCCGGGCTCTCGGTTCACAATCGGCGCCCAACTGCTGGTCGGCGGAAGCCAGTCACACCGCGTCTAGCCGCCCACTTCGAGGTTCCTATGATACCCAGCGACGAAGCCTATGTGGTCGACGACGATGTGCCCGCGATCGCCACCGCGATGTGGATGGGGACCGCGGCCCTCATGATCCTCGGCATCCAGCCGATCCTGCTCGCCAGCCTGGTCGCGGAGCATCGGATCACCGACGCCATGCTGGGTCAGCTGGCGACGGTAGAAGTCCTGGCGATCGCGCTCGGGTCCGCGGTCGGCGCCTCGGTCTTCCGGGCTAGCCGGATGCGGTCGAAGGCGGCGGTGCTGGCTGGCCTGCTGGCGGCGGTGAACGTCGGCTGCTGCTTCGCAGACGGGCAGCTGCCGCTGTTCCTCCTCCGGGGAGCGGCCGGGGTTCTAGAGGGTGTGCTGCTGGGCTGCACCATCGTGCTGCTGACCCGCACCCGGGCGCCCGACCGGATCAACGGCGTCTTCCTCGCCGCCCAGACCATCCCCCAGGCGCTAGCCGCCTTGGCCCTGCCGATCTACCTGACCCCGCGCTGGGGCTCGGACGCCGGCTTCGTTGTCCTGGCCGTCCTAGCCGGGATCGGGGTCTTCCTCGCGCCGCTGCTGCCTCGGAGCGGCGCCCCGCCGGCCGAAGTCGCGGCGCCGGCGGCCGACGTGGCCAGCAAGGCGTCTGCCTGGGTGTGGACCCCGGAGATCGTCTTCGTGATGCTGGCTCTGATGCTACAAACTTCGGGCATTGGCGCCGCCATGGAATACCTCGCGGTACTGGCGGCGCACCACGGGTTCTCGACCCAGGCCGCGGGGTTTGCGACCTCGGGCAACCTGATCACCCAGGTGGTAGGCGCCTTCTTGGTGGTCGGCGTGGCCTATCGTATCCCGTCCGCCATCGCGCTGCTGTTCGGCGTCGCCGCGCAGTTCGCGATGGCGGTGGCCTTTCCGTCGATGCCCAACGCCGGCGCCTATATCGTCGTCTCGTGCCTCTTCGGCGCCTTCCTGCTCGCGCTGGGCCCCTTCCAGGTGGCCTGGCTGGTGCGGATCGAGCCTACGCGCCGCATCGCCCTGCTGATCACGCCCGTCACCCTGATCGGATGGAGCATCGGCCCGTTCGTCGCGTCCTTCTTCGTCACGCCGCGCCAGAGCGACGCGGCGTTCTGGACCGCGGCCGGCCTCTTCGCATGCGCCGGACTGTCCTATGTGGCGGCCTTGCTGAGCCGTGGCCGCGCCTTGCCAGCGCCCAGCGAAGCCCTTCCTTAAAGCAGACATTCATCGAAGACCGAGAACGTGGCGCAAGGCGGCAATTCGCCTTGACGCCTCTTCGCTTCGTCGCATAATTCGACTTCTGTCGATTTTAAAGGAAACTCGGCGCGTTGCCGGGCGACGGCGCTGCACGGTAGAGGGACCGGGAGGTAGCTCATGCGGTTACTGGACTACAAGCGTCGTCCCCGCGTGATGGTGGTAGCCCACGGGCACCCCTACGAACGCGATCCGTTCATGCGGATGTTCGAAGCCTTTCCGGAAGCTGAGCCCTTCATCGTGGAGCACCCGGTCGCACCGAAGCTGCTCAATCCGGCGGGAGTCGAGGACGTCGATGCCATCGTCTTCTACGACATGCCCGGCGGCAGCCCCCGTGACGGGCCGGGCTACTACGTTGATCCGCCGGAGGACTTCAAGACGGGCTTCCTTGAGTTGCTCGACCAGGGCAAGCCGATGGTGTTCCTGCACCACGCCATCGGCGGCTGGCCGTCGTGGGAGGAATATTCCGAGCTTCTCGGCGGCAAGCTCATCCATTTCCCCGACGTGGTGCGCGGCAAGCATCTGCCCGACGGTGGCTATCGCCAGAACGTCACCTATGACCTGAGCGCTGTGGACGCGGCGCACCCCATCTTCGAAGGCCTGCCGAGTTCATTCTCCATCGAGGACGAGGCTTATCTGTTCGACGTCTTCGAGGACTCCATCGAGCCCCTGGTCCGTTCGAGCTTTCCGGCCGTGAGCGAGAATTTCTATTCGCTGGCGCTGGCGGTCACCGGCACGATGGATTCGAACGAAGGGTGGTCGCGGCCCCAGGGCTCGCAGATCGTCGGGTGGACGAAGAAGGCGCGCAATAGCCAGATCGTCTACCTGCAGGCCGGTCACGGGCCTTCCGCCTATGCGAACCCCCACTACGCCCGGCTTCTCCACAACGCCATCAAATGGGTGATCGCCCAAAACAACGCGCCCAGGCCGACCGGCTGAGGCCGCCCCGTCATCCGTCAATCTCTTGAGGTCCTCGATGTCACGCGACGCTGAACTGAAGGAACGCGCCCAGAAGGTGTTCCCCAATGGAATCTACGGGCACCTGTCCACACGCTATATGCCGGAGAACTATCCGCAGTTCTTCACCTCCGCGAAGGGTGTCCGGATGACCGCCGTCGATGGCCGCGAGTACCTCGACTACATGTGCGCGTTCGGCCTCAACCTGTTCGGCTACGGCGACGAAGCGATCAACCAGGCCTTCATGGACCAGATGCAGAAAGCTGACACAGTCACGGGCGTCTCGCCGGTGATGATCGACCTGGCCGAGCGGTTCACCGGGCTGGTGAAGCACGCCGACTGGGCGATGTTCGTGAAGAACGGCAACGACGCCACAACCCTGGCCGTCATGATCGCTCGCGCCCACACAAAGCGTGAAAGGATCATCATCGCCGAGGGGGCCTACCACGGGATCGCGCCCTGGTGCGCCCAGTCGCCCGAGGGCACTACCGCGGGCGAGCGGAGCGGGCGCATCTACTGCACCTACAACGACGTCGAATCCCTGGAGCGCGCCGTCGCCGAGGCTGGCGATGACCTGGCGGCGATTATCGCGACCCCCTTCAAGCACGACGTCTTCATCGACCAGGCCGAACCCGACGCGGCCTATGCGCGCCGTGCCCGCGAGCTCTGCGACCAGACCGGCTCCCTCCTGGTGGTCGATGACGTGCGAGCCGGCTTCAAGCTGGCGCGCGACTGCAGCTGGGCGACGGTGGGAGTCCAGCCCGACCTGTCGGCGTGGGGCAAGTGCATCGCCAACGGCCACCCGATCTCCGCGCTTCTGGGATCGGACAAGGCGCGAAAGGCCGCCGCCCAGGTGCGCGTCACCGGCTCCTACTGGTGCCAGGCCGCCCCCATGGCGGCCGGTATCGTCACTCTCGATCGAATCCGCGACACCGACTACCTCGAGCGCATCCAGAAGCTCGGCCGCCAGCTGCGCACCGGCATCGACGCCGTCGCGGCCAAGAACGGCGTGGGTCTGCGGCAGACCGGTCCGGCGACCATGCCGATGTTCCTGTTCGACGAGGATCCGGACCTACGGAAGGGCTACTTCTTCTGTGCCGAGATGGTCGAGCGCGGCGTCTACATGCACCCGTTCCACAACATGTTCATCTCCAACGCCCTGACGGCGGCGGACGTGGACCTAACGGTGGCGGCGGCCGACGAGGCGCTGCAGGCGCTGGCCAAGGCGGCGCCCAGCCTGGAGCCCAACCAGCGCATCGCGGTCAGCCGCTAGAGCGCGTCAGGGTGAAATGGAAACCATTTCACCCGTCCGACGTGCTCTAAGTGTTTGAAGATAGACCCTTCTATCCCGTTCAGATGATTCCATCTGAACGGGTCAGGGTCTAGCGCAGCTCCGGGACGCTTCCACAGGATATCGGATGGACGGCTACAAACTATACGTCTCGACCGGCCCCAATCCGCGGATCGCGCGCATGTTCGCCGCGGAGAAAGGCCTCGCGCTGCCGGAGGTCGAGATCGACATCGGCGCGGGCGAAAATCGCCAGCCGCCGTTCCTGGCGTTGAACCCGGCGGGTGAGACCCCGGCGCTGCGCTGTCCGGACGGCCAGGTGCTGGGCGAAGCCACGGTGATCTGCGAGCTGCTGGAGGAGCTGGGCGACGGCCCCCGGTTGCTCGGCGAGACGCCGCTGGAGCGCGCTCGGATCCGCATGTGGGTGCGTCGCGTCGACCTCAAGGTCGCTCAGCCCTTTACGGGCGGCTTTCGCTTCGGTCCGGCGCTGGCCTTCTTCAAGCCGCGGGTGCGCACCATGCCGCAGGCTTCCGACGATCTCTTCACCCTCACCCGCGAGGGCCTGGCCTGGATCGAAAGGCAGGCGTCCGGCCAGCTCTATCTCACGGGGCCGACGCTCAGCCTGGCGGACATCCAGCTCTACTGCTTTCTGAGCTTCAACGCCGAGCGGGTGAAACGCCCGCTGACCAACGGCCTTAGCTGGATTCCGGACTGGTTCGATCGCATGGACCGACGACCCTCCGCCGAGGCAACGCGCCGCTAGATCATGTCCCGACTGACTTGGGTCAAGTCAGCCGGGATGAACAGGGTCGTCGCCTATGTCTGGAGCCCTTCTCGTCCACTCACGATGATCCATCGCAAGTGGGAAGGGCTCTAGCCGTTGCGAAGCGCGGCGCTCACCCGCTCGGCTATGCGCGGCGCTGACAGGCCGTACTTGTCCCACAGATAGGCCGTGGTCCCGCCCTCGGCGAACTCGTCCCGGACGCCGATCCGCACGAGACGAACGCCTGCGCCCGCGTCGGCCAGCACCTCCGCCACCGCCGAGCCCAGACCGCCGATCACCGAATGGTTCTCGACGGTGACCAGCAACCGATGCCGGCCGGCCAGATCGCGGACAAGCCCCGCGTCGAGCGGCTTCAGCGAGGCCATGTTGGCGACGGTGGCCAACACACCCTGCGCCGCCAGTCGATCAGCCGCCTGCATCGCCTCGGCGACCATGCCACCGATCGCCAAGATCGCGACGTCGACGCCTTCGCGCAGCAACTGGGCCGCGGCCAGCTTGAACGGCTGCAGTCGGGTCGTATCCTCGCCCTTCCCGCGGCTGATCGCCAGGCGCAGATACACCGGGCCGTCGTAGGCCAGCGCCTCGGCCACCGCGGCGCCGACCTGCTCCGGCCCTGAGGGTTCGATCACCGCCATGTTGGGCAGTGAGCGCATCAGCGACAGATCGTCGATCGCCTGGTGGGAGACGCCCAGCTCGGTCGCCAGTCCCGGGATGAAGCCCACGATCTTCACCGGCAGTTTCGGATACGCCACCTGCATCGCCACCTGGTCGTAGACGCGCCTGGTCACGAAGACACAGAAGCTGTGGCAGAACGGGATGTCGCCGCTGCGCGCCATGCCGCCGGCCGCGCCAATCATGTTGGCTTCCTGAATCCCCATCATGAAGAAGCGATCCGGCAGGGTGTCGCGGAAGGCCGCCGTCTCCGTCGGCTGACTGAGGTCGGCCCCCAGGCAAACGATCCGCGGATCGGCCTGGGCGGCGGCCAGCAAGGCCGCGCCATAGCTGCGCGCGCTCAGCGCTTCCTCGGCGTAGCGGATGTCCTTGAAGCCGCCCATTCCCTCGACGTTGGTGGCGCGGGTCATGCGGCGGGCTCCAGGTGCGCGAGGGCGCGGTTGGCGTCCTCCTGGCTGATGACCGCGACGTGGGCCATCTGACCCTCCAGGAACGGCACGCCGGCGCCCGGCCGTGTCTGCGCGACAATGGCGCTGGGCATACCACGCACGCGGCGGGCCTGATCCAGGGCCTCGATGATCTGGCCCATATCGTTGCCGTCGATCAGGGTCGTGTTCCAGCCGAAGGCGGCGAACTTGGCGTCGATGGGATCCATGACCACCACCTTGTCGGTGTGGCCTTCGACCTGCAGGTAGTTGCGGTCGATGATCAGACACAGGTTGTCCAGGCCGTGGCTACTGGCCGAAAGCGCGGCTTCCCAGACCTGACCCTCCTGCAGCTCGCCATCGCCGAGGACGACATAGACCCGCGCCTCACTGCCGCGCCGCCGGAGGCTGAGCGCCATGCCCAACGCCACCGACAGGCCCTGCCCGAGCGACCCGCAGGTCGCCTCGACGATCGGCCCCATCCGCTCCGACGCGTTGACCTCCAGGGGCGAGCCGTCGCGGGTGTAGGTCTCAAGCGCCTCTACGGCGATCAGGCCGCGCTCGGCGAAGGTGGCGTAGAGCAGCGCGGTGTTATGGGCGGTGGACAGGATGAAGCGGTCGCGTTCAGGCCAGGCCGGGTCCGCTGGATCCAGGTTCAGCTCGTCGAAGTAGAGCGCCGCGAACAGGTCGGCCGCGCCCAGGCCCTGCAGCAGGTAGCCGACCCGCACGCGCGCCACCATACGCACCACATGCGCCCGCAGTCGCGCCGCTTGGGCGGTGAGGTCTTCGAGCGGCTTGTTGGTCCGGGTCACGCCTGGCGGCTCTCCAATGGGTCGCAAATCCTTCGGACTGAGCCCGCCAAGAATAGGACGCGGCGGGCACGCCACCAAGGCATCGCGCTCGCAGGCGCGCGGCGGGACGCCCTCGTCAGGGGTTGACGATCAAAAGTGGTAGTTCAGCGAGACCCCGTACATCCGCGGCTGACCATAGACCGGTTCCAGGAAGCCGAACGGGCTGGAGATATCGGAGGACGTCAGCTGGTATTTCTTGTTGAAGACGTTTCGCACGAACGCGCCGACGGCCCAGCCCTGATGCGCCTCGTACTCGATGTTGAAGTTACTCAGCCAATACGGGTCCTGCTGGTTGTACGGGTCGTTGGTGGAGTCGAACCAGACGTGAGTTCGGTAGTTGGAGTTCCACCGCACATTGATGTCGTCGCCGCTTGCGAGATCGTAGCGGTAGTTGACCGTGCCGGTGAAGGTGAAGCGCGGTGCGTTGGCCAGCTCCTTGCCGTTCAGCGTTGAGGTGGCGCCGCTGAACAGCGGTACGCCGGCGTCGTCCAGACGCGCCTGCAGCCAGGCCGGCTGCAGATCGATCGTCAGGCCGTGGACCGGCGCCGCCGTCAGCTGGATTTCGACGCCTTCCGTATGGGCCTTCTTGGCGTTGGTGAGGAGCTGCACCAATTCCGTGATTGGCATGCCGTTGCCGGTCGTGAGCGTCTCCGGCACCCCGGCGAATACCTGCTCGTTCTTGTAGTCGTTGTAGAACGCCGCCGCATTGAGGTTCACGCGATGGTCGAAGAAGCTCGCCTTCTCGCCGACCTCGTAGGACGTCACCGTTTCCGGCCGGATCGGCTTAAGTTGGAAGAGCGCCTGCTGCAGGTCGTTGCTGAGGAAGCTGCCGTTGAAACCGCCGCTCTTAAAGCCGGTAGCGACGCTCGCGTAGGCTTGGATCAGCGGCGTGAAGTGGTAGCTCCCCGCCGCGCGGTAGGTGATGTTGGAGTTCGACTGCGACTGGTTGACGTCGATGAAGTTTTGCAGCGGGCCGTAGTTGCCCAGGCCGCCGCTCTGGAACCTAGTGCTGCCGTGGTAGTCGAATGACTTCTTCTCCCAGGTGTAGCGCGCGCCTAACGTCAGGGTGAACTTGTCCCAGCTGTAGTCGCCCTGGCCAAACACCGCGAAGCTGTCGGTGATCTGGCGGCTGGTATCGAAGGACTGTTGGGCGATGCCATCGAAGGCACCCGGCCCGGCCGGAATGCCGAAGCCGCCGAACAGGTCGGCGTCATGGAAGAAGGTGATCGGCTGGTTCTGGCGTAGATTCTCGTGGAGGTAGAACAGCCCGCCGACCCAGTTGAGGGTGGACGAGACGTGGGCCAGACGGACCTCCTGGGTGAACGCGTCGCTCTTCACGCCATAGGTCGCGGTGATCAGGTCGTTCGGGCTGGCGTCGGTCTCTTCGGGGTGGAATTTGTCGTTGTACTGGTAGGAGGTGATCGTGGTCAGGCTAGCGGGGCCGAAGTCGTAGTCCGTTCGGAACTGGTTGATCGAGACGAAGTTTGTCAGATCCTGCATCCGATTGAACGAGCCCTTCCAGACGGCGGGCGTGCCATAACCGAATAGGTCGACGCACTGGCCGCCATAGGCCTGGGCGGGCGTACACATCACCGGGGTGGCGGAGCTCTGGGTGCCCGGCACATAAGTGCCGATATGGCCGTAGGGTGTCGGATGGTTCCGCACGTAGCCAAGCACGCTCTCGAAATAGATCTTCAGCTTGTCGTTCGGCGCATATTGCAGCTGTAGTCGAACCCCTTCGTTGCTGACGTTATCGATCGGATCGCCGCCGCTCAGCGCGTTCTTGAAGTAGCCGTCCGACCGGTTGACCACGAGCGCCGCGCGGGCGGTGAGGTTTTCGGCGATCGTACCGCCGACCGCCGCCTCAAGTTGCATGGTGTTGTAGTTGCCGTACTCCAGGCGCAGGTCACTGGTGAACTCGCTGGTCGGGCGATTGGAGGTGAAGACCACCGCGCCGCCGCTGGTGTTCCGGCCGTAGAGCGTGCCTTGCGGCCCCTTCAGGACCTGGACGCCGGCTAGGTCAAACACCGCGATGTTCTGGGCCGATGGCGCGCTGATGTAGACGTCGTCCACGTAGACGCCATTCGGGCCGGCGTTGTTGGTGTCGAAGTCGTTCAGGCCGATGCCGCGAATGGTGATCAGGGGTTGGTTACCCGCGCCGATGGGGCTGACGATGGTGACGTTCGGCGTGATCTGGCCCAAGTCCTGCGCGGCCTTGATGCCCGCCGCCTGCATGTCCTTACTGGTCACCGCCTGCACGGAAACCGGAACGTCCTGCAGGTTCTGGGTCCGACGCTGGGCGGTCACCACGACTTCCTGAAGCGTCGTCATCGACGCCGCCTGCGATCCGGTCTGGGCCCGGGGCGCCTGAGCTTGGGCGTGCGCGACCGTCGACCAGCCTATCACCGTGGTCAGGCCGGCAGCTGCGAGCAGCACGGAACGGCGGGCGGGCATAGCAGTACCGACGGTCATGTCCGAAATCCCAAATGTTCTGACCGCAACACGGTCGTTATTTCTCTTGAAGTCTCGATTTTCACCGAGTCTGCAGGGGAATGAATGACCAAATTCACGCATCTGACAAGGTAGAGTCCGATAGATGACGAGACTGCAAATGACATGTGTTGGATTTGCCACGACCATTCGGACAAGCGCTGGCCACAGCCGCCGGAAGTCTGGCGGGTGCGCAGGCGCGAGCAGCAGGTCTGAGCCGCGCCACGAAGTCGTCAAAGATTGACTCTCTCGGCTCGGGCTCGCGGCTTGTTTTTCACGGTTCCCGCTCCGATACAAAGATCTATGTGATCATCAGCGCTGGCTTCCAGGATCCGAATGTCTCAAGGCCCCACCGATACTGCCTCCGCCCTGTCGAGCCTGGCGGTAGGGCGCCGTCCCGCGCAGAAGCGAAGCCACCTGCGGGTCACGGCCCTTCTGGATGCAGCCGACCGCCTGCTGCAGGAGCACGATATCAACGACATCGGGCTCTACGACGTGGCGCACACGGCGAAGGTGCCGCCGACCTCGGCGTACCACTTCTTCCCGACCAAGGAATCCGTCTTCCTGGCCCTGGCGCAGCGCTATCTGCAGACCATGCACGCCGCGTTGCAGGCGCCGCTGGACCTGGACACCATTGAGCATTGGCAGGATCTGGTGGCCGTCCGCTATCACCGCGTCGTCGACTACTTCAATGCGAGCCTCCCGGCCCGGAAACTGTTCATCGGCATGGCGGTGGGCTCGGACGTCAAGAAGCTGGACTTCGAGGACATGGACAATCTCGTCCTGTGGACCTACCGCTCGATGGACGCGATATTCGAAATGCCCTTTGTGCGCGACCCGGCCTTCAAGTTCACGGTGCTGTTCGGCATCCAGGACGGGATTTGGGCGAGTTCCTACGCCAAGCACGGCTACATCACCCCAGCCTTCGCCCAGGAAGGCCTGCGGGCCGGCATCGCCTATTTGTCCGCCTTCCTGCCTCAGACCATTGCGCTGCGGCCACCCAGCGGGGAACAGGTCCCGCCAATCCCTGAAGCCGTCACCTTCCCCGCCGAGCCCCAGCCCAAGACCAACACCCGGCGCGCAGCGAAACGCATCTCACGGGCCGCCGCCGACTGACGGGATTTCCAAGGGCCCGGTAGAGCGCGCCTGGGCTGGAGATCGCGCCGCCGATCTCAGCCAGCGGCGTTGTCATGGCAATGAGCCTGGAAGACGCTCTTGGCGAGGTCGAGCCCGATCGTGGTAGTCTGGATGGCAGAAGGTCCCTGCATAAGGGGTTGCCCGACGACAGCCATCGGTTGCGCCCGAGCCGCTGGATCGTCTCCCTCAAGGGGAAGCCTGTTCGGTCGGGGGAACTCAAATAGTCCGCGAGCCTCGGTCACCGTGCCTGGGTCGTTCCACCCCTCCACTCCCGATAAGGCCGAAAGGGCGAGGCCGGCGCCGACATGGCCTCTCGATCATTTCCCTAACCGTTGAGCGAGCCGCAGCAAGATGGCTCGAGCTTCGCTGTCGATCTCTCGCACGATTTCCGCCGCAGGTTGTCTCTTGTGAACAAGGGCAACGCTCTGCCCGGCCCATAGCGGTAGCGCGTCTATATCACCCTCGGCGTCGGCTGCGGGCGTGTAAGCCCGGTAGCGCACAATCGGCCCACGAGACTTTGAGGTCGCGACAACCTCGTCTTCACCGGGCCGCTGGCCGGTCGCTGGGCGTCCGGCCGCTTCCCAAGCGGCGACAGTCCCATTGCGCAGTACGCGATGCGGCGCCGTGGGCCAGCCAATATCGAACAGGTCTTCGAGATAAACGGTATCGTCTTCCGTCGCCTGCAAGAGTCGCTCGCGATAATGCGGATGAATGGCGACCTCGTTGCTTGCAAGAAAGCGGGTCCCGATCCAAGCCCCCGAAGCGCCGAGCGCCAAGGCTGCAGCAAGCCCACGTCCATCGGCAATGCCACCCGCCGCTATAACAGGAACTGACCCGACTGCATCGACCACTGCGGGAATGAGCGGCATCGTTGCTACTTTTCCACGTACATGGCCACCGGCTTCCCAGCCCTGGGCAATAACGACGTCAACGCCACACTCTACCGCCTGGCGCGCTTCCGCAGCCGTACTAACCGTGTGAAGCACTATGGCGCCGCCAGACTTCGCGCGGTCTACAAGGGCTGATGGCTCGCGCCAGAAAAAGGAGATGACCGGAACGCCCTCCTGCAAACATGCGTCGAGCCGCTCTTCTTGCGGAAATTCCAAATTCAAATTGACGGCGAACGGTTTCGCCGTGAGCGCGCGGGTTTCGCGAACCTGTTGACGCAAGGTCTGTATGTCAGCCCCCCACAATGCCAGCGTACCCAAACCACCGGCGTTGCTGACGGCTGCCGCAAGTGCGGGACCGACCGCTCCACCCATCGGGGCTTGAATGATCGGAACTTCGATCCCCAGCCGCTCACACCCTGGCGTAGTCATCAAGGCACTCTGTTTTCTGTTGGCTGAACATACGCCTTCTGCAGAAATCGTGCGAACTTGGCGCGGACGAAACGCGGGACGCCGCCGACCTGGCCGCGTGGCCGTCAGGGTGTTGTCAGCCCAGCCTATGTGACGCCGAGCAGATTGGCCTTGGTCTCGTCCCGGTGCTTTTTGAGGTATTTCATGAACGGCGTCCCGCCCGTGCCGATCTCGGTATCGTTCCCCGCCGATTTGCGCCCCTGCATATTGATGTAGCTGGCGGCATATTCGAGGTGGCGCGAGCGGAAGTCGGCGACGGCTTGCACCGCGGCGTTGTAAGCCTCCGTGAGGCCCCTGTGGCTCGCCCGCTTCACGAGATTCCGCACATCGCTCCCGGCTCGAACGTCGTCGACGAACCGCCGGTGTCCCGGGGGCCGGTAGATGTGCAGTTCGTCGAGGAACGTCCGAAGAGGGTCCGACGCATGCCCGACGCCAAGCAAGGCGTCCATGGACGGAACGATCGAGGATTGTGACCCGGTCTGCCCGCGGAAGGCTTGCGGAACCTCGTGGAACCGCTCGACACCGCGGTACACAATCCCGGCGCCAAGCGCCGGGTTGTCCTTCCAGCCATGGATGTAGGGGCGAACCCGGCGAAAGTAGATGTAGGGGTCGCACTTCTCGGGCATGCGATCGAAGAGGGCGTTGATCTCGGCCCAGATCGCGACGATCCGCCCAAGCAACCCTTCCGCCTGATCCGCATCGCCGTTCGCCGCCGCGTCGATCAGCGGGCCGAACAGCGCAAGCGCCGCCCCAGCCCGAGCTTCGATCGCGACGTGGACAAGGACGAACCACCCCTCGTCCGTGCCCGCCGCGAACTTCTGGACCATGTAGATGTTGTCGAGCGAAACCCCCTTGGCAGGGTCGAGCCTGCCCCAGTTGTCCAGCACATAGCCGCTGTACTGCAGAAGCGGCTGCTGTCCGAGCCGATCGGCAAGCGCCACGATCGGGACGGACAGGGGGCGAGGCAGGAACGACGCCGGCGTTTCCGCGCCCCAGACGTAGGCCTGCACCAGGAAGGAATAGTGCACCATGGCCATCCGCGCCTGGACGTCGTCGAGCTCGGCGATCAGATCGGGGGAGATCACGGTCGCCCCATCGAGGACCGCACGGACCGTCCCGGTCGGCAGGATTTCCGGCAGTCGCAACGCCAGGTCACGCACCTCGCCGAGATCGCCCTCCAGCGCTACGCAGGGCGCGTCGTAGGGGCAGAGGAAGCCGCGTTCGGCTGTCACGCCGTAGGTCGCCAGTGCAGCCAGACTCATCGCGCGCTCCCTGATTTGTCGACACAATCATATTCGACCATCTGCAGCATTTGGTTGTGAATTGACGATCCAGGCTTCCGCCTGCACAATATTTCCCCAGCATGGACACCATCGACAGCAACATATTGCGCCATCTGCAGCGCGACGGGCGGGTGACCAACCTGCAGCTCGCCGAGCGTGTGGGCTTGTCGCCGTCAGCCTGCCTTCGCCGGGTCCAGGCGCTGGAAGCAGCGGGCGTCATCAAGGGGTACAGGGCGGTCCTCGACCGGACGCAACTTGGCGCCGGACTGACTGTCTTCGTTATGGTTGGGTTGTCGGGTCAGCTGCAACGGGACTCGCTTGCCTTCGAGCGGGCCATGGCGGAAGCCCCCGAGGTGCTGGAGTGCCACAACATCACGGGCTCGGTCGAATACCTGCTGCGGGTCGAGGTCTCTGACCTCTCAGCCTACAAGCATTTCCACTCCGACGTCCTTGGAACCCTCAGTCAGGTCAGCAGCATCACCTCGCACGTGTGCCTCGGCTCCTCGAAAGACCTCCGCGACTGATCGAGCTCACGCCGCATTGTGATCACAGTTTTCGTGGAGCCGCGCAGGTGGCAAGCCGCTCGGGCGCCGGGTACCGGCGTGCGTTCGTCAAAGCCGCGGCCTTCCGTCTTGCTCATTTTGCGAGCCCGACGGAGGCCGGCACGCGCGCCTCGGGCAGACTCTCTTGACAGCCTCATGCTTTCCGCCCGAACGTGATCACAGATGAAGGTTGAAGATGCCCCTCCGACTCCGCCCTGGCGAGACCGACGCTTACGCCGCGATCACCGCTTGCATGAGGGGGCCATTTGCGCCCACCGCAAGGGCCGCTCCCCTATGCCCAAGGTAGGCTCGTGACTCCTGCTCCCAACGCGGTCGCCGACCGCCAGGAAGCCATCGCCTTCCTGGAGGCCCATCCGCAGGTGCAGTTCGTGGAGATTATCTTCACGGGCCTGTCGGGCGTGCCGCGGGGCAAGCGGCTGCGCCGGCACGAGCTGCTCCCGATCTACGAGTATGGCCGCTTCCTGCCGGGCTCGATCCTGGTCTGCGACGTCACCGGCCAGGACTGCGAGGACACAGGCCTGGTCTGGGAGGACGGCGACGCCGATCGGCTGGCCAAGCCGGCGCCGGGCACCTTGGTGCGCGCGCCCTGGATGGGCGACGACGTCGCCCAGGTGATCACCTCGCTCTACGAGCTCGACGGGCGGCCCAACGACCTGGACCCGCGCCATGTGCTGCGTGGCGTGCTGGACCGGTTCGCCGCCGACGGCCTGACCCCGGTGGTGGCCTGTGAGCTGGAATACTACCTGGTCGATCCACAGCGGACGGCGGCGGGCGGGATCGCGCTGGCGGGGTCGCGGAAGACCGGCGAGAAACCCAGCCTGCACGGTGTCTACGGCCTGCGCGAGCTGGAGGATTTCTCCGGCTTCCTGCGCGGGCTATGGGCCGCGGCCGATATCCAGGGCGTGCCCCTGGAGGGGGCGATCTCTGAATATGCGCCGGGCCAACTGGAACTGACCCTCAAGCATGGACCGGACGCCCTGCGCGCCGCCGACGAGGCCGTGATGTACAAGCGGATCGCCAAGGGGGTGGCGGTCGAACACGGCTGCGAGGCGACCTTCATGGCCAAGCCGTTCGCGGACCGCGCGGGAAGCGGCCTGCATCTGCATGTGAGCGTGAACGACGCGGAGGGCCGCAACATCTTCGCCAGCGAAGACCCGGCGGGCGCCGCGCCGTTGAAACATGCGGTCGGTGGCCTGAAAGCCCTGCTCACCGACGGCATGGCGATCTTCGCGCCCAACGCCAATTCCTACCGCCGGTTCCGGGCCAACTCCTATGCGCCGGTGGCGCCGAGCTGGGGGGTGAACAACCGCACCGTCTCGCTCCGGGTGCCCGCCGGTCCGGCCCATGGCCGCCACATCGAGCATCGGGTCGCCGGCGCCGACGCCAACCCTTATCTGGCCCTGGCCGCCCTGCTGGCCGGCGTCCATCACGGCCTGACGCAGAAGATCGATCCCGGCCCCCCAGTGGTGGGCGACGGATACGCCTCGGCGGCGCAGTCCAATTTGCGCCTGCCGGCCAACTGGTTCGCGGCGGTGGACGCCTTCGAGGGGTCGGCCGTGATGCGCGACTATCTGGGCGATCGGTTCGTGACCATGTTCTGCAAGGTCAAGCGGACCGAGCAGGACCGCTTCTTCGACGTCGTGTCGCCGCTCGACTACGACTGGTACCTGAAGAACGCCTAGGGGAGCGGACCTAGCCTCATGGCCAGACGGCGAAAAGCCACCCGACGTTCCCTGCTCGCCGGGCTTGGCGCAGCCGCGGCGGGCCTGAGCTTCGGCCCGCTCGCCGGCTGTGCGGCCAAGGCTCCGACCGGCGCCAACGGCGAGGAGCAGAAGCTCAACCTCTATAACTGGGACACCTATACCGGGAAGACCACGCTCGCCGACTTCAAGGCCGCCACCGGCGTCGAGGTGAACATGAGCCTGTTCGCCACCAATGATGAGCTGTTCTCGAAGCTGAAGGCGGGCAATCCCGGCTTCGACGTCATCGTGCCGTCCAACGAGTACGTGACCCGGATGCGTATCGCGAACATGCTGATGCCCCTAGACCTGGCAAAGATTCCCAATCGGATCAACATCTTGCCCGGTTTCCAGAACCCCGACTTCGATCCCGGGCGGCGGTTTTCTATGCCCTATACCTGGCTGGTGCTGGGGATTGGCTATCGCAGGTCGAAGATCCAGGGCGTGCCGGACAGTTGGAAGTGGTTGATGGATTCAGACCGCTACAAGGGCCGCATCGGCCTGTTTTCCGAGGCCGACGACCTCATCGAACTAGCCGGCAAATATCTGGGCCATTCGGTGCACGACATCCCGCCGGAGATGATCGCCCAGATTGCGCAGATGTACATCCGGCAGAAGCCGAACATCAAAATCTTCCACAATGACGAGGGCCAGGACCTGTTGCTGTCCGGGGATATCGACATCGTCATGGAATATAACGGCGACATCGCTCAGGTGATGCTGGAAGATCCGGACCTGGACTTCGTGGTTCCCCGGGAAGGCAGCATCATCAATTCGGACTGCCTGTGCATCCCCAAGGGCGCGCCGCGTCCGGATAACGCCCACCAGTTCATCAACTTCCTACTCGATGGCCGGAACGGGGCGGAGATCTACAAGACCATCCGCTATCCCACGCCCAACGCCGCAGCCCTTGCCCTGATGCCGCAGAGCTACCGGGAGAACCGGGCGATATTCCCGCCGCCGGAGGCCATGGCGCGCTGCGAATACGCGCGCTTCGAAGGCCTGGCGCGCGCCCAACTCTACGACGAAACCCTCACCCGCATCTTCGCCTCCTGACGCCGAGCTCACCGCGACCCATGGAAGAGAACTGGAAACGCGCGAAGGCTGTGTTTGCCGCCATGGCGGGCCCACCGGTCTTCTGGCTGGCTGCGTTCTTCCTAGTCCCGCTGGGGATCATCTGGGCCTACAGCTTCGGCGAGAACAGCAGTCTCACCGAGATCGCGATCAACGGCACCTTCGCCAACTATGTCCACGCGATCCAGCCGCTCTATCTGGGGATCATCGTCAAGTCGTTCTGGTTCGCGGCGCTGACCACGGCGCTGTGCCTGGTGGTGGGCTTTCCCGTGGCGATCGCCATCACCTTCGCGCCGGAGAAGACCAAGGCCTGGCTGCTGTTGCTGATCATGCTGCCGTTCTGGACCAACCTGCTGATCCGCACCTACGCGCTGATGGCCGTGCTGCGGACCGAGGGCTACATCAACTTCGCCCTGGCCTTCCTGTGGAACAGCCTGGGCCATCTGACCGCCGCGTTCGGCCATCCCCTGGCGGCCTTCACGCCCCTGGAGCTGCTGCACAACAACTTCGCCGTCGTGTTCGGCCTGGTCTATGTCCAGCTGCCGTTCATGGTGCTGCCGCTCTACGCCGCCCTGGACCGGCTCGACCGCTCCCTGCTGGAGGCCAGCCTGGACCTCGGCGCGGGGCACTTCACCACCTTCCGCCGGGTGGTCATCCCTCTGGCGACGCCGGGGATCATCTCCGGGATCATCGTCACCTTGATCCCGTCGGTCGGAGCTTATCTCACGCCGGACCTGCTGGGCGGCCCAGAAAGCCTGATGATCGCCAATGTCATCGAGCGGCAGTTCAAGACCGCCAACAACTGGCCGTTCGGCTCGGCCCTGTCGTTCCTGCTGATGTACATGACGTTCATCGCCATCGCCGTTCAGGCGATGGTGGCGCGCAACCGGCGGGGGGCCGCGAGGTGAGCAAGCCCGAGCGCCAGGCGCCCCCGGCGCCGCTGGAATACCTGCGCCGCTGGCCGATCCGGGCCTGGCTCGCCGTCGTCGCGGTCTTCCTCTATGCGCCGCTGATCACCCTGATGGCGTTCAGCTTCAACAACAGCCGGCGCAACATCGTCTGGCGGGGCTTCACCCTCGACTACTATGTCCAGGTGTTCCAGGACCAAGGCCTGCTGACCGCGTTCGGCAATTCGCTCGTTATCGCGGCGGTCTCCACGGTGGCCAGCGTGATCCTGGGCGCACTGACGGCGCTGACCCTGTGGCGGTTCAAGTTCCCCGGCAAGCCCGCCCTGGAAGGGGCGCTGGCCCTGCCGATCGTGGTCCCGGAGATCTGCATGGGGGTGGCCATGCTGGTCTTCTTCACCCAGGTCATCCCCTGGCCCACCAGCCTCGCCTGGCCGCTGAACCTGGGCTCGATCATAATCTCCCACATCTCGTTCTCGTTCAGCTTCGTGGCCATCGTCATCCGCGCCCGGCTGGCATCGTTCAACCGCGAGCTCGAGGAGGCGGCGAAGGACCTCGGGGCCGGAGAGTGGCGAATCCTGCGCGACATCCTAGTCCCGCACATGTGGCCGGGCCTGCTGGCCGGGGCGCTTCTCGCCTTCACCCTCAGCCTGGACGACTTCGTGATCACCTTCTTCACGTCCGGGCCGGACACGACGACCTTCCCGGTCAAGGTCTATTCCATGGTCCGTTTTTCGGTGACCCCCGAAGTCAACGCGGCCTCAACCCTGCTCATCATCATCACCGTCGTCCTCACCGCCATCGCGCTGCGCCTGCAAGGCGCGGACGTGGCGAAGGACGCAGCCGGCGTCGCCTGAATCATGACAGCCAAGACCATCATCAGCTTCGAGAACGTCACCAAACGCTTCGGGAAGGTGGTCGCGGTGGACGATGTCAGCCTGTCCATCTGCGAGGGCGAGTTCTTCGCCCTCCTGGGGCCCTCGGGCTGTGGCAAGACCACCCTGCTGCGCATGCTGGCCGGTTTCGAAACCCCCAGCGAAGGGCGCATCCTCATCGACGGCGAGGACGTCAGCCGCACGCCGCCCAACAAGCGGCCGGTGAACATGGTGTTCCAGTCCTACGCCGTGTTTCCGCACATGAGCGTGGCCGACAATGTGGGCTATGGCCTGATGGTCGATGGGGTTCTTCCGGCGGAGCGGTCGCGACGGGTGGAGGAGGCGCTGGCCCTGGTCAAGCTTGAGGGTTATGGCGGACGTAAGCCCGACCAGATGTCGGGCGGGCAGAGGCAGCGCGTCGCCCTGGCCCGCGCACTGGTTAAGAGGCCGCGGGTGCTGCTGCTGGACGAGCCCTTGTCGGCGCTGGACGCCAAGCTGCGCGAACAGATGCGCTCGGAGCTCAGTCAACTTCAGGAGAAGGTGGGCGTCACGTTCCTGTTCGTGACCCACGACCAGGACGAGGCGCTGGCCATGGCCAGCCGCTGCGCGGTGATGAACCGTGGCCTGCTGCAACAGGTCGCCACCCCGAGCGACCTCTACGAGTTCCCCAACTCGCGTTTCGTGGCCGACTTCATCGGCTCGGTGAATCTGTTCGAGGGCCGCTTTGAGGTCGACGAGGCCGACCACGCGGTCGTGCGCGCGCCGGAGCTGTCGACGCCGGTCTATCTCGACCACGGAGTCACCGGCGGGCGCGACGCCACCGTCTGGGTGGCCCTGCGGCCGGAGAAGATCGAGCTGCACAAGCGCGGCGACGGCCAGGGCGCGCCGGCGCTGGGCGACGCGCCGGATGGGCACAATGTCGTGCCAGGCGTGATCCGCCACATCTCCTATCTAGGCAGCGAGTCCGTCTACGAGGTCGAGCTGGACCAGGGCCGGCGCGTGCGCACCCTGCGCACCAACCTCACCCGTCGCGACCAGGAGGACTTCACCTGGGACGAACCGGTCTGGCTCGCCTGGCACGCCTGTTCGCCTGCGGTTCTGCTGTCATGACCCGGGCCAAGTCCACCCCACGCCCGGTCCTGGGCATCGTCTGCTGTACACGCACCGTCGGCTCCGACCAGGCCCAGGCGGTGATGAACCGCTATGTCGTCTCGGCGATCACCTATGCGGACGCCGCCGCCCTCCTCGTCCCCTCGCTGCCGGACATCATGATCGCCAGCGAGATCGCCCCACGGCTCGACGGCCTGCTGCTCACCGGCAGCCCATCGAACCTGGCGCCCGAGCGCTATGGTCAGGGGAAGGTCGCCGACGCCGCCGGTCCCTTCGACCCCGGCCGCGACGCCATGACCGCCGGACTGATCGCCGCCATGCTGGACCTCGGCCGCCCGGTGTTCGGCATCTGCCGGGGGCTGCAAGAGGTGAACGTGGCGTTGGGCGGCACCCTGCGCCGCGACACCAGCTCAAGCGCCGACCTCATCGCCCACCATGCGCCCGACGACGTGTCCTTCGAGGACATGTTCGCCCATGAGCACGAGGTGGCCCTGGCCCCCGGCGGCGTGCTGAACCGCGGCCTTGGGCGCGAACGCCTGACCGTGAACTCGGTCCACTACCAGGGCGTTGACCGCCTGGGCGCGGGTCTCGCCGTCGAGGCCACGGCGCCGGACGGCGTCGTCGAGGCCGTCTCCGCCACGATCAACGGCGCGCCTGTGCTGGCGGTGCAATGGCACCCGGAGTGGCGCACCAGCGGCAATCCCCAATCCCAAGACTTTTTCCGTCTGCTTGGCCGCGCCCTGCGCGGCGAGGCCGTCGCCCCCGCTCCGAGGACACCATCGTGACGCTTCGCAACTACGACATCGCCGAACTGCGACGCCTGGACGTCGCCCACCACCTGCCGGCCCAGCAGGACTACCGGCTGATGCGCGAGATGGGCGGCAGCCGCATCATCACCCGGGCCAAGGGCTGCCACATCTATGACGGGGACGGTCAGGCCCTGCTCGACGGCATGGCGGGCCTGTGGTGCGTGCAGGTGGGCTATGGCCGCGAGGAGCTGGCCAAGGCGGCGTACGAGCAGATGCTGGAGCTGCCCTACTACAATACCTTCTTCAAAACCGCGGCCCCGCCGACCGTGCTGCTGGCGGCCAAGATCGCCCAGCTGCTGGGGGGCGACCTGAACCACGTGTTCTTCAACAGCTCCGGCTCGGAGGCGATCGACACCATCATCCGCCTCTCGCGCTACTACTGGCAGGTCAAGGGCCAGCCCGAGCGCAATGTGATCATCGCGCGGACGAACGGCTATCACGGCTCGACCATCGCCGGCGCCAGCCTGGGCGGCATGAAGGCCATGCACGAGCAGGGCGGCCCCTGGCTTCCCGGCATCGAGCATGTGATGCAGCCCTATCCGTTCGGCCTGGGCTTTGGCGAAGATCCCACCGCGTTCGGGGAGCGGGCGGCGGACGCGATCGAACAGAAGATCCTGGCGGTCGGGCCCGAGAAGGTGGCCGCCTTCATCGGCGAGCCAGTGCAAGGCGCGGGCGGGGTGATCATTCCGCCGGAGAGCTACTGGCCGCGAGTGGAGGCCATCTGCCGCAAGTACGGGATCCTGCTGGTCAGCGACGACGTGATCTGCGGGTTCGGGCGGCTGGGCCAGTGGTTCGGGTTCCAGCATTTTGGGATCAAGCCGGACCTGGTCTCAATGGCCAAAGGGCTCTCCTCCGGATACCTGCCGATCTCGGCGGTGGGGGTCGCCGACCACATCGTGGAGGCTCTGCGGGAAAAGGGCGGCGATTTCGTCCACGGCTTCACCTATTCGGGCCATCCGACGGCGGCGGCGGTGGCGCTGAAGAACATCGAGATCATCGAGCGGGAGGACCTGGTGCGGCGCACCCGCGAAGACACCGGTCCCTATCTGGCGCGCGGCCTGGCCGAACTGGCGAAGCACCCGAGGGTTGGCGAGGCGCGCTCGCTGGGCTTGATCGGCGCGGTGGAGATCGTCACCCGCGGCGGAACCAACGAGCGGTTCCCCGGGCCTGAGGGCAAGGCCGGCATGACTGTCCGCGACCTCTGTATCAAGAACGGCCTGATGGTCCGCGCGGTGCGCGACAGCCTGGTGATGAGCCCGCCGCTGGTGATCAGCCACGAGGAGATCGACGTCCTGCTGGGCGCCATCCGCAAGTCCCTGGACGAGGCGGAGCCGCAGTTCCGCGCCCTGGAGACGGCAGCGCCCGAGCCGCCGGCCAGCCACTAGCGGGCTCGGCGCGCCGCCGCCTACCCGTCGATCAATAGCGGCGCGTGGGCGGGCTGGACTGAAGACCGCGTCCAGCGGTCATGCCGTGGCCCAGGCCCCGCGGACGATCAGGCCCATGCCGTCGCCGATGTCCGAGGCGATGGCCTGGCGCAGGGCCTCGGCGTCGTTGGCCGCGATGGCGTCAAGGGCGATCCGGTGCTGGTCGACCAGGTTGGCGGTGCCATAGCGGCCATAGACCACCCGCATGAACGGACCGAACTGCAGCCAGAGCGCCTCGATCAGGCGATTGAGAGTCTGGCGCCCGTTGGCGCGGTAAAGGCTGAAGTGGAACTCGAAATTGCATTCCATGTAGCCGATGACGTCGCCCCGCTCCATGGCCGCGTCCAGGGCGGCGTCGACCTCGCGCAGCCGCCGAAGCAGGCTGGGGGTGATGTGGGGCAGGGCCTGGACGGCAGCTTCCGGCTCCAGCAATAGACGGCAGTCAAGCAGGTCGGCGAACCGCTCGGCGGTCATCGGCGAGACCTCGATCTTGCGCTTCGATCGAATCTGCACGGCGCCTTCCGCCGCCAGCCGGCTGAGCGCGTCGCGCACCGGCATCTGGCTGACGCCCATCTCCAGCGCCAGGCCGCGCGTCGACAGCCCCACGCCCGGGACGATCTTGCCTGTGATCATACGGCGACGCAGTTCTTCATAGATGCTGGCGTGCAGCAGCGGCTCGTGCCCGGCGTCTGGCTCGTGAAGGGCCGCTCCCTTTGTCGTCTGCCCGTTCGCCGCCGACCCACCCGGCATCGCTGAATCACTCCCGCCCATGTCGACGACCTTCGCCGATCCATCCATATAAGTGCGATCTCACAGTTGAGGTAGGCGTCTGAGGAGGCCTGCGACGCCAGGCCCTGGAAGAGGTCGACGACGCCTCGCCCGGTTTTGGGGGCGCGCCGTCGCCTTGCCCTGCAATCCGTGATCACAGAACATGAGTTGGGTCGACTTGGCCCCAGCGCCTCTCTCGCAAGCTTCCAGCGCTTGCGCTGCTTGGCGCCTTGACGAACCGGAGGCCAGTGCGCGAGCATACTGCGATCACAAAGCGCGGCCTGGACGCTCGCCGCCACCCAAGAGGCGACGGTCTCTCCGGCCAGGGGCCGGCCGGACGAACGACGACAGGGGCCAGATGTCCGCACTCAAGACCTGGATCGAGACGCACGGCATCACCGAGATCGAATGCCTGATCCCCGACATGAACGGGGTCCTGCGCGGCAAGGTGCTGCCGGCGAGCAAGCTGCTTCAGTCCGAACGGGACGGGTCCCTGCGCCTGCCCAGCAGCGTCTTCCTGGTGACCGTGACCGGGGAATACGCGGATTGCGACGACGACGATGAGTCCTACCAGGACCCCGACATGGCCCTGCGTCCTGACGCCGGCACCCTGTGCGTCGCGCCGGGCTTCAAGACGCCCACCGCCTATGTATTCGCCGACGCCCACCACACCGACGGAACGCCCTGGGCCTCGTCGCCGCGGCATGTGCTGAAGGCGGTGCTGGACCTCTATCGCGCCAAGGGCTGGCGCCCCGTCGTCGCCCCGGAGCTGGAATTCTACCTGACGGCGCTCAATCCCGACCCCGATTTGCCGCTGACCCCGCCCGCCGGCCGGTCCGGCCGGGCCGAGACCTCGCCGCAGCCCTATGGCCTGGAGGCGATCACCGAGTACGAGGACCTGATCGAGGCGATCTACGAATACTCCGAGGCCGCCGAGCTCAGCCTGGACACCATGATCCACGAGTCCGGCACCGCCCAGCTGGAGATCAATTTCGTGCACGGCGACCCGGTGCGGCTCTCCGACCAGGTGCTGGTGTTCAAACGCATCGTCCGGCAGGTCGCGCTTCAGCATGGGGTCTATGCGACCTTCATGGCCAAACCGATGGAGCACCAGCCCGGCAGCGCCATGCACCTGCACATCTCGGTGGTGGACGACCGGGACGGCGTCAACCTGTTCGCAGACGAGGCGGGCGAGGACAGCCCGATGTTCCGCCACTTCATCGGCGGTCTGCAGAAATACCTGCCCCAGGTGGCCCCGCTGTTCGCCCCCAACGTCAATTCGTTCCGGCGGATGCGGCCCAGCCACAGCGCTCCGATCAATGTGCAGTGGGGCTTTGACAATCGCTCCTGCGGCCTGCGCGTGCCGATCTCCGACCGTGACAATCGTCGGATCGAGAATCGCCTGCCCGGCGCCGACGCGAACCCCTACCTGGCCATGGCCGCGGCGCTGATCTGCGGCTATCTCGGCGTCGAGGAAGCGCTCGAGCCTTCGGCCCCTGCGGTCGGCAACGCCTACCACCATGCCCGCACCCTCCCCAAGACCCTGGAGGAGGCGCTGGAGCGGTTCGACGCGTGCCAGCCGGTTCGCGCCCTCCTGGGGGAGTATTTCTTCCGCGCCTTCATCCACATCAAGGAGGCGGAGCTCGAGGCGTTCCAGGGCGTGATCAGCTCGTGGGAGCGCGACCACCTGCTGCTGAAGGTCTGATCATGGCCTTCAATTCCGACCTCGGGATGCCGCGGTCCTACTATGTGGCGACCGGCGCGCCGGCGCCCGACTTCCCACCTCTGGCGGGGGACGCCCAGGCCGACCTGGTGGTGGTCGGCGGCGGCT
>JANXXK010000337.1 GCA_025350685.1 Alphaproteobacteria bacterium | reverse complement strand
GCAGGACCGGGTCGGCCGGATCGATTGCGGTCAAGATCTGGGCGGCGAGTTCTCCGCCCCGCCCTGACCCCGTCAGCCGATAGAAGACCCACGCACCGTCCGGAAACCGCTCGACCAGGCCGGCATCCGCCAGCAGCTTTAGGTGTCGCGAAACTCTTGGCTGGCTTTGATCCAGCACGCGGCACAGCTCCAAGACGGCGAGTTCCTCGCGCGCCAAAAGTGCTAGGATGCGGAGCCGCGAGGGCTCACCGGCCGCTCGCAGCACATCGACAGTCTGGATCGACGAGAGCTTCATAGACTACATAAAGATATCTTTATGTCTTTATGTCAAGTTAACGACAGGCATTTCGGTCGTCGGGCCACGCCATAAGGCGCGGCTATTGATCCTCATGTTCCGGGGCCGGTGGCTCCCAGAGCTCGATCTTCACACCCACCGGATCCATGAGCCAAGCGAAGCGGCCATAGGCTTCGCTCATCGGCTCTCCGACAAGCTCAGCACCTTCGACCTTAGCCTTCGCCAGGACGCCATCCAGATCGTCGACGATGTAGTTGACCATGAAGGGCGCGGTTGACGGCGCGAAGTAGTCAGTCGAGGCCTCGAACACGTTCCAGTTGCCGTTGCCGATCGCCGGGTGCGGCCAGATCACGTTGCCCCATTTCTCGATGTCGAAGCCGAGGACGCGGGCGTACCAGTCGCGAACGGCCTTGGGGTCCTGGGCCTTGATGAATACCCCGCCGATGCCGAGAACCCGCGCCATTCTAACCTCCCTCGTTCAGCCCGCGTGGACCTAGGCCACCGGGCTCGCGAGCGCCTCGCCCGCGAAGAACTTTTGCACATTGTCGATGGATTGGGCGACCATGAGGGGCACCGCCTCACTGCTACTGCCCGCGGTGTGGGCGGTGAGCACGGTGTTGGGCAGGTCCGCCCAGCGCTCGGCAGGTGTCGGCTCGCTTGCGAAAACATCGAGGGCCGCACGCCACAGCCGCCCATCCTTTAGCGCCGCCACCAGCGCTTCCTCGTCGATCAGCGAGCCGCGTGCGACGTTGACGATCAGACCTTGAGCTCCCACGGCCTCGATGATCTCGCGGGAGATCAGGCCTCGGTTGGACGGCTCCGCCCTGCAGGCGATCACCAGGATGTCGCTGGCCTGGGCCAGTTGGAGAAGGCTCTCGGCGCGTGGCCATGCCGCCGCCTTCGCCCGTGGGCCCCACCAGCAGACGTTGAGCCGCATGGCCTCGGCGCGCCGAGCCACGGCAGCCCCAATGTGACCCAGACCGACCACGCCCAGAGTGCGACCGCTGAGGCTTGGCTGGGGACCCATTCTGTCCTCCTGGCGCCAGCGGCCCTCGCGAACGGTGCGGTCCCAAGCCGGAATATTGCGCCAGGCGCCAAGCAGCAGGCCGATGGCGTGGTCGGCGACATCTTCGGCATTCAAGCCCTCAGCGTGACTGACTTCGATCCCGTGGGCTCGGCACCACGCCACGTCGACGCCATCATATCCGACGCTGACGCAGGCGATCAGGCCAAGCGCCGGCAGGCTCGACAGAAACTCTTCCGTCAGGACGAACTCCCCCGCATGGACGATAGCGCGCACGTGAGGCCGTTCGGCCTCGCTCAGCTCCCAGGCCCTAGCCATCGTCAATCCCGCCGCCGCGAACCTTGGCTCCAGCACGCTCAGCATCGGAACCGAAATCAGCACTAACGGCTCGGACATGGTCACCCCATCCCTTCAACGAACAATCCGCCTCTATAGCCAAGCCCGCAGCGGCACGTCATGGCCCGTATGCAAATCGCGGCCGCTCGTCCGGGCAAAGGACGTCGCCGGGGCGCGGTCGAGCTGGAGGTTGGCCGCCCCATCCGCGTCGGGAGGGGTCGCGTTCAAAAAAACACCGACGCTGGATAAGCGAACGACGAAAAGCCCCAGCGTCGTGAAACGCTGGGGCTCAGGTCGATCGATTGTGACGCTGGCTTAGGCGGCCAGAGCGACCTGGCTGCGACGGTGGCGCAGCAAAGCGCCCAGACCACCGAAGCCCAAGATCATCAAAGACCAGGACGCCGGTTCAGGCACGCCGCCCTGGAGCACCGGCGCGGCATTGCCAGCGTAGACGACGATGTTGACGCCATTGCCGCCGGTGTCTGCGGTATCACCATTGGTGCTAAGCCGAGAAAAAGTGGTGAGGCTGCTGTTCTCGACGTAGTCAAAACTCACGTGATATGTGGACCCGATACTGGTGGATATAACCTGATCCAGCGTATCGTAGGCCTGTACCGAGCCATCAAACCATGTAAAGCCAGGATTTCCTCCAGTCGTGACGTTTCCAGCGAAC
>JANXXK010000333.1 GCA_025350685.1 Alphaproteobacteria bacterium | reverse complement strand
CGGCTCGGTCAGGCACATGGCGCCCGTCCATTCGCCGCTGACCAGCTTTGGAAGCACCAGGCGCTTCTGCCGCTCGGTGCCGTGCAGGCTGAGCGCCTCGATCGCCCCTTGCGTCAGCATCGGACAGAGGCCGAACGCCATGTTGGCGGCGTGGACCATCTCGAAGACCGCCAGCTCCATGGCCTTGGACAGGCCCTGGCCGCCGTGCTCGCTCGGCGCCGACAGCGAATTCCAGCCGTCGGCCACGAAGGCCCGATAGGCGTCGGCGAAGCCCGGCGCGGCGGTGACCACGCCGTTCTCGTAGCGCGCGCCCTCGGTGTCGCCCTTGCGGTTCAGCGGCGCCAGCACCTCGGTGGCGAAGGCCCCGGCCGCCTCCAGCACCGCGGCCACGGTGTCGGAGTCCAGGTCCGGATAGGCTCGCGCAATCAGCGCGTCATGCCCCACGGCCGAGAGCGCAAACGCGAGGTCGCGGACGGGGGCGCGGAAGGTCATCGGGCAGGCTCCGGGTCTGGCAGGCTGTTTAGGCCATAGCCGGAGCCGGTGAAAGTTGATGCGCTTTCAGCCGTCCTGCCCCCGCGCGGGAATAAATTCCCTAAGCGCGCCGTCTTTTCGTCAAGCTCTCGACGACCCATGTTGCGGCGTGGGACGAGGCTTGGGAGATCGAGATGTTACGAACGATTGCGGCGGGCCTGGCCTTGAGCGTCGTCCTTGGCGCGACCGCCCTGGCAAATCCCACCACCCAGGACCCGGCCAAGGTGCCGGCCGGGAGCTATGTGCTCGACAAGCGCCACGCCAGCCTGACGGTGAAGATCGCCCACATGGGCGGCTTCTCGCACTTCACCATGCGGTTCGACGGCCTGGACGGCGACTTCACCTACGACCCGGCCAACTGGCAGTCGACCAAGGTCACGATCAACATCGATCCGAAGTCCATCGACACCGGCAACCCGCCCTTCGACAAACAGATCACCGGTTACTTCGAGCCCGACAAATACCCGGCCTTCAACTTCGTCTCGACCGGGGTGCAGGCCGGACCAGATGGCGTCGGGGGCGCCAAGGGCGCGGTGACCGGAGACCTCACCTTCCACGGCGTGACCAAGCCGGTGACGCTCGACGTCACCTTCAACGGCGAAGGCCCCGGCATCTCCCCGCTCGGCGCCCGCCTGGGCTTCTCGGGCGTGGCGCACATCAAGCGCACCGATTTCAACCTCGACAGCATGATCCTGAAGCGGTTCGCCAGCGACGACCTCGACGTGATCTTCGAGGTCGAGTTCGAGAAGAAATAGGCCGCCAGCCAGATGACCACCCCTGCCACGAGCGCCCAGCGGGCCGGCGCCCAGCGCTACGCCACAGTCGCTATCGTCCTGCACTGGATCATCGCGCTCGCCATCGTCACCCAGATCATCCTGTCCGGACGGATGGGCGGCAAGCCGACGCCGGAGAGCTTCGCGGTCACGCAGCTGCACAAGTCGATCGGCATCACCATCCTGCTGCTCAGCCTGGTCCGGCTAGGCTGGCGCCTCGCCAACCCGCCGCCGCCGGAGCCCGTCACGCTGGCGCCCTGGGAGCGGGCCCTGTCGCAGGCCGTCCACTGGGGCTTCTACGCGGTGATGATCTTCATGCCGCTGACCGGCTGGCTGATGGTCTCGGCGAGCCGGATCGAAATTCCGACGCTGCTCTATGGCGTGGTCCACTGGCCGGATGTCCCCGGGATCGCCGGCCTCGCGCCGGCCGCCAAGAAGACCTGGCACACGATCGGCCAGACCGGTCACGGCCTGATCGCCAAGGCGATCTATGTGCTCCTCGCCCTGCATGTAGCCGGCGCGCTGAAGCACCAACTGCTCGGCCGCAACGAGCCGATCCTCGGCCGCATGGCGCCGGGCGCCGTCTCCGGCCGCTGGTGGGAGCCCAGGATGTTGCTGATCGCCGCGGCCTTCCTGGGCGTCATCGCCTTCGGCCGCTTCGTGCAGCCGCCCCGGCCCGCGATGGGCCCGCCGCCAGCCCCCGCCGCCGCTGCCGCCCCCGAGCCTGCGCCGGCCGCGCCGCAGCCCGCCGTCGCCTCGGCCGCCGCCACGCCCGCGCCGCTGCTTCCCGTCGGCGCCACGCCCTGGAAGGTCGCCGCGGGTTCGAAGCTCACCTTCGCCACCAGCTGGGGCGGCGACGCCATCGAGGGCCGCTTCGACAAGTGGCATGCCGATGTGGTCTTCGGTCCCGAGGCGCTCGACACATCCAAGGTCACCGTCAGCATCGATATGACCTCGGCCAAGACCGGCGACGAGCAGCGCGACGCGTCGCTGCCGTCCGGCGACTGGTTCGATAGCGCCGCCCATCCCAAGGCGATCTTCACCGCCACCAAGTTCGCCAAGACCGGCGCCGACCGCTATGTCGCGCACGGCTCGCTCAGCCTGCGCGGCGTGACCAAGCCGCTCGACCTGCCCTTCAAGCTGACCATCACCGGCGACAAGGCCAAGGTCAGTGGCGAGGCCAGCCTCGACCGCACGGTCTTCGGCGTGGGCCAGGGCGAGTTCACCGCCACCGACCAGATCCCCGCCAAGGTCAGCGTCCGCGTTGAACTGACCGCGACCCGCGATCGGCGGTAGGCCGCAGGCATTGACTTGGGAGCCCCCGCGCCGGAGCGTGGCGGCCCGCCCTTACCCAGAGGTCATCATGAAAAGACTGCTGCTGGCCGCCGCCTTGGTCGCAAGCGCCGCCACCCTCGCCCTCGCCGCGCCCGCGGCCATCAACCCCAGCGTGGCCGCTGCGGTCGCCGACGCCGGGCGCGGCGCCGACAAGGACGCCGACGCGCGGCGCCACCCCGCTGAAGTCATCTCGTTCTCAGGCGTGAAGGCCGGCGACAGGGTCGTCGATCTGATCCCGGGCTCGGGTTACTTCAGCAAGATCTTCTCGAAGGTCGTGGGCCCCAAGGGCCACGTCTACATGATCTGGCCGAACGAGTACGCCAAGGAGGCGATGCCCGACCCGATCAAGAACGCCGAGCTCGCGAAGTCCGGCTATCCGAACACCTCGGTGATCCAGCAGCCCGGCGCGGCCTTCGAGACGCCAGAGCCAGTGGATCTCGTCTTCACGGTCCAGAATTATCACGACTATCCGGACAAGTTCATGGGCAAGATCGACCCGGCGGTCCTCAACACCGCCGTGTTCAAAGCGCTGAAGCCGGGCGGTGTCTTCCTGATCGTCGACCACACCGCCGAGGCGGGTTCCGGTATGCGCGACACCGACACCCTGCACCGCATCGACCCGGCCATCGTCAAGAAGCAGGTGACCGACGCGGGCTTCGTCTACGAGGGCGAAAGCACGGTTCTGAAGAACCCTGCTGACGACCTCAAGAACGTGGTCTTCGACAAGGCCATCCGCGGCCACACCGATCAGTTCATCTACAAGTTCCGCAAGCCCCAAAAAGCGAAGTAAGAATGGGGAAGTAGGCTGCGGCGCCACGGCGGTGTAACCCTCCGCCGTGGACACGCCTGCCGACATCGAGAAGGCCGTCGCCGCCCTGAGGGCCGGCGGGCTGGTGATCCTGCCGACCGAGACTGTCTACGGGCTGGCCGCCGACGCTGGCGACCCGCGCGCCGTGGCTGCGGTCTACGCCGCCAAGGGCCGGCCCAGCTTCAACCCGCTGATCGCCCACGTGGCCGACCTTGCCACGGCCCGGCGGATTTCCGCCTTCGACGCGCGCGCCGAGCAGCTGACCGCGCGGTTCTGGCCCGGGCCCCTGACTCTCGTCCTGCCGATCGCCGGCGAGGGCGCGGTCTGCGACCTCGCCCGCGCCGGCCTCGACACCGTCGCCGTCCGCGCCCCGGCCCACCCCATCGCCCACGCCTTGCTGGAAGCGTTCGGCGGCCCGCTGGTCGCGCCGTCCGCCAACCGCTCGGGCCGCCCCAGCCCGACGACCTTCGCTGACGCCATGGACGAAACCGGCGAAGCCGCCGCCGCCGCCCTCGACGGAGGCCCCTGCGCCATCGGCCTGGAGTCGACCGTCGTGGCCCTGCTGGACGAACCGCGGCTGCTGCGTCCCGGCGCGGTCACCCGCGCCGAGATCGAGGCGGTGATCGGACCGCTGTCGGAGGCTGAAGCCGACGCGAAACGCTCGCCGGGCCGGATGACCCGCCACTACGCGCCCAGCCTGCCGCTGCGCCTCAATGCCGAGGAACGCCTGCCCGGCGAGGTCTGGCTGGGCTTCGGCCGCCAGGGTGGGACGGGCTTCAACCTCAGCCCCGACGGCGACCTGACCGAAGCCGCGGCCAACCTCTTCGCCTACCTGCGCGCGGCCGACCGCGCCGACGGCGCCAGCGGCATCGCCGTCGCGCCCATTCCGGACGCAGGCCTCGGCGAGGCCATCAACGACCGGCTCAGGCGGGCCGCGGGCTTTGTGGGCTGAGCCCGCGCACGCTACATTGGCCCCATGACCGCGCTCGTCCCCGCCGATGTCCTGTCGCGCCTGAAGGCGGTGCTGGGCGAGGGCGGCTGGAGCCAGGACCCCGAGCGGCTCGCACCGAAGCTGCTGGAGTGGCGCGACCGCTGGACCGGCGAGACACCCTTCCTGGCGCTGCCGAAGACCACGGCGGACGTGGCGGCGGTGGTGGGGATCTGCGCGGCGTCCGCCACCCCGATCACCACCCAGGGCGGCAACACCGGCCTGGTCGGCGGCCAGATCCCCATGGGCGAGGTGTTGCTGTCGACCGAGCGGCTGAACGCCATCCGCGAGAGCGACACCTTCGACGACGTGCTGGTCGCCGAAGCCGGTGTCACGCTCACCGCCGTCCACGAAGCGTCGGCCAACCTGCGCCGTCGCTTCCCGCTGGGCCTGGCGTCGGAGGGCTCGGCCACCGTCGGCGGCTTCGTCTCCACCAACGCCGGCGGCACCCAGGTGCTGCGCTACGGCATGACCCGCAACCTGGTGCTGGGCCTGGAAGCGGTGCTGCCGAACGGCGAGGTGTGGAATGGCCTGAAGCGCCTGCGCAAGGACAACACCGGCTATGACTTGAAGCAGCTGCTGATCGGCGCCGAGGGGACGCTGGGCGTGGTCACGGCCGCGGCGTTGAAGCTCTATCCGGTGATGGCCTCCCGCGCCGTCGCCATGATCGGCGTCGAGAGCCCGGAGGTGGCGATCCAGCTGCTGGTCCGGGCCAAGGATGAGACCGGCGGCGCCGTCGAGGCGTTCGAGCTGATGGGCCGGCTCGGCGTCGAGTTTGCGCTGAACAACATCGCCGGCACGCGCGACCCGTTCGCCGAAACCCACCCCTGGTATGTCCTCGCCGAATTTTCCTCCGGCGAGCCGGGCTCGGCGGAGGCCTCGATGGAGCGCTTCCTGGCCTCCGGGCTCGACGACGGCCTGATCCGCGACGCCGTGGTCGCCCAGACCGACACGCAAGCACGGGCGCTCTGGGCGATCCGCGAGAACCAGTCGCCGGCCCAGAAGCCGGAGGGCGCCACCTGGAAGCACGACGTCTCGGTGCCGGTGAGCCGGGTCGCCGCCTTCCTGACCCAGGCCACGGCCGCCATGCTGGCGTTCGCGCCCGGCGCCCGGATCGCCGCCTTCGGCCACATGGGGGACGGGAACATCCACTACGACGTGCTGCGCGCCGATGGCGGTTCCGACGCCGAGCATTCCGCCCGCCGCGACGCCGGCTCGCGCATCGTCCACGACATCGTGGCCTCCATGGGCGGCTCGATCAGCGCCGAGCACGGCCTGGGCTCGATGAAGACCGAGGAGGCCCGCCGGTACAAATCCCCGGTGGAAATCGAGGCGCTGAGCGCCATCAGGAGGGCGCTCGACCCCAAACGCATCATGAATCCCAGAGTCCTTTTCTAAGGGCTCTTCTAGAGGGCTTGGCCCCGGCGGCGGCAGCGCCTAAGCATCGGCCCGATGCTCATCGTCCTCTCCCCGGCCAAGGCGCTCGATTTCACCGCCGCCCCGGCGTCCGCCCCGATGACCGCGCCGCAGCTTTCCGACCACACCGCCGAGTTGGCCAAGGTCGCCAAGAGGCTGCGAACCATCGATCTGAAGCGGATGATGGCGCTCTCGGACGACCTGGCGAAGCTGAATCGTGAGCGGTTCCAGGCCTTCCAGCCGGATAGCGAGGACGGCCTGCAGGCCGCCTTCGCCTTCAACGGCGACGTCTACGCAGGCCTGAAGGCCCGCGAGCTGGACAAGAAATCCCTCGCCTGGGCTCAGGCCAACGTCCGCATCCTGTCCGGCCTCTATGGCGTGCTGCGGCCTCTCGACGCGATCCAGCCTTACCGGCTGGAGATGGGCGTCCGCATCAAGACCAAGCGCGGTGCGAGCCTCTACGATTTCTGGGGTCCGAAGGTCGCCGAGACCCTCGATGCGGCGCTGGCCGGCCACAAGCAGCGCGTGGTGATCAACTGCGCCAGCCAGGAGTATTTCGGCGCCGTCGACCGCGCCGTTCTGAAGGCCCCGGTAGTCGCCTGCCGCTTCCTGGAAGAGAAGGACGGCCAAGCCCGCATCATGTCGTTCTTCGCCAAGAAGGCGCGCGGGATGATGGCCCGCTTCGCGATCGACAACCGCCTCGAGAAACCCGCCGACCTGAAGGCCTTCGACCGCGAGGGCTACCGCTTCGTCGCCGCCCAATCCACCGACGCTGACTTCACCTTCTCCCGGCCGCAGCCGCCGCCGATCGCCCAGGTTCGGGCCAGACTCAAACAGGAGGCCTGACCATGGCCGTCGACTACAAGCTTGAGGGCCAGGTGGCCGTGATCACCGGCTCGACCTCCGGCATCGGCCAGGCGCTCGCCGCCGCCCTGGCCGGCCAGGGCGTCAACGTCGTGCTGAACGGCTTCGGCGACCCCGCCAAGATCGAGGCCGACCGCGCCGCCATGCAGGCCAAGACCAACGCCGCGGTTCGCTACCACGGCGCCGACATGTCCAAGCCCGCCGAGATCGCCGACCTGATCGCCTATGCGGTGAAGGAATTCGGCCGCCTCGACATCCTGGTCAACAACGCCGGCATACAGCACGTCGCCCCGGTCGATGAATTCCCGGACGAGAAGTGGGACGCCCTGATCGCGGTGATCCTGTCGTCAACCTTCCACGCCACCAAGGCCGCGGTGCCGATCATGAAGGGCCAGGGGCGCGGCCGTATAGTCAACATCGCGTCGGCCCACGGTCTGGTCGCCTCGGCGTTCAAGGCGCCCTATTGCGCGGCGAAGTTCGGCGTCGTCGGCTTCACCAAGTCCTGCGCGGTCGAGCTCGCGCGGACGGGGATTACGGTGAATGCGATCTGCCCCGGCTATGTGAAGACGCCTTTGATCGAGGGCCAGATCGGCGACCAGGCCAAGGCCCGCGGCATCACGCCGGAGCGCGTGGTCGAGGAGGTGATCCTCGCCGCCCAGCCCACCAAGAAGTTCGTCGAGTACGACAACCTGGCCGGCATGCTGCTCTACCTGGTCTCCGACATGGGCTCGGCGGCGACCGGGGCGGCGCTCAGCGTCGACGGCGGCTGGACGGCGACCTGATCAGCGGCCTTTCGGCAAGCCGTCGATGGCCGCCAGCACAGCGCTGAGCGGCGGGCGGAGCTTGTAGTCCTCCTCGGCCAGCTTGGCCTTTAGCACCCCCTTGGGCGAGAGCACATAGATCGACGCATAGGGCACGCCCCAGGCGAAGCTGTCAGGCTTGTAGCGCACATCGCGCAGCTTCCAGGCGTCGATGGTCACCGAGCCCAGGTCGGACAACAGCGGATAGGGGATCGACCGCTTCTCGGTGAAGCCGGCGAGGATGTCAGTCGGGTCGTAGCTGATGGCGGCGAGCTTGTAGCCGCGTTCGGCCAGTGGGCCCGGCCCGTCCTTCAGGTCCATCAGCTGCTTCTGGCAGTAGGGGCACCATTTCGCCGATCGGAAGAACACCAGAACCAGGCCGTTCTTGCCCGACAGCCCGGCGATATTGACCGGCGCGCCCTTCAGGTCGGTGGCGTGCAGCGCCGGAACCTTGACGCCCACCGGCGGCCCCACGTCCCACGCCTTTGTCTGCGCGCTGGCGGGCAGGGGGGACAGCAGAGCCAGCATCACGGCGACGAAGGCGAGTTTCAAATGGGTCTCCGGACAGGCGTCGAGGCCCCGACGCTATCACCCTATTCGCCGGAGCGGCGGCGATGGTTACGCCGAACCGTCGCTTGACGCCGCGGGTCGTTCAAGGGTCTTTCACCCCCAACGCTTGTTTGAAAAAGAGGGAGACGAGGTCATGGCCTACAAGCCGTTCGACCTGACGGGGAAGGTGGCGCTGGTCACCGGCGGCAATGGCGGCATCGGGCTCGGCATGGCCGAGGCCATGGCCCAGGCCGGCGCCGACGTGGTGATCTGGGGCACCAACGCGACCAAGAACGCCGCCGCCGAAACAAGCCTCAAGGCCCACGGCCGCAAGGTCATGACCGCGAAGATCGACGTCTCCGACGAGGCCGCGGTCAAGGCCGGCATGGCCCAGGCGGTCGCCGAGCTGGGCCGGGTCGATACGGTCATCGCCAACGCCGGCGTCGGCGGCGGCGCGCCGTCCTTCGCCGAGTTCTCCACCGAGACCTACCGCCGCGTCCTGGCGGTCAACCTCGATGGCGTGTTCTTCACCTTCCGCGAGGCCTGCAAGCACATGGTCGAGCGGGCCGCGACCGGCGACAAGGCCGGCGGTTCGCTTATCGTCACGTCTTCGCTCAGCGCCATCGACGGCGCCGCGCGCAACGAGGCCTATGCCGCGACCAAGGGCGCGGTGATCTCGATGATCCGCGCCATCGCCGTCGAGCACGCCCGCTACGGCGTGCGCGCCAACGCCGTCCTGCCCGGCTGGATCGCCACCGACATGACCGCCGGCGCCCAGGGCAACGACAAGTTCAACGACGCGGTGATCAAGCGCGTGCCGTTCCGCCGCTGGGGCGAGCCGGAGGACTTCGGCGGCATCGCCGTCTACCTGTCCTCCGATGCGTCCCGCTTCCACACCGGCGACAGCTTCCTCATCGACGGCGGCTACGCGATCTTCTGAGTTGCTCTCAAATCGCCTGCGCCGCCGCTGGCCCGATGACTCGTTAGTTCTTGTTTTGTTCTTGACCACAACCATCACCCGCGAGATACTTCCGGAACCCCCGGATCGGAAACGCCCGTCACTGATTGACAAACGACGAACCTAGGGGCCATCCGCCCGGCGCCGCTACGTCACGGTTTGCATCGCCTGCCGTCGGCGCCATCGTGCGGGAAAATCGCGAGGAACGCCCATGACCCTTTATACCAAGCTCTGTGACCTGCTGGGCGTGCAGCACCCGATCATGCTGGCCGGCATGGGCGGGGTCTCCTATGCCGAGCTGGTCGCCGCAGTCTCCAATGCCGGCGGCTACGGCGTGCTGGGCATGGCCGGCCGCTCGCCTGACTTCATCCGCGACGAGATGCGCAAGGTGAAGACGCTGACCGACAAGCCGTTCGGCGTCGACCTGCTGGCCGCCAGCCCGGAGAGCCTGACCGCCAGCGTCGAGATCATCTGTGAGGAAGGCGCGTCCTCCTTCGTCGCCGGCCTCGGCGTGCCCATGCCGATCATGGAGCGGCTGAAGAAATCGGGCCTCAAGGTGATGGTGGTCTGCGGCGCGGTGAAACACGCCGTGAAGGCCGAGCAGGCCGGCTGCGACGCGGTGATCTGCCAGGGCGGCGAGGGCGGCGGCCATACCGGCCTGGTCGGCACCCTGCCGCTGGTGGCCCAGGCGGTGGAGGCGGTGAAAATCCCGGTGGTCGGCGCAGGGGGCCTCTACGATGGACGCGGGCTGGCCGCGATGCTGAGCCTTGGCGCCGTTGGCGTCTGGATGGGCACGCGGTTCATCGCCAGCCAGGAGGCCCACGCCAGCCAGATGTACCGCGACGTGATCGTCGAGGCGACGGACGAGGCCACGGTCCGCACCCGCTCCTATTCCGGCAAGCCCATGCGGGTGAAGAAGAACCTCTGGGTCGAGGACTGGGAGAGCCGCGCCTCGGAAATCCAGCCCTTCCCGCAGCAAGCCATGCTCTCCAGCCGGTCCGGCGCCATGGGCGGAATCGGCGGCCAGATCGAAGGCCTCGACATCGACAAGTCCGCCTTCGCCATGGGCCAGTCGGCCGGCGGCATCCACGACGCCCCGCCCGCCGGCGAGATCGTCGCGCGGATCATGGCAGAGGCTGAAGCCGCTATCGACCGCGTCTCAGGCTTGCGCGAACGGGCGAAGTCGCCGGCCTAGATGCGCCTCTAAAGCGGACCCTTCTGAGGCCCGCCAAGGGTGGAATGGGGACCGCGATCTCCAAGCCCAACACGCTGGTGCTGCCGGCGGCAAGCTTGACCAACGGATCTCGGCTCGCCTAGGTTTGTCGTTCTTATGGAGGCTGGCGACCTGTGACGAATTTGTCCTGAATCGAGAACCTGGATTTCGGGCTGCCGCCCGTTGATCTGCTCCGGCCTGACTGCGCGATGGCGCGCCGGCCCTCTCGAGATTCGGACAGGCCATGCCAAACTCAACATTGCTACCACCTGCGCGGCGCGATGCCGTGCGAGCCGCCCTCCAGTCGACATTCGGCCCTTGGCGAGCGGGCGACTTCCGCCCACTCAGTGGTGGCGCCTCGGGTGCTTTGATTCTGCGCTTCGAGGTGCGCGAGCGACCCTATGCTCTTCGACTTGAACCCGAACGCATCGGCCTTCCTGACCGCCAGCGACACTTCGCCTGCATGGTCGCCGCTGCTGAGGCGGGGGTGGCCCCAGCAGTCCACTACGTAAACGCGGCGGACGGCGTGGCCGTCATGGATTTGGTCGGCGGTCGCCCTCTCTCCGAATATGCTGGCGGCCCTGCCGGGCTTGCGCGCGCGCTTGGCGCTCTCGTCGCGAGATTGCAGATCGCGTCATCGTTTCCGATGATCGGTGACTATCCAGGGATGATCGCCGCCATGCTGACGCGCCTTAGCGAATCAACGCTCTTCGTCGCCGGGCAGCTGGATGCGCACGCCGAGGGGCTTGCACGTATTCGGGCGGTTCTTCCGTGGGCGTCCTCGTCGCTCGTCCCCTGCCACAACGATCCAAACCCTCGCAACATTCTGTTCGATGGCGAACGCCTATGGTTGATCGACTGGGAACTGGCGGCCCAGAACGATCCGTTGGTGGACATCGCGATCCTGAGTGCCGATTTGGCGGAAACGCGGCGGCTGGAGGATGTGCTGCTGGAGACGGCGTTTGGCCGTACGCCCGACCGGTTCTTGCACGCTCGACTGAGGGTGGTTCGCCTGCTCACCAGACTGTTCTACGGCTGCGTCGTGCTCGACAACTTTACGCACTCGCCGCCGTCCCTACCCGCTGCGAACAACACCGCGTTTACGCCAGCCGGGTTCCGCGCAGCGGTGGCTGACGGCCAGCTAATTTCCGGGACGCAGGAGGTTGCCTACGCGTTCGGCAGGATGTCGCTCACGGCCTTCATTGACGGCCTGAAAGCACCTGGTTTCGCCCAGGCCTTGGAACTCGTGAAGCAGGGTTAACTGGGTCGCCAGGATCAGAGAACGGTCGGTTCCATTCGGCTGGGTGACTCTGGCGCTCACCGGAAGGGCCGCACGACCGGTTGGGGTCGAAGGCGGACCAAGGAACCTCATCCTGGACTTGACCCATCTCTCGCCGCGTCGCGCGGGGCGGTGGCGGCCCCTAGGGCGCGCTCGCCAGATAGCCGTTCGGGTCCTTCAGGAAATTGCGGAACTCGCCGATGCAGCCTTCCCAGGCCGCCACCTCGGTGCGGAAGTGCTCGAAGCTGTCGTCGGCGAACAGCAGGGTCGCATAGACCACGTGCGGCTTGCCGGCTTTGTCCTCATAGCCGCGGCACATCAGGGTCGCCTGGTTGAAGGCGTTGAGCTGGGCGAAGGTCGGGCCCGGCTGCTCGACGATCGAGTCGAACTGCACGCCCTTGCAGGCCCGGCCCTGTGGCGAACACGCGGTGAACTGCAGGGTGAAGTTGGCGGCCACCGAATTGACCGTCACCAGCACGGAGTCCTGCTCCTGCCGGACGATCTGGGCCTTGCCGCCGCCGAGGTTCATCAGCGCCGCCACGCTGGCCGGATAGCGGGCGTCGAAATCGGGGACAGGCGCGGGCGCGGCCTTGACCGGCGCCGACCTGGCCGCGGCAGGCGGGGGCTTGGGCGGAGCCTTGGGTGAAGGCGCTTTCGGCGCGGTGGCGGCCATCAGCAGCACGGCGGCCGAGATCAGGCTGAGGGATTTCCAGAGCATGGTTCAGGGCTATCAGACCGGCAGACGGCGCGCGAGCCTGGCATGGCGGTTTCCGTGGCGTCGCGCCTGGGGCGCCGATAAGCTCCCGGCCCAAGCGTGGGAAGGGTTGCATGAGTCTCATCGTCGTCGCCGTGTTTCTGGTGCTGGCCATCGTGGTGGCGCTGGGCGCCATCAAGATCGTGCCGCAGGGCCGCGAGGTCACCGTGGAGCGCTTTGGCCGCTACACCCGCACGCTCAAGCCCGGCATGAGTATCCTGACCCCCTTCATCGAGGGCGTCGGCCGGCGCATCAACATGATGGAGCAGGTGCTGCAGGTGCCGCAGCAGGAGGTGATCACCAAGGACAACGTCACCGTCCAGGTCGACGCCATTGTCTTTATCCAGGTGATGGACGCCGCGGCCGCCGCCTACCGGGTGACCAATCTCGACTTTGCCATCACCCAGCTGACCATGACCAACCTCAGAACCGTGGTCGGCAACATGGAGCTCGACGAGGTGCTGTCGCAGCGCGAGCACATCAACTCGCGCCTGCTGGAGGTGATCGACGCGGCCACCAGCCCCTGGGGGGTGAAGGTGGCGCGCATCGAGATCAAGGACCTGCAGCCGCCGCCGGACATCACCAACGCCATGGCCCGGCAGATGAAGGCCGAGCGCGAGCGGCGCGCGGTGATCACCGAGGCCGACGGCGAGAAGCAGGCGGCGATCACCGTGGCCGAGGGCCAGAAGCAGTCGGCGATCCTGCAGGCCGAGGGCCGCAAGGAAGCCGCCTTCCGCGACGCCGAGGCGCGGGAGCGCTCCGCCGCCGCGGAGGCCAAGGC
>JANXXK010000252.1 GCA_025350685.1 Alphaproteobacteria bacterium | reverse complement strand
CCTTGCCGGCGCCGGCCTCGGCGAAGCGGGTCACGCCGCCCGCGCCCGCCAGCCACAGCATGCTCTCGCGCCAGCGCACTCGGCCGGTCACCTGCTCCACCAGCATCCGGCGGATCGCCTCGGGGTCCAGGGTCGGCTGGGCGGTGACATTGGCCACCAGCGGTGCGCGGGGCGCCAGGATCGTCGCGCCCGCCAGGGCCTCGGCCATCTCCTCGGCGGCGGGTTGCATCAGCGGACAGTGGAAGGGCGCGGACACGTTCAGCAGGATCGCCCGCGCGCCCAGTTCCTTGGCCTTCTCGATGGCCAGGTCGACCGCGGCCTTGGCCCCGGAGATCACCACATTGCCTTCGTTGTTGTCGTTGGCGACGACGCAGACGCCCACCGCCGAGCCCGCCGCGGCCGCCTCTTCCGCCAGCGCCACATTGCTCTTCGGCCCGATCAGCGAGGCCATCGCGCCCTCGCCCACCGGCACGGCCCGCTGCATGGCTTGGCCGCGCAGCTTCAAGAGGCGCGCGGTGTCGGCCAGGCTGATCGCGCCGGCCGCCGCCAGGGCTGAATATTCGCCAAGGCTGTGGCCGGCCACGAAGGCGGCCTTGTCGACGCCCACCCGGAACTCCTTCTCCAGGGCGCGCATCACCGCCACGCTGACCGCCATCAGCGCCGGCTGGGCGTTCTCGGTCAGGGTCAGCTGATCCTCCGGCCCGTCTTTCATCAGCTTGAAGAGCTTCTGCCCAAGGGCATCGTCGACTTCCTGGAAGACTTCCCGCGCCGCGGCGAAGGCCTCGGCCAGGTCGGCGCCCATGCCGACGGCTTGGCTGCCCTGGCCGGGAAAGAGGAAGGCAAGGCTCATTAGCAGGCTCCGGCTCTATCGAATTCGAGGCGCGAGGGTTACGGAATAAGCCCAAGCCCGGCAAGGTGCGAAGGAGTTGGTCATGCGAGCGGTCGTCCGGCGTAACAAGCAACTGGTCTGCGACGAAATCGGCGAACTCGAACCCGCCGCCGGCCAGGTGCTGGTGCGCACGCTCGCCTGCGGCATCTGCGGCTCGGATCTGCACGCCCTGCACCACATGGAGCACATGGTCGCGCTCACCAGGCGCGGCGGCGCGCCGGACAGCGGCTTCGATCCGGCCGCCGACACCGTCTTCGGCCATGAGTTCTGCGCCGAGATCCTCGACCACGGCCCGGGCTCATCCAAGGCGCTGAGGGCCGGGACCCGGGTGGTCAGCGTCCCGGTCACCCTGACCGACGGCGGCGTCGAGGCGCTTGGCTTCTCTAACCGCCTGCCCGGTGGTTTTGCCGAGCGCATGCTGCTCTCGGAGGCCCTGATCCTGGCGGTGCCCAACGGCCTGGCGACCGAGGCCGCCGCCCTGACCGAGCCCTTCGCCGTCGGCCTTCACGCCGTCGCCAAGGCCCGGATGGACGCCAATTCGGTGGCCCTGGTGGTCGGCTGCGGCCCGGTGGGACTGGCGGTGATCGCCGCGCTGAAGGCCGCGGGCCACGGCCCGGTCATCGCCGCCGACTTCTCGCCGCGGCGCCGCGCCGCCGCCGAACGCCTCGGCGCCGACGTTGTCATCGACCCGGCCCAGGAAAGCCCGCACGAGCGCTGGGAGGGCCTGGGCGTGCCCAAGACCCGCGCCGCCCAAGGGATGATCCGCATGATGGGCGGAAGCTTCGGCCAGCCGGTGATCTTCGAGTGCGTCGGCTCGCCCGGTGTCGTGCAGGCGCTGATCGAGGCCGCCCCCGCCGGCGCCCAGATCGTCGTCGCCGGCGTCTGCATGGAGACCGACCGCATCGAGCCCTCCATCGCCATCACCAAGGAGATCGAGCTGACCTTCGTCTTCGGCTACGCGCCCGAGGAGTTCGCCGCCACCCTGCACAACATCGCCGAAGGCGTCATCGACGTCTCGGGCCTGGTTACCGGCAAGGTGGGGCTGGGCGGCGTCGCCGACGCCTTCACCGCGCTCGGCGATCCCGAGGCGCATGTGAAGATCCTGGTCGACCCCGCGTCCTGACGCCGCAGAGCCGCGAAGTCCGTCAGGAGGCCAGCGCGAGGCGTCTGGACCTGCGTAGGGCCACGCCGATTGCCGCGAAGCCGCTGATCAGCATCAGCCAGGTCGCCGGCTCCGGAATGGCTCGTAGATTGACGGCGTTGGGGTCGAGGATCGCCTGGTAGTTGGCGAGCAGCAAACCGTTGTCGATGTGATACTTCGACACCTCGTTTACGACCGCGGGCGGCGTGGCGACAGCGATGTTGCCGCCCGTGAACGGGGTATCGAGGCTCAGCGGCTTGGGCGCGTCCAGCACGAACAGCTGCAGGAGGTCCTGCTCCCCGACTGTGGACGTCCATTGGTTGAACTGGTTGTACAGGAACGTCTGCGCCCACCGCCCGAAGACGGTCGTCTGGTCGAAAACGTTCGCCGAGCCGTTCTGGCTGACGTCGAAGGTCTCGGTCACGCCATTTATGGTGATAGCCGAGTAGGTGATCGGCGAAATACCGCCCCAGAACGGACCGCCGACGACCTGGTCATAGGTGGATCCGATCGTCGTCCGAGTGCCGAGCGAGGTGTCGTACCTGAACATCGCGGAGAACGCCGCGCCGCCAAGCGCGCCGCCGAGACCGAACACGTTCGTGGTGTCCGTCCCTGATTCTACAAACCCCGTGTAGGTCGCCAGCATCCGAGCCGCGGAAGCAGGCCCGGCAATAGATGTGGCCAGAACCGCCGCCAGCCCCGCCGCCGCAATACTCAAGCTTGACCGCACTAAACTTCTCCCGCGCCCGGGCACTCTGCGGCGCTGCCGATTAACTATTTGCGGACAGATATCAGCATTTTTGCGGTCGGAAAATGGGTTTCACCCTCAACGGGAGCGTCCAGGCGCAACTGCGCCAACCGATCTTCGACCCAAATCTAGTAACTGACCGACAGGGTGGCGATGAACCCCTCCGCGCGGCGATCGCCGCCAACCCGCGCTCGATATTGAAAAACCATGTCTATGTAGGACTGTGGCGCGGTTAGATCTTCCGAGCGAAACCACTGGCGAACCCACAGGCCGGGGCCGGCGCCCACGGCGGTCGGGTTTGAAAGTCCGCTATCATATGTCGCACTCAGGCCGACGAAGGGGATGAGGATGAGCTCGCCTTGGGGGCCGAGGCGGAAGGCTCGCCCCAGGCGCCCCTCGGCCACCGCGACCGTCTCCTTGGCATCGAACAGCCGGGCGACGTCGACGAAGGCGTGGGTGAGCAGCCAGCTCGACTGATCCTGCCGCAGGTCGAGCCCCGTGGTCGCCGAGTAGCCCGCGCGAACCATCCAGTCGTTCCTCGAGAGCCGGCCCAGCTTGACCATGCGGCTTGCTTCGACAACGAGGTTCTGGGATGCGAACGGTTTGTCGCGGATCCCAATCCAGCCCTGCAGGGTTTCCGCGCCCGTCGGGTCGCCTCGCCGCGATCCGAGGGTCTCGAAGGCACGGACGAAGACCTCGACCGGCTGCCCAGCGTTGGAGCCTAGGGGCCTATAATAGGCTTCGAAGCCGGCCTGCGAATTGCCGCGGTTGGTTCCCGGCCCCGCGGCCACGACGGAGCGGGTGTTGTCATAGGACAGCAAAGCGTAGGCGCCCCAGCGGCGGGACAACTCGGCCACCTCCCGCTCGAGTTCAAAGCGCGCCTGGGCCTGGGCCGGTGTCGAGGGTTTCGGGGCCGTCGCCAGGCCGATCTTGAAATACAGCACCGCGTCGGCCTCGTGGCGGGAGCGGCGAGCGGTATAGCCGGCGTCGAGCGCCGCCGCGCCCGACAGCTGGTGCTGCCGGTTGGCGCTCGCAAACAGCCGCTCGGCCAGTGGATCGTCACCGAATTTCAGCGAGATGTAGGCCAGCTCAATGGCGTCCTTGCCCGGCAGGTGGCCCGCCCTGTCGAGCTGCTCGCTGGCCGCGATCGCCTCGGCCCGACGGTCCAGAACGACCAGCGCATAAATCCGGCCCTTGGCCATGAGCAGGCGGGCTTCCGGCGTTGAGGCCAAGGCCTCAGCCGCCAGGAAGGCCTGCACAGCCTCTGCCTTGCGCCCAGAGGCGTCGAGCGCGAAAGCCAGCCGCGCCTGGACGTCATAGCTCTGCTCCGCTGCCAGCGGGGCCAGGACGGCCGCGCTTTCCGCCGGCCGGCCGAGTTGGGCCAAAACGTCGCTCAGGCTCAGGCGGATGTCGCGGGTTTGGCTCGCAGCCAAACCCCCGGCGTCGAGCGCCGCGGCGAGATCCTGCGCCCCACGCGGCAGATCCCCTACCTTGATCGCGGCGTAACCGGCCTGGGCCAACCCCTGCCCGTTCGGGATCGTCGCCGACGCGTCGCCGGCGGTGATCGGGGCCGGCTCAGCCTTTGCCGGCCCTGCGATAAGGGCGGCCGAGGGTGCCGCCCAGGCCAACAGCGGCAACGCCGCCGCCGCGCCCAGCAGCGCGAATCTAAGCCGAACGCCGCGGGCGAACAAAATGTGCGTCATCGCGCGGAGGTCCCCTCGGCCATCCGTTGCTGCTCGGCCGCGGTTTCTGTGAGCGCCTGAGCGCTTACGACGCCGCTCTGCAGTAGATAGTCCCCGATTCGGCCGTGCCGGTCAGGGCGATAGCTCTCCAGCGCCGCGTCGAAGGCGTCCTGGGTGATGTGTCCGCGCTCAATCAGCAGGTCGCCAAGCAGCGGCGACGCGTGAGCGGCGGGAGCGGCGGCGCCGCGCAGGAAGCGCAGGGCTTCAGCCATTTCGCCTTCGCGGACAATCTTGATGACCGGGGAGCGCCCCACCGCGGTGATGATCTCGTCGCGCTGCTCAGGCGTGAGCGGCCGGGCGACGGCCAGTATGAGTTCCCCGTTCCCGCCTTGGCCGATGGGCGCGGCACGCAGCCGGATGCAGAGATCCTCGGGAAGCAGGTCGTGGTGCTGCCGGATCAGTTCGGCGGTGATCGCCGCGCGCGGCAGTTCGGCCTGGCTTGCGATGGCCTCTGCCAGGGTCTCGTCGTCGAGCCAACCATGGGACAACAGGATGCGGCCCAGGGGCCGGTGGGTGCGATGCTGTTCGACCAGCGCCGCGTCGAGTTGCCTCGAGGTGATCGCGTCCCAGGTGGTCAGAATGTCGCCCAATCGCCGGT
>JANXXK010000244.1 GCA_025350685.1 Alphaproteobacteria bacterium | reverse complement strand
CAGGGCCTCGTGCAGGCCATAAAGCGCATTGATCGGCGCGGTGTGGTGATAGGTCCGGCCGCCGCCCCCACGTCCATCGGGGCCACCCCAGTAGGCCATCAAGAGGTTGAAATCCAAGAGCCAGTTGCGGACCTTTTCCTTGCGCCCGGTGATCGCGCCTTGGGCCCGCTTCGACAAGGCGATGGGCGAGAGCCCCGGCGGCGCCGAGAGGCACTTCTGGGTCCCCGAATAGACCACGTCGGCGTCCCAGGCGGCGACATCGACGACGATGCCGCCCAGCGAGGTCACGCAGTCGACGATTGACAACGCCCCGTGCCGGCGCGCGATCGCGCAAAGCGTGGCCGCATCGCTGCGCGCGCCGGTGGAGGTCTCGGCGTGGACGAAGGCCAGCACCTTGGTCGAAGCCTCGGCCAGTGTGGCTTCGACGCGGGCGGGATCGACCGGCAGGCCCCAGTCGTGATCGACGGTGACCACGGTGGCGCCCGCGCGGCCGGCCATGTCGGCCATGCGCCCGCCGAACGCGCCGTTGACGCAGATCACCGCCCGGTCGCCGGGCTCCAGCAGGTTCATGATCGCTGCTTCCATACCCGCCGTCCCCGGCGCCGGCAGCGGCACGCAGGCATGATCGGGGGCGTTGAACAGGCGTTGCAGGGCGGTCTTGATCTCCTCCATCAGATCTTGGAACGCAGGATCCAGGTGGCCGATGGTCGGCCGCGCCAGCGCGCTCAAGACGCGCGGACTGACATCGGAGGGCCCAGGGCCCATCAGGATCCGCCGGGGAGGCTGAAAGCTCTGCATGGTCGGTCCTTGGAAACTCTGGCGAATCTAGGCGAGCAACCGGGCCTGGAGCCGGGCGCGCAAGGGGGTGTCGACGCCCAGGACGCCGGTGAGGTAACCGTCGAGCGAGCCGTGCGCCTGGCGGATCACCGAAAACGCCGTCTCCAGATAGTCGGCATTGACCGAGACGGCCACCCGCAGGCCGGCCTCGTCCACGGTCTTGCCCACGGTGTCGCGCAGCCAGGGGCCGAGGAAGGCCACCTTGCGCGCCATCCGCGCCTCGTCGTTGGTCAAGAGGTAGTCGGCCAGGATGTCGTTGGCGCCGACGCCCAGGATGTGGTGGGTGAGCGCGCAGATCAGGCCGGTGCGATCCTTGCCCGCCGCGCAATGCACGACGATGGCCCCGTCGGTGTCGGCCAGGGTGTGGAAATAGCGCCGGAACAGGTCGATGTGCCGCGCCTCGAACGGCGCGCGGCGATAGTAGGCCATGCCGTCGTTGAAGAACCACTGGGCATTGACCTCCACGTCCTTCATGGCCTCCGCCCAGTCGGCGTGGTCCGAGAGGATGTCGTTTTCCACCACCGCGGCGCCGAAGCCCGGCCAGCGCTTGGAGGGTTCGCGGGCGCGCTCCTCGCTGCGCCGCAGATCGACGATGGCGGCCAGTCCCAGGTCGGCCATCCGCGCCAGATCGGCCTCGCTGGCGTAGGCATGATTGGCCGAGCGATAGAGCAGGCCGCGTTTCACGGTCTGGCCGCCCGCGGCGTCATAGCCGCCAAAATCGCGGAAATTCTCGATGCCTTCGAAATCGATGTGCCGGGTCATGGGCGTGCAGATAGCCGGGAATCGGCGCCGGATCGAGAGGCCGCGTGGAACGTTCCAGGGAACCTACACCTTGGAAAAACATTGATTGCCCGGAGGCCGCACACCGCGACCTATGAGAGGCCGAAAACATGCTCGCGATGATCGCCGTCGTCCTTCTTGTCCTGTGGCTGCTGGGCTTCTTCGCCTTCCACGTCACCACCGCCTTCATCCACGTGCTGCTGGTGATCGCCGTGGTGATGGTCGTCCTGCACTTCCTCAGAGGCCGCCGATCACTCTAGCTGACCCGAAGGATCATCTCCGCCGCTAGCGGAACGGCGGCTCGTCGAAGCTGCGGAGTTTGCGGCTGTGCAGTCGCACGCCCTCCTGGCGCAGCAGGTCCATGGTGGTGATGCCGATCCGCAAGTGCTGGCCGATGGCCCGGTCGTAGAAGGCGTTGGCCTGGCCGGGCAGCTTGATCTCGCCGTGCAGCGGCTTGTCGGACACGCACAGCAGCGTCCCGTAGGGCACCCGGAAGCGATAGCCCTGGGCGGCGATGGTGGCGCTCTCCATGTCGATGGCCACGGCCCGGCTCTGGTTGAACCGCTTGGCGCTCGAGGAATAGCGCAGCTCCCAGTTGCGGTCGTCGGTGGTCACCACGGTGCCGGTGCGCAGGCGACGCTTCAGCAGTTCGCCGGTCTCGCCGGTGACGATCTCGGCGGCCCGGGTCAGCGCCACTTGCATCTCGGCGATCGGCGGGATCGGGATTTCCGGAGGCAGCACCTCGTCCAGCACATGGTCGTCGCGCAGATAGGCGTGGCCCAGCACATAGTCGCCGATGGTCTGGGACCCGCGCAGGCCGCCGCAATGGCCGATCATCAGCCAGGCCTGGGGGCGTAGCACCGCCAGGTGGTCGCAGATGGTCTTGGCGTTGGAAGGACCGACGCCGATGTTGACCAGGGTGATCCCGGCCCGGCCCGGCGCCATCAGGTGATAGGCCGGCATCTGGTGTTTGCGCCAGGTCGCCGCGGCCACGGCGGTCTGCGGGTCCGGGGTCTCGGCGGTGATCAGCACATTCCCGGCCGCCGACAGGGCGCTGTAGGCCCCGCCGTCCTTGAGCTGTTCGCAACCCCAGCGGACAAACTCGTCGACGTAGCGGTTATAGTTGGTGAACAGGATATATTGCTGGACGTGGTCGGCGGGGGTTCCGGTGTAGTGCGCCAGCCGGGCCAGCGAAAAATCGGTCCGGAGCCCGTCGAACAGCGCCAGGGGGCGGGGCTTGTCGGGGCTGTGCGCCCAGGACCCGTCAACGATCTCATCGCCGATGGACGCCAGTTCGGTGGTTGGAAAATGCCGGGCGATCTCAGCCGATCCGATGTCGGCGAGCGCCACGTCGGCCTGGCCGTCCAGCACATAGGGGAACGGCATCTCCTGGGTCGAGCGGCCGACCTCGATCTCGACCTGGAAGTCCTGGGCCAACAGGCCCAACTGCTCGATCAGATAGTCGCGGTAGAGGTGGGGCCGGGTGACCGTCACCGCATAGTGGCCGGGCGCGCCAATGCGGGCATAGGCGCGACCGATGCGCGGAAACGCCTGGCCCGGCGGCCAGTGCAGCCGCAGCTCAGGATAGTTGAAGGCGCCCGAGGCCCTGAGCGCCGGGTCAGGCGGCGGCCCGCCGGCCAGGAACGTCTTCAGGGCGCCGCGCAGAGTTTCGACCGTCGTGACGTATTCGTCTTCGAGCCGATCAACGATGCCGGCGGCGTCTGTCTTCGCTGTCATCGATCCCTTATAGCGGCGCCATGCGCGGCTTGCGAGCGGCGGCAAGTGGCGCGGAACAGCGGTCCGCAGGTTGCCAGGGTTCACAGCGCAGCCCATGCTGCTATGCAGCAGAGAGGCGGGGGCGCAGGCGAGCCCGACGTCTCGGTCGAGAGGCGGACGTGACGACGGGTATTCGAGTTGAGCGGCGACTGGCGGCGATCCTGGCGGCCGATATCGCGGGCTATAGCCGGCTCGTGGCCGCCGACGAGGAAGGCACCCTGGCCCAGGTCGCCGCGCATCTGCGCGAGATCATCGCCCCGGCGGTGGCCGAGCACGGCGGTCAGGTGATCAAGACCACCGGCGACGGCGTGCTGGCGGCGTTCGCCAGCGTGGTCAGCGCCCTGCAGTGCGCGTTGCGTATCCAGGCGGCGATGGCCGAGCGCAACGCCGGCGCGCCACGCGGCAAGCGCGTGGACTTTCGCATGGGCCTGCACGCCGCCGACGTGGTGGTCAGGGACGGCGACATTTTCGGCGACGGGGTCAATGTCGCCGCCCGCCTGGAGACCCTGGCCGAGCCGGGCGGCATCTGCGTCTCCGGCCGCGTGCAGGAGGATACCGACGGCCGGCTCGACGTCGCTTTCGAGGATATGGGTGAGCAGTCGGTGAAGAACATCCCGCGCCCGATCCGAACCTTTCGGGTGCGGATGGAAGGTGGCGCCGCGCCGCTCGAAGCGCCACTGGCCCTGCCCACCAAGCCGTCCATCGCGGTGCTGCCGTTTCAGAACAAGAGCGGTGATCCCGAACAGGAGTATTTCGCCGACGCGATCACCGAGGACATCGTCACGGCGCTCTCGCGGTGGCGCTGGTTCTTCGTCATCGGCAGCACGTCTAGCTTCACCTACAAGGGCCGCGCGGTCGACGTGGCCCGCGTCGGCCAGGAGCTTGGGGTCCGCTACGTGCTGCAGGGCAGCGTCCGCAAGGTGGGCGCCCGTGTGCGGATCAGCGCCCAGCTGGTCGAGGCGGCGAGCGGCGTCCACATCTGGGCCGACAACCTCGATCGCGATCTGGTCGACATATTGGCGCTCCAGGACGAGATCACCGAACAGGTGGTCGGCGCCATCGAGCCGGCCATGCTGCATTCCGAAGGCCGGCGGATCGCGCGCAAGAACCTCAACGATCTTGACGCGCTCGACTGCTTTCAGCGCGGCATGTGGCAGTTCAACAAGATGTCGCAGGACGGCTACCGGATCTCGCTCGACCTGTTTCGGCAGGCGATCGCCAGCGACCCGGAGCTGTCGCTGGGTTATGTCGGCCTGGCGCGCACCCTCTATGGCGGGGTGATCTATGGATGGTCGCGGCACAGGGTGCAGGATCTGACGGCGGCGCGCGAGGCGGCGCAGACCGCCATCGCCCTGGATCCTCGCGACGCCTATGGCTATTTCGCCGCCTCCGGCGCCTCGCTCTGGCTGCGGCGCCACCGCGACGCGTTGGAAGAGGCGCGCAAGACCGTGGCGCTCAACCCCAACTTCGGCTTCGGCCACTTCCGGCTGGGCCAGGTGCTGGTCTATTCCGGCCGCGCCGCCGAGGCGGTGGCGCACATTGAGCGCAGCCTGCGCCACAGCCCCTACGATCCGCAGCTGGGGGCGATGTATTCGCTGCTGTCGCTGGCGCATTTCCACGCCGGCGCCTATCCCGACGCCATCCGCGAGGCCGAAAAGGCGGTGCGCCTGCAGGATGGCCGCGCGGCCCTGGTTATCGCCATGAGCCTGGTGAAGCTCGGCCGCCTCGATGAGGGTCTCCAGATGGCCGCGAGCGAAACCGCGAGCGCCAGCATCGCCCAGATGTCCCGGCTCGCCCCCTACGCCAACACAGCCGACCGTGACGACATCCTGGATACGCTGCGTCAGGCCGGCCTCACCGTGGCCGCGTCCTGAGCTAGACCTCCTGGATCGGATGCTTGTCGTCCGGGTAGCGGCTTTTCAGCAGTACGGTGATGCCGCCCTTGGTCATTTTGGTGTCCGGGGCCTGCCACAGCGTCAGCTCATAGTCGTAGCCCGGCGCCCAGGCGAAGGTGATCTGGGTCGGCGGACTGGTGGTCAGCGCATGGTGAATGATGCAGCGCAGCGTCTCGCGGAAACTGATCGGGGCGAGTTCGAGATAGCTCTTCCAGGCGCGGTAGAGCGGCGTTTTGGCGTCCACGAGAAAGGTCAGATCGAGCGGCTTGCCGGCGGAGAACTGTTCGGCGCGTTCCTTGGCGAACCGCGCGATCCGATCCCTGCCGAATTCATGGTTCAGTTCCCCAAGTACGGTCTGAAAAGCAGGCATAGGTCATCCCTCTGATGGGTCCGCCGAAGTGGCGCAACCGACACATCCGTCCACGTCCAGCTGTGTCTATGCCTCCGCACGGTCAGGCTTCAACTGTTGAATTGCTGATCGACAAGGCTCTGCAGTCTCCCGGCCGCCAGCAGGCGCACGCCCGCCTGCGTGACCTCGACCGATCCGTCGCGCACCCAGGCCTGAAGTTTCCGGTTCACGGTCTCGCGCGAGACGCCCAGCCTGCGCGCCAGTTCCGACTGGGTCAGCGCGATCATCCCGCGGCCGTTCTGCTCGCCAACCAGCAGCTGCGCCAGCCGTCCGCCAAGGTCGAGGGTGGCCCGCGCGCCCAGCGCCGCGTTGGTCCGTCGCAACCGCCCGCTGAGGTCGGCCAGCAGGGCGACGGCCGCCTTCGGTTCGGCTTCCAGCGCCTCGATCAGCGCGCCGCGTGGGATGCGCCACAGCCGTGTGCGGCGGGCGGCCACCATGTCCGCCGAGCGCGCGCCGCCGTCGAGCGCGGCCATCTCGCCGACGATTTCGCCCCGCCCCAGCGCCACAAGGCGCACGTCGCGCCCGCTGGAACTGCTCGCTCGAACCTCGATCTCGCCCTCCACGATCACGTACACCGCGTCGCCGGGGTCACCGATCCGGCAGAGGAAGGCTCCGGTTTCGAGATCGACCGGTCCGCCGCGTTGCGCCAGCCCCGCGCAGGCGCCGGGCGACAGCACGCCCAACACCTCGCCGCCCCGCAGCGCTGCGAGGATCTGGCCGGGCGGGTCCTTGGCGGCCGAGGGCATGGCCCACCCTTGCACGGGAACCCAGGCGGTCCCAAGCGTCGCGGGGCGTTGCGAACGCCGCCGAGCCGGGACCGTCCCCGACCGGCGGCGCCGGATCACAGGTCGCGGACCCACGCCTCAGCGCGCGTCGCGGCTGGCCAGCACGATGTTCGGCTGGGCCCGGTAGAGCGCGGTCACGCTTGGCGCGGCCAGCCTGTCGACCGCCTGGCCGACCATCCGGGACCGGCAGGCGCGCTGATAGGCGATGCGGCCCAGCTCGCGGCTGTCGGCGTCGCCGCAAAACTGTGCGGCACCCGCCCGGATGCGCTGGAACGCGACCTGCGCTCCGTGCGCGCTGGCGGTGTTGAGGTCGCCCAGGCGGATCACCATGATGTCGGTCTCGGCGCGTGCGGCGCCGGCGCTGAGCAGTGTCGAGGCCGCCAGGGCGGCAAGCAGACTTGAGCGGAACATTTGTAAATTCCTTGCGGAGATTCTGCCGCTGATCGCGGCGCGCCATCTCCTACACAGCCCCGGAGCGGCGGACTGTGACGCGGCTCACTCGCCGCACGGGATGGACGCAGCCGTGCTTCCCGGCGACAAAGGCGACCATGGCGAACCCTCGGATTCCTGCATGAACCGGCTTTTCACGATCTTCATCGTCTCGGCCATGGTCCTAGGGATCGCTGTCGGCTGGGCGATCAACCAGTACGCCACGCCCGTCCAGGCCAAGGCGGTCGCCGAGAACCTGTCGATCGTCACCGACGTCTTCCTGCGGCTGATCAAGATGATCATCGCGCCCCTGGTGTTCTCCACCCTGGTGGCCGGCATCGCCCACATGGAGGACGCCTCGGCCATCGGCCGGGTTGGCGCCAAGACCATGGGTTGGTTCATCTCGGCGTCGCTGGTCTCGCTCACCATCGGGCTGGTGATGGTGCACATCCTGCAGCCGGGCGCCGGTATGCACCTGGCGGTTCCCGACGTCGGCGCCGCTGGATCGGCGGTCGATATGACCAAGTTCAACCTGAAGGAGTTCGTCAGCCACATCTTCCCCAAGTCCATCGTCGAGGCGATGGCCAACAACGAGATCCTGCAGATCGTCATCTTCTCGATCTTCGTCGGCACCGCGGTCTCGGCGCTGGAGGACCGGGCGCCAGCGGTGCTCGTCCTGGTCGAGCAGATCTCGGCGATCATGCTGAAGGTCACCAGCTATGTGATGAAGACCGCGCCGCTGGCGATCTTCGCGGCCCTGGGCGCCACCATCGCCACGCAAGGGATCGGCGTGCTCGCCACCTATGCCAAGTTCGTCGGCGGCTTCTACCTGTCGCTGGGGGTCCTGTGGACGCTGCTGATCGCCGTCGTCACCCTGATCGTCGGGCCGCGCGCGCTGAAGCTGATCGCCGCCATCCGCGAGCCCGCCCTGCTGGCCTTCTCGACCGCCTCCTCCGAAGCCGCCTTCCCGGGCACCTTGCACGCGCTCGAGACCTGGGGCGTCTCCAAGCGGGTCGCCAGCTTCGTCCTGCCGCTCGGCTACTCGTTCAATCTGGACGGGTCGATGATGTACTGCACCTTCGCCACCCTGTTCATCGCCCAGGTCTATAGCGTCCACCTGTCCATCGGCCAGCAGATCACTATGCTGCTGCTCCTGATGGTCACCTCGAAAGGCATGGCGGGTGTCCCCCGCGCGTCCCTGGTGGTGATCGCCGCCACGCTTAGCTTCTTCCGCCTGCCCGAGGCGGGTCTGCTGCTGATCCTCGCCGTCGACCACCTGCTCGACATGGGCCGCTCGGCCACCAATGTGGTCGGCAATTCCGTGGCCGCCGCCGTGGTCGCCAAGTGGGAACGCCAGATCGAGGTCCCGGCGCAGGCTGCGCCGGCTGCGGCCTGAGCGCGCGTTAAGCACATCGTTTGACGGCCCGTTCACTGCAACGGCCGACAATAGCCCCTCAACATGGGATCGGGGCTCCTTCACACCGTGCGCGCGTCTGACCACATCCTTGCCGAACTCACCGCGCGCGTGGCCGAGCTGGAGACCGAGCGTGGGCTGACGCTGCGGCTGGCGCAGACCGACAGCCTGACCGGCCTGGTCAACCGCGGCGCCTTCACCACCGAGCTCTGCCAGCGGCTGGAGACCGCCCGCGCCAAGGGCCGGCGGCTGGCGCTGTTCGTTGTCGATCTCGACCGCTTCAAGCAGCTCAACGACACGCTCGGCCACCACGCCGGCGACCTGTTCCTGGCCGAGATCGGCGAGCGGCTGCGCTGCGACTGCGGCGCGGGCGAGCTGGTCGCGCGGCTGGGCGGCGACGAGTTCGCGCTGATCGCCGACGCCGGCGACGGCGACATCAGCGGGCGCGCCGAGCGCCTGCTGGCGCTCTTGACCCAGCCGCACATCATCTATGGCCGGGCGGTCTCGCCGGGCGCCTCGGTGGGCGTGGCGGTGTTCCCCGACGACGCGGGCGACGCGGGCGACCTGCAGCGCTTCGCCGACATGGCGCTCTATCGGGTGAAGACCGCCGGCGGGCGCCGCTGGAGCGCCTTTGACGCCGAGCTGCGCGACGAGAACGAACGCCGCCGCACCCTGGAGGCGGAACTGCGCCGCGCCATCCCCGCCGGCGAGATCGAGCCCTGGTTCCAGCCGGTGGTCGACAGCCGCGACGGCCGAATCGTCGGCGTCGAGGTGCTGGCCCGCTGGCGGCACCCTGAGCAGGGCCTGCTCACCCCGGCCGCCTTCGTGCCGATCGCCGAGGAGCTGGGCCTGATCGGCCGCATTGACGAGGCGGTGTTCGAGGCCGGCTGCCGCCTGGCCGCCCCCTGGGTGAAGGACGGCCTGATCGAGGTCGTCTCCTTCAACGTCAGCCCGCGCGACCTGCTCGACCCAGCCTTCTCGCGCAAGCTGATCGGGCGGCTGGCCAAGACCGACCTGCCGGCCACCGCGCTCACCGTCGAGATCACCGAGACCTTCCTGTTGCAGGACATGGCGCTCTCGCGCCGCCACATCGAGCGGCTGAACGCAAAGGGCGTGCGCATCGCGCTGGACGACTTCGGCACCGGCTATTCCAACCTGCGCGCGCTGATGCACCTGCCGATCCAGACGGTGAAGCTCGACCGCTCGCTGATCTGCGACGTCGCCTCCGACCCCAAGGTCGCCAAGCTTGTGGCCTCGGTGCTGCACGCCGCCCGCGCGTTGGGCGTCCGCATCGTCGCCGAGGGTGTCGAAGAAGAATCCCAGGCGATCTTCCTGCGCGCCTCGGGCTGCGAGCGCATGCAGGGCTACTGGTTCGCCCGCCCGATGCCGGCCGACCAGATGGCCATGGCGCTGCGCCAATCCCAGGCCGCGACGCCGCGCGTCCTCACGCCCGAACCCCAGCGCCGCCGGGCAAGCGCCTAGAAGCGCTCGGCGGTTCGCTTGAATCGCCGATCGCTCAAGACTCTTGGCAAAAGATAGACCCTTCGTCGCGCCGGGCCTGAACCAACCTAGGCGACGAAGGGTCTAGGCGTCCGGCCTGAACACCGACAGGTCGCAGCCGGGCAGCGGCGCTTCGCCCAGCATCTGCCGCACGATCGCATCGCCCAGGCCTGCGGAGTGCTTGAACCCGTGCCCCGAGCAGGCCGAGACCACCGTCACGCCGGGGATCTCGCGGTGCGGCCCGATCAGGAACCGGCCCTTATGGCCCGCCGCGTCCGCTCGCCCGTTCCAGGTGTAGAGACAGGCCGCCGCGTCCACCCGCTCCGCTGTCACCCCCACCAGCCGCCCGCGCACATGGGTGTCGAACATCGCCTGGCTCTCGGCTTGCGAGACCGCCCAGTCGGTGTCGTCCGGCGCGCCGCTGAGCGCGTACTGCTCGGTCGCGACCTTAACGCCGGCGCGACCGCCAGGCGTTGTCCCGAAGCCGTAGAAGACGTCGTTCGGCCCCGGGCCGTGGAACCAGAGGAAGGCCGGGCCGCCGCCCGCCGCCCACGGGCCCTGGGGGTCGGCCAAGAACCAGTGTTGGACCTGGCGCAGCACCTCGACCTCGCGGCTGAACGGGTCGCCGACAAGGCCCGGAATCCAGGCGCCCATGGCGACGACCACCTGCCTGGCCCGGTAGGTCGAAAGGTCAGTCTGCACCCGCACGCCGCCCGCCGCCTCGTCGAGGTCGAGGACGGTCTCGCCGTACCGCAGCTTGCCGTCCGGGGCCGCGATTGCCTCGAGCTGGGCGGCGATGCAGGCTTCGGGCCGAACATAGCCGGCTCTGGGCTCCAGGTAGCCCACCGTGTCGTCGGTGACCTCGAACCGGGGATAGGCCGTGCGCAGCGCGCTGGCGTCCATGCGGACCAGGTCGACGCCGGCGACCTTGGCGGCCTTGCGCGTGGCCGTGATGAAGTCTGTCGCGCCATGCCGCGCGGCGCCGGCCTCGCCGCACGAAAGATAAAGCACGCCCACCTCATGGCGCAGCGTCCGCGCCGGCGTCTCCAGCTCCGCCCAGATCTCGTGCGAGCGCTTCACCAGCGGGATGTAGTCGAGGCCTTCGCCCACCGCCTCCCGCGTGATCCGCGTCTCACCATGCGACGAACCGAAGGCGTGACCGGCGGCCGGCTGGCGCTCGATGCCGATGAAATCGCGGCCGCGGCGGTCCAGCTGGTAGGCCACGGCCGCCCCGACCGCGCCCAGTCCCAGCACCAGAACCTCGGCCTCGATATCCTCAGCCATCGCGCGCTCCCGTTGCGCCGCCCAGTGAACAGGCCCGCGCGCCGCGGGTCTATCGGCTATGGCCGGCTCGACCGCGAGAACAGCAGGTCCGACCAGCGCCACTCACCCTGGCCCATCACCAGCCGCGCCGGCGCCGGGCCGTCGTTCAGCGAGATCGCCACCAGGCCGCGCACCGGCGCGTTGCGGCAGGCGAGCGGCGCGAAGCCCACCTCCCACATGATCGCCTCGCGCACCGCGGCCAGGCCCGCGCCCTCCTGGTCGCCATGGCGGACCCAGTCGCCGTTCCATACGCGCACGGCTTTCCCCCGCTCCAGCCCGGCCATGGTGGCCTGCACGCGCGCGTCCTTGCGCAGCGCGCTCTGCAGCCACTGGGTCATGTTGCAGTCCCGCCCGCCGCCTGCGCCCGCCGTCGCGGCCGAGGCCAGCTCAGAGTCGCTCACGTCAGACGGGCCGTTCGCCGTCGGCCCCTTCCCGGCCGGGATCGGGCGGGCGTCCGGCGGCGGCGTTTTGGTCGGCCGCTCGACGTGGCGCGGCGGTGGCGGCGGCGGAGGCTCAGGTGTCGGCGGCGTCTCGGTCGGCGGCGCCGGGACCTCTGGCGGATGCGGCGGGGCCACGAGGGTCACCACCATCGGCTCCGGTTCCGGCGTCAGCGGCGGATGCGGCGCCGCCGAGACCAGGATGAAGATCGCCACGGCGTGGATCGCAACGCTCGCCGCCCCGGTCGCGACGTTGCGCCGCCGCGCCGCCGCCGCCCGCCGCCCGACCAAGGGGGCCCCAGCCACGGCCAGGCCGCCGGCTAGCTGAGGACGATCAGCACCACGCGGCGGTTGGCCTTGCGGCCATCGCGCTTGCTGTTCGACGCCACCGGCTGGTCGGGCCCGTAGGAGATCGTCGAAATCCGGTTCAGCGCCACGCCATGCTCGTTGAGATAGCGCCTGACCGCCTCGGCCCGCTCTTCGCCCAGCCTGTAGTTGATCGCCTTGGGTCCCGTCGCGTCGGTGTGGCCCTGCACTTCGACATAGACGTTGCGGTTGTCGGTCTTCAGCTTGTCGACGAAGGCGTCGAGGCGGGCGGTGGCCTCGGGCGACAGGTTCGCCTTCTCCGGCGCGAACTTCATCGAGTCGTCGCTCAGCACCTCGGAATAGAGGAACTTGCCCTCGGCGAGTTTGCCGGCTGCCGTCGCGCGGGCCAGCGCGTCCTTCGACGTCTGGTCGAGGCCGGCCAGCCGGGCGTCGTGGTCGGCGACGCGGGTCGACACATCGCTCACCTGGCCCGAGACGGCGTTCACGCGGGTGTCCACCATCCCCACCTGCTCGGTGACGAACTTTTTGGTGGCGCAGCCGCCCAGGCCCGCCACCGTCAATGCCATCGCCCCCGCGATTGCAACGCTCGAAATACGCTGGCTCATAGTCCCTCCGCTCGGTTCATCCCCCCCGAACGTTGAGTATTCAACGAGACCCAAAATCCGTCGCGAAAGGGGCCATTTGTGGGCGCAGCTTCGCCGTGGTCGGACGATCCGGCCACCCCGCTCTACCGGTTGGCTCGCCTTCACTCGGCGTCGGCGTAGGCCCTGACCAGTTCGGTGAGCAGCTCGCGGCCGGTGTAGAGGGCGCGCGCGGCCAGGCGCTCGTTGAGGCCATGGGTGCCGTTGCCGTCGGGATCGCTGAAGGTCCCTGGCGGCCCGTAGGACGGGATGCCGATCGCCTCCAGGAAGATGCCGTCGGTGGCGCCTGTCGACATGGTCGGGACCAGCGGCACGCCCGGATAGTATTTGGTCACCAGCTTCTCGGCGGGACCGATCACCTTCGGGTCGAGCGGCGGCGGCACGGCCAGCGGCCCGCGCCCGTCCCTGGCCGTCACCGTCACCTTCGGGTCGCCGATCGCCGCCATCAGCGCCGCGCGCGTGCCCTCAACCGTATCTCCCGGGAATATCCGGCAATTGACGTTGGCGCCGGCGCGCTGCGGCAGGGCGTTCTCGGCGTGGCCGCCGTCCAGCAGGGTCGCGACGCAGGTGGTCCGCAGCATGGAATGGAAACTGCGGTCTCGGTTGACGATCGCCTCGGCCGCCCTGTCCTTCGGGTCCTTGGAGAGCGCGATCATCGCCTTGCCCAGGTCGTCGTCGCGCGCCGCGCCGGCCCTGGCGAAGAAGGCCCGCGTCGTAGGGCTGAACTGTAGCGGGAATTCCAGGTCGCGCACCTTGGCGAGCGCGTCGACCAGTTCGTAGATCGCGTTGTCGCGCACCGGCGTGGAGCTGTGGCCGCCCGGATTGGTCGCCTCGACACGGAAGCTTATCGAGGTCTTCTCGCCGACGTGCATCGCGGCGGTGAGCACCTTGCCCTTGCCGTCGGCGCGGCCGCCGCCGCCCTCATTCAGCGCGAACTCTGCGGCGAGCAGGTCCGGACGGTTCTTGGCCAGATACTCGGCGCCGTTGAACGGCGAGCCGCCCTCCTCGCCACAAGTCAGCGCCATCTTGATGGTGCGCCTGGGATGATAGCCTTGAGCCTTGAAGCGCATCATGGCGTCGATCCAGATGGCGTCCATGGCCTTCATGTCCGACGTGCCGCGGCCATAGAAATAGCCGTTCTCCTCGACCAGCTTGTAGGGGTCGCGCGTCCAGTCCTCGCGCCTGGCCACCACCACGTCGAGGTGGCCCAGGAGCAGCAGCGGTTTGAGGTCCTTCGAGGTCCCCGGCAGGATGAGCACCAGCCCGCCTTCCTTCGGATGGCCGGGGCCCGCAAAGCGGACGATCTGATCGTCGGCATAGCCGGCCTGGCGAAGGTGGACGGCGATCTTGTCGGCGAGCGCGGTGCAGCTGCCGGTGGTGATGCTGGTGTCGGTCTCGATCAGCTCCTGGTAGAGCGCCCGGAAGGTCACCTGGTCCGGCCGGAGCGCCGGCGACTGGGCATTGGCCGCCAGCGGCAGGCCCGCGAGCGTGAGCCCGATCAGAAGTTTCGCCGCTTGTCTCATGTGCCGCCCCCGGTGATCCGGCCGGTTTTGGCATGCCGACATTCGGTTGGGAACCGGCTCAGCGCAGCTCCAGTCCGTCCATCCGGCCGTCAGCGCGCCAGGCCGCCAGCTTGTCGAAGAACTTCAACGGGCCGGCCCCGTACATGTCCGAGAAGAAGCCCCGGCGGTTGCCCGCCATGCCCTCCGAATTGTAGTAGCCCGGGGTGCATTCCATGTAGAAGCGCTCGCCCACGCGGGCCAGGCTGTGGACTTCCTCCACATAGGCCGCCTCGGCCGCCGCGGTCGGCTCGAGCACGCCCAAGCCCCGGTCGCGCACCTCGCTGACGATGTGCGTCACATGCCGCGCCTGCTCGGTCAGCGCCTGTGGCACGCTGATGGTGATCGCCGTCTGGGTGAACCCCAGGAAGAAGCAGTTGGGGAAGCCGTGCGCGGTCAGGCCGTGCAGCGTCCTCAGGCCATCGCCCCAGTGCTCCGACAGCGTCACGCCGCCGCGCCCGATGATGTCGTAGCCGGCGCGCCGCGTGTACGACGTGCCGACCTCGAACCCCGTCGCGAAGATCAGGCAGTCGAGTTCGTATTCCTGCCCATTGGCCACGACGGCGGTCTGCGTCAGCCGCTCGACGCCCTTGCCGTGGGTGTCGACCAGATGGACGTTCGGACGGTTGTAGGTCTGCAGATATTCGTCGTGGAAACACGGCCGCTTGCAGAACTGCCGGTACCAGGGCTTCAGCGCCGCCGCCGTCGCCGGGTCCTTGACGATCGCATCCACGCGGGCCCGCACCTGGTTCATCTTGCGGTAGTCGGCCAGCGCCATCAGTTCGCCGCGCTCGCCGCTGGAGAGCCTGCGGCCGAGCTTTCGCGCGACCTCTTTCACCGCCCCGCCGTTGACGATCCGGAAGATGTCGGTCCAGCCGTCGTGGACCAGGTCCTCCTCCTGCTCGCCGCCGGCCACCAGGGTGTTGAAGTTGGCCATCCGCCGCGCCTGCCAGCCCGGCGTTAGCGACGCCGCCCACTCAGGATCGGTCGGCGCGTTGTTGCGCACGTCCACCGACGAGGGCGTGCGCTGGAAGACGTAGAGTTCCTTCGCCCATTCGCCCAGGTGCGGGATCGCCTGGACCGCCGTGGCGCCGGTGCCGATGATCCCGACCCGCTTGTCCTTCAGGCCCGTAAGGCCGCCCGAGGAATCGCCTCCGGTGTAGCGATAGTCCCAGCGGCTGGTGTGGAAGGTGTGCGGCTTGAACTCGTTGATGCCGGGAAGACCCGGCAGCTTCGGGCGGCTGAGCGGCCCGTTGGCCATGGCCACAAACTGCGCCTTGAACCGGTCGCCCCGCGTCGTCGAGATGATCCAGCGCTGCGCGGCTTCGTCCCAGGCCATCTCGGTGACGCCGGTCTGCAGCAGGGCGTCGTCATAGAGCCGGTAGTGCCGGGCGATATTGCGGCTGTGCTCGAGGATCTCCGGGGCAAAGGAGTATTTGTGCTTGGGGATGTAGCCGAGCTCTTCCAGCAGCGGCAGGTAGCAGTAGCTCTCCACGTCGCACATGGCGCCCGGATAGCGGTTCCAGTACCAGGTGCCGCCGAAGTCGCCGGCGTTCTCCACCATGCGGATCGACTTGAAACCCGCCTCGCGCAGGCGCGCGCCCATCAACAGGCCGCCGAACCCGCCGCCGATGATCGCGAACTCGACCTCGTCACATACCGGTTCGCGGGCGAACCCCGGCTCGACGTAGGGGTCGTCGACGTAGTGCGAAAACTCCGCCTTCACCTCGACGTACTGGCCCGCGCCATCCTCGCGCAGCCGCTTGTCGCGTTCGGCCAGGTATTTGGCGTGCAGCGCGTCGGGATCGAAGTCGATCTCCCCCACCACCTCGCCGACGATCTGCTGGATTTCCGGTGCTATGCCCATGGCCGGTATCCTGAGAGCCACGGTGTGTGAGTCAAGGCTCCGACCGATTCGCCCATCCGCCTGGAAGTCGTCATAGGTGAGCGGCCACCGCCGGAGACACCGAATGGGCGACCTGATCCTCACCACCTTCGATTGGGTTCCCGAGATGCCGCGGGGCTATGTGCGCGACCTGCGGGTTCGCTGGGCGCTGGAAGAGGCCGGCCTGCCCTATCGCGTCGAGAGCACGCCGTTTCGCGATCGCAAGGCAGTGCACTTCGCGCACCAGCCCTTCGGCCAGGCGCCATGGCTTACCGATGGCGACCTGTCGATTTTCGAGAGCGGCGCGATCCTGCTGCACCTGGGCGAGCGCAGCGACACCCTGTTGCCGGGCGATCCGCGCGGCCGCAGCGAGGCCCTGGAATGGCTGTTCGCGGCGCTCAATTCCGTCGAGATGGCGAGCCTGCCCTGGTCCCTCTTCCAGTTCTCCGGGAACACCGGCGACTCGCCGGCCTGGAATCTTTTTGACGGCTTCCTCAAGGCCCGACTGGCGCACATGGAGCCGGTGCTGGCGGGACGCGAATGGCTGGCCGGGACCTTCTCCATCGCCGACATCCTCATGGTCGACGTGCTGCGCCTGGTCGATCGGTTCGACGGTCTGGCGGACTACCCCGCCTGTGACGCCTACGTCGCGCGCGCCACGGCCCGTCCGGCCTTCGCCAAGGCGCACGCCGACCAGATGGCGCATTTTGCGCGCGCGGACTGAGTAGCGCGCTCGCCGTCGTCGCGGCAAAGCGCAACCGCGGTCCTTGACACATCGACCCACAGGGGCTCGCATCCCCGCCACATCCTGGAGGACCCTCATGTCGCGCAGAACCTTCCTCGCCGCCGCCGCCCTCGCGGCCCTGACGCTCGCCTTGCCCGCCGCAACCTTCGCCCAGGCGCCGGCCGCCAACGCCGACGCCCTCACCGACCCGGCCATGAAGGGCCCGGAGGTCATCAAGTTCATCGGCCTGAAGCCCGGCGACCAGGTGGCCGACGTCATTGCCGGCCGCTTCGTGCGCGCGCTGAGCCAGGCTGTCGGGCCCAAGGGGAAGGTCTACGCCTACGAGCCGGACGAGATCGTCAAGACCCACCCCGAGGCGCTGGCCGCCCTCACCAAGACCACCGCCGACCCGGCCTACGCCAACGTCTCGGTGGTCACCGCCCCGATCAACGCGCCCAACCTGCCCAAGGGCCTGAACGCGGTGTTCATCCGCCAGAACTACCATGACCTCTACGACAAGTTCATGGGTCCGGCCGATGTGCCGGCCTTCAACAAGGCGGTCTATGCCGCGCTTAAGCCCGGCGGCGTCTACGTGATCCTCGACCACGCCGACGCGCCCGGTTCCGGCCTGACCGGCACCGAGACCCGCCACCGCATCGACATCGCGCGCGTCAAGGCCGACATGGCGGCCGCCGGCTTCAAGCTGGACGGCGAGAGCAACACCCTCGCCAACTCCGCCGACGACCACTCAAAGATGGTGTTCGACCCGTCGATCCGCGGCAAGACCGACCAGTTCCTGCTGCGCTTCAAGAAGCCGAAGTAGGGAAGACGGGCCCAGGGCGGCGGTCAGGGGCGGGGGTCAGGGCGGGCGTCAGTTCGTCTTCATCTTGCAGTTCTTGAAGGCCGCCTTCGGGCCCTCCACGACCACGGTCTTGCCGTCGGTCCAGAACCGCGCCGCGCCGCCGGTGAATTGTGCTCCAGAGGGCGACGGCGTGCGCTTCAGCGCATGCGGCTTGTTGTCGTCATTGGTGGTGATCTCGGCCGTCGCCGGAGTGTCCGAGTCATAGGATATCGAAAACGCCCCGCCGTTGTCGCAGCGGTAGAAGGCCTGGTTGAAGTCGTTCATCGGCGGCTTCATTCCGGCAGGGGCGGGCGTGGCGGCGTTGGCGGCCGGCTGGGCGGCCACGGGACCCGCGAACCCCGCGCTCAGGGCGAGGATGATCAAGGCGCGGCCTATTGGCATAGCGTTCATCCCCAGGTCTCCCTGCGCGATCGCTTCCACAAACCTGCGGCGAGTATGCCGTGTAACCCTGTTGCCGCAAAGCCCATGCGCCGCGCACCGCAAAGCGGCTTGCCCGTGCGTCAGCGGGGGTTGGTGCTATGATCCCCCAACGATCAAATCGAAGCCGTTCATCGGGAGTCTGACGTCATGCGCCGCGCCCTCATCCTCGCCCTGGGGACCGCCCTCTGCACAGCCAGCCTGACGCCGGGCGCCGCGGCCGCTCCAGCCAAGGCCACAAAGCCCGCCGCTGCCGCGCTGGATCCGACGATCTCGCCGCCTGGGTGGAAGGCGCCGCGCAACGCCATGGGCCAGCCGGACCTGTCCGGCTACTGGACCAACGCCACCATGACGCCGCTGACCCGCAACCCCAGGCTGACCGACAAGCTGGTGGTCCCGCTGTCGGAGGCCAAGGGACTGGAGAGGGCCTTCGCCGAGGCCCTGGCCGCGGCGGATCGGCCCACCGACACGGTCAAGGGGCCGGGCGCGGTCACCGACAAGGACTCGGCCGAGGCCAAGCTGGTGGCGATCCGGCCGGACTTCGCCTTGGCCGGCGGCGACGTGGGCGGCTACAACACCTTTTGGATCGATCCGGGCGCCCACATGATGGAGGTGAACGGCGAGTACCGCTCCTCGATCCTGACCACCCCCAACGGCCAGCCGCCGGCGCGCCGGCCCGGCGCGGCGCCGGCCTACGGCGGCTACCGCGACGTCTACGACAGCTACGAGGACCGCGAGCTCGGCGAGCGCTGCATCATGGGCTTCGGCCGCAACTCCACCCCGCCGATGCTGGCCAACGGCTACTACAACAACGACTACTACATCACCCAGTCGCCGGACGCCGTGGTGATCCAGGTCGAGATGATCCACGACGTGCGGGTGATCCGGCTGAAGGGCGGCCACATCCCTGACAGTGTGCGCCCGTTCATGGGCGACTCCATCGGCCACTTCGAGGGCTCCACCCTGGTGGTCGAGACCACCAACTTCCCGAAGAGCGACGACTTCATCGGCGCGTGGAAGCACCTGAAGATCACCGAACGCTTCACCCGTGTCTCGCCCACGCGGGTCAACTACCAGTTCCAGGTCGAGGACCCCGACACCTGGGACAAGCCCTGGGGCGGCGAGTACGACTTCGCGCCGCTGAAGGGCATCGTCTACGAATACGCCTGCCATGAGGGCAACTATGCGCTCCCCGCCATCCTGGCCGGCGCGCGCCGCAAGGAGCAGGAAGCCGCCGCAGGCAGCGGCAAGCCCGGCGGGAACTAGGGTCCGTATTCAATACCGCTCATCCCCGCGAAAGCCGGGACCCAGGTTTTTTTCAGTCTTGGACGACCTGTAGGGCTCTGGCAGCTCAAGTTCGGCAACACAAAGCGCCTGGGTCATGTCACCCTTTTTGGTATCGGGCGTTCGGGTGACACTGCGGGCGGGCAGACCTGAATTCAGTAAGGGTCCGTGGCTTGGCCAACGGCAACCGACGCCAATCTGGAGCTCTGCGTCGGGACGAGGTCGGAAAGACCGCCCTCGACCCATTGCGGACCTTCGGAGAGTCCGCTTACCGTCACCGCGAGTGAACCCGCTGGGGGCGGCATGGATCTGAAGGCGATTGCGAGGGACTTGTGCGCGCTCGCTCTGGTCAGCCTCGTCAGCCTGTCGGCGGCCAATGCTGCGGGGCCAGCCTATCGCGCGCCGCGCAACGCGTACGGCGCGCCCGACCTGAATGGCGTTTGGAACAACAACTCGCTCACGCGGCTGCAACGCCCGGCGGGGCTCCTGCCTCTGGTCGTGCGGCCCGCCGACGTGGTGGATGCAGAGCGCAAACTGATGACGGGCTACTCGCCACCGAGCACGACGGCCAACGTCGGCGGCGCCGAGAGTGAGTGGTGGGACGGGGCGCACATGGCCCGGGTGAACGGCGAACTTCGGACCTCGTGGCTAGTCGACCCCGACGACGGCCAGCTGCCCTACTCAGCCGAGGGCAAGCGCCGGGCCGCGGTGTTCGCCAAGGCCCAGATCGAATCCTTCGACGGCCCGGAGTCCCGGCCGGTGGCAGGAGACCGCTGCCTGCTGCCCAGCTGGGGGGCCATGGGACCGGTGATGATGAACGCCCCCTACAACGCAAACTACCGGTTCGTGCAGACCCGCGACGAGATCGCGATCATGGCGGAGAACGACAGCGAGCTGCGGATCATCCGGATCGGCGCGCCGCACCTGCCTGCCCAGATCAGGCCTTGGACGGGCGACTCTATCGGTCATTGGGAGAAGAACACCTTGGTGGTGGAAACCACCAATCTGCGGACGGACGCCCCGTTGAGCCAAGCGCCGTTCTTCTTCACTCCCGGGGCGAGGGTCGTAGAGCGGTTCACCCGCGTCGCGCCTGCCGCGCTGAAATATGAATTCACTGTCGAGGACCAAACGATCTTCACGCGTCCCTGGCGGGCGGAGATGGCATTCGTCGCGACCCATGCGGCGCTCTACGAATTCGCCTGTCATGAGGGAAACTACGCGATGACCAACGTCCTAGCCGGCGCGCGTGCGGTCGACCGGGCACAGTCATCGGCGGTCCCAGGGCGGTAGGGCCAAATCGCATGGCGGCTTTCCGGTTGCCGCCTTCGTCCGCTTTCGGGCACTTCATCGACGGTGGTCGGCGCAGGCTCGAACTGGACGATGCGGCCTGGACGACACTGCAGACTGTCTCCGGGCCCGGCAGACGGCTGGATCCAGAGACCGAGGGACGGCTCTCCCAGGCCCTGGTCGAGGCCCGCGCCGCCAACCGGGCCATTCGCGCCCTGCCGGGGCGACTTTCCGAGATCCTGCAGCAAACGGGCCTGGGCGACGACTTTCCGCAGGTGAACCCGCGCAACGCGCCGCTGCCGTCCAAGTCCTGGTCGGACATCTGCGACCCGATCCGCGCCGCGCCGCCGCCGATCTACGGCCGCCTGCCCTAGTGTGCTGGATTCGAAGTTCGCATCATTCTGGGTCGTGCGCTGTTGCGAACTTCGAATCCAAAAAGCACACTAGAAATATACACTTGCTAGTGTCCTCATCGGTTCCGAAGTTCGTCCGAGCCCGCCACAAGCGCATGCGAACTTCGGAATCGGGACACTAGGACCAATCGGCCTGACGACTGACGGCGGTGTCCCACCTGCCGAACATCGGAACTGCCCCGCCGGGCTCAGTCATAGCTTCGGGCGGGTCGGGGGCGTCGCAAGGTATTGTTGCGACGTGCCTGGCGCCTTGCCGAAGTTCAGAACGGCCGCTTCGGGGTGGGACCTAGAAAACCGCTCACGAGCCCTAGCCGCCTTCGGGAGAGTCCGCCTACGGTGCGGTCAAGGTTGATCGGTCGGGGGGCGTGCCTTGGAAATCCACAAGCCGAAGGCGGCGCACAGCTGGCGCGAGTTCCTGATCGAGATCGGCACGATCATCTGCGGCATCCTGATCGCGCTGGGCTTCGAGCGCGCGGCCGAGGCCTGGCATTGGCACGAGGTGCTTGGCGAGGAGCGGGAGGCCTTGCGCGACGAAATCGGCCACCTACGCGCCGCCATGAGCGGCCGGCTTGAGCTTGAGCCGTGCTACGTGAGCCGGCTCGCCGACGTGAAGGAAATCATTCGCCGTCACGACGCCAATGAACCTCTTGATATAAAGGGGCCCCTCGGGCGACCGCTCTATGCGCCCACGCCGCACCCCATCTGGGATTTGGCGGTTGCCGACCAGTCGCTCGCCCACATGAAGCTGGCGGAGAAACGGCGCTTTACAGACGTCTACAACTTGATGCCCATCTACGATGGCATCGCAGCCGACGAGCGCGCAGCGTGGCGGCTGATGCAGGTGCTGAACCACGCCGATAAGCTGACGGTGGCCGACTGGTCGGCTGTGCGCGAGGCCTACGAGCACGCAGCCGAAACTGACCAGATCATGGCGGGCAACAGCGCGGCCTTCCTAGCGGCCTTCGCGCGGCTGGCGGCGCGCGTTCCAGCGGAGTCGGTCAGGCATGTGCCTCCGGTCGAAGCCTTCTGCACACCCATGTTGGCCAAACCCGAGACGCCGCCGAAACCGCCACCCCGCTGAACTCCGGAGAGCCGGGACCCTGTTAGACGGCATGGTGGTTTTTCGGCTGACTAGGCAAAGGCCGCTTTCCTCCCGATCCGGACATTCGGAGGGTCGGCTTTCGGGAAGTGAGCCTAAGACCGCTTTCGACCTATGGCGGACGTTTGGTCGCTAGAGATCCGGAGCCGGCCCAGCTCCGGCCCCATGAGCTCGTCAGTCGATCGCCGCCACGTCCGTGTCCAGAACCTCGCGCACTTTCGCGGCCAGCTGCTCGATTGTGAAGGGCTTGCCGATCATCTCCACGCCGGGGTCGAGGATGCCGTTGTGAACCACGGCGTTGCGCGTGTAGCCGGTCGTGAAGAGTACCTTCAAGTCGGGCCGACGGCGACGCGCTTCGTCGGCGAGTCTGCGCCCATTGACGTCGGGCATGACGATGTCGGTGAAGAGCAGCGCGATGTCAGGATGGTCGTCCAAATGCTGGAGGGCCGCCTCAGCGCCATCGGCCTCAAGCACCCGGTATCCGAGCTCACCCAAGGCATCGACACTGAAGCGCCGCACCGCGGGCTCGTCTTCGACAACCAGGACCAGTTCCTGCTCGTCGCCCAATGGAAGATCCAGCAATGTATAGCTTGAGGGTGTTGCCTGGTGCGAGCCCATCACGCGGGGCAGATACACCTTGATGGTCGTCCCGACCCCCACTTCCGAATAGATTTTCACATGGCCGCCGGACTGCTTGATGAAGCCGTAAACTTGGCTGAGCCCCAAGCCTGTGCCCTTGCCGACAGGCTTGGTGGTGAAGAAGGGATCGAAGGCTTTGGCGATGACGTCCGCGGGCATCCCGGAGCCGGTGTCGGAAATCGCCAGAAGGACATACTGCCCGAGGCTGAGACCAGGCTCGCTGGCGACATAGCGTTCGTCGAGGTGGGCGTTCTGGGTTTCGATGGTCAGCCGGCCACCTTCCGGCATCGCGTCCCGGGCGTTGACCGCTAAGTTCAGAATGACGTTCTCAAGCTGGTTCGGGTCGACGTTTGCACGCCAAAGACCTCCGCCCTGCACCGTCTCAAGCCGCACATCTGTGCCCAGGGAATGGCGCAGAAGTTCGGACATGCCGGCCACGAGCTTGTTCAGATCCGTCGGCTCGGGCTTCAGGGGCTGCTGTCGTGAGAAGGCCAGGAGCCGCTGGGTAAGGGTCGCCGCCCGCTGGGCTCCATCCACGGCCGCCTCCAGATAGCGACGGCTCCTGGCGTCCTCGCCGACCAACCGTCGCCGGAGGAGATCGAGCGAGCCAATCACCACGGCCAGCATGTTGTTGAAGTCGTGGGCGATGCCACCGGTAAGCTGGCCGACGGCCTCCATCTTCTGACTTTGCCGCAGGGCGTCCTGCGTCCTGGCAAGTTCCTCGGACGCCGCCTTCTCCACAGTGATGTCGCGGCCTGCCCCATAGATGAAGCCATCCTCTGGCGCAGCGACCCACGAGAGCCAGCGGAAGCCGCCGTCTTTATGCCGGTAGCGGTTCTCGTAGACGTCCAGGCGGCCGACAGCGGCCTCCTTGATCGCCTCGTTAGTCGAGGCTCGATCCTCCTCGACGATGAAGCCGAAGGCGCTTTGGCCCATCAGTTCGTCGGGCGTCCAGCCGAGGATGGCCTTGACCGAGGGGCTGACCGCGCGGAAGACACCGCGCGGGTCGACGACGACAAGCAGGTCCTGTGAATTGCGCCAGACCCGGTCGCGGTCTGCGGTTCGCTCGGCTACCTCCTGCTCCAAGGTGGCATTAAGTCTAGCCAACGCCTCGCTTGTCGCCTTCTGGTCTTCGATATCCGTGTTTGTGCCGATCCAGCGGCTGATCTTGCCGTCCGGATCACGGATGGGAAGCGCTCGGCCCAGGTGCCAGCGGTAGGCGCCGTCGTGGCGGCGCAGGCGGAACTCCGTCTCGTAGGTTAAGCCAGCCTGCAGCGCAGCCTGCCATTTCTCCGCGGCGGCCGGGACGTCGTCGGGATGGACCATGGCGACCCACCCATCGCCGTCCAGCTCTCCGGGCTGGCCGCCCCCATAGGCGTAGACCCGCTCGTTAAACCAGTTGAGCTTGCCATCGGGTGCGGAAGCCCAGACCTGGTTGGGCATCGCCTGGGCGAAGGTCCTGAACTCCGCCTCACTGGCGGCGAGCGCCGCTTCGGCGTCCGCGCGCTCAATGACCTGGCGGACGCGCTCCGCCACCTCCTCCATGAAGAGCACTTCGTCATGGCCCCAATGTCGGACGGAGCGATCGTTCAGGTAGATGATCGTGCGCAGCCGCGGGCCGCGCAGGAAGGGCACGACCAGGATCGTCTTGGTGTCGACGCTCGACGCGGTCTGGCGGGTCTCAGGCTCATCACTCAGGGGGTCCGAGAAGAGATCGCCGACGACGACCGTTCGTCCAGCGCTAAGCCGCTGCACGATCTTCGAACCGAACGCATGGGCGGGATGATCGCCGAGCAGCGGCGGCACGGAGCCGTCGGTCCAGCACACCGTGTATCGGAAGATATCCCGGAGGGGATCGAGTTGGCCGTAACCCACCCTCGACACCCCAAAATATCGACCCAGGGCTGCGCAGGCAGTTTGCAATGCTTGGCTCGTGTCAGCGTCTCGCAGGAGATCGACGAGCTCAAGCATGAACGCCTGACGGGCGTTGGCGGCCTTTTCAGCGGTGATGTCGATGGCCGTGCCGACAGCGCGGACGCAACGGTCGTCCGCGTCGAAAATGCCCTTCCCCTTGGCCGCGACCCAACGCACAACCCGGTCTTCCTTCCCGATCGTGCGGTACTGGACGTCGTAGATAGCGCGGATTGCTGGATCGAGAGCAGAGGCGAAGGCTAGGCTTGTCGCATCCAGGTCATCGGGATGCAGGCCGCCGTAGAAATCCTTCATGCCGCAAGGGACGTCTGGCGAGACGCCGAACATGGCCTTGGTCCGGTCTGACCAGGTCAGTTCGTTGGTGATCAGGTCAAGATCCCAAGTTCCCACCTCAGCCGCCTCGGTGGCGAGGCGCAGGGACTCCTCGCTGAGGACCAGGCGTGACTGGGCGGCCAGGCGATCAGAGATGTCGCGAAGGAAGCCAATGAATTGGGCTCGGCCGCCCGGCGGCGCCTGAATGATCGAAAGTTCGACCGGAAATTCGCGCTCATTTCGGTCAACGGCGGAGATCTCGATCCGTCGGCCCACCACTCGGGCGAGACCGGTCTGGCGGAACCGTTCCATGCCTGTCCGATGGGCCGCACGGTAGCGGGGCGGAACAATGAGGTCGCCCAGGTTGCGCCCGACGACCTCGGTGTCGGTCCAGCCAAAAGTTGTCGTCGCAAGAGCATTCCAGGCGACAATGGCGCCATCACCGTCGACCGCGATCACCGCATCGAGGGCGAAACCCATGATGGCGTCGACGGTGAGGCCGCTGACTCGTTCCCGATCAGGCATTGAACGACCTGCAGTGCCCGGTGGCCAAATCCCACACCCAATTCTCTTTCGTCGATGTACGAATATTAAGAACCCCGCGCTCCCGCAATGACCTGAGGGCTTCACTTGTACCGCCGGTGAAAGTGGGAGACAGCTCACAGGCGGGGCGGGGAGCCAGCCGCTCCCTCGACGAATGGTCCCGCGCCGGGCACCCGAGGCGCGACGCGCGATCGAGTTCAGGGATCAACTCTACCTCCGCGATCCGGAGGGCATGAAGATCCAACTCGCCGCCGTCTCCTACAAGCGATGATGACCCCTCACGCGAAGGACCGCTTTCCCCCATTGCGGACGTTCGGAAGGTCGGCTTTCTGGCGAGCTCAGAACCGCTCATTCTGGCAGGCTGAAACCCCTGGGTCCCCGCTTTCGCGGGGATGAGCGGGGGTGGGACCGGTCCAAGCCTTGGATTTCGCTCATCCCCAATTGAGTCTGGACCCTACGAGGCGAACTGGAACATCGGCGCCCCCGCCAACCACCCTCAGTCGGCCGACAGCAGGCCCAGCAGCTTGACCCGGAAGATCAGCGCGCTGTTCGGCGGGATCGGCCCGTAGCCCTCGGCGCCGTAGCCCAGCTTGGCCGGCGCATAGAGGATCCATTCGTCGCCCACCTTCATCCTGGGCAGCGCCTCCATCCAGGCCGGCACCAGGCCGTCCAGCGGCATCAGCGCCGGCTTGCCCCGCGCGAACGAGGAATCGAACACCTCGCCGGAGGTGAGCTTGCCCTCGTAGTGGACCTTGACCATATCGCCCGGCTTCGGCGATGGCCCGCCGGCCGGACCGGAGGCGATCACCTTGACCTGCAGGCCTGACGGCAGGGTCTGCACCCCGGCCTCCCGCGCGGTCTTCGCCAGGAATTCTGCCCCCGAGACAGCCGCCGCGGCGGGTTGGGCGTTCGCCATGACGGGGACAGCGCTCGCCGCGAGGGCGGCGGCGAACAGGAGGGGCGCAAGACGCATCAGACGGGACTCCGCAAACCAGGGTCGATCACCCCCCAATACACGCTCGCCGCGCACTTGCCATGACCGGACCGGGGTGGCTCAATGACCGTGTTCGGAGGGGCCCGGGAATGAAGGCGACGAGCGTCGATCCGCAGGAGCACTCTGGCGGCGCGGGGCACGCGCTGTGGCTGCGGCTCTGTCATTGGGCCATCGCCGGCGCCGTGATCACCCTGGCCTATTCCGGCGTGGTGATCCTGATGGCCCACCCCAGGCTCTACTGGGGCGACGTCGGCAACGACCTGACCCATGCCTGGATCGAGCTGCCGCTCGGCCGCAACTACCACCATGGCGGCTGGGCGCCGCCGCTGGCCTTCTTCGCCGACCCGGCCGGACCGGTCAGCCGGGTGCGGACCTATGACATCTTCAACCAGAACGGCTGGGCGCGCAGCCTGCACTTCCTGACCGGCTGGGGGCTGGTGGCCACCGCCGCGGTCTATGGCCTGGCCGGCCTGGCGACGCGGCGGCTGGGCGCGATCGTGCCGCGCGCCGGCGAACTCGCGCCGCGCCGCCTCTGGGCCGACGTGAAGGCCCACCTTGTCCTGCCGATGCCCCAGGCGCCCGGCGGCCCGCCCTACGGCGTGCTGCAGAAAGCCGCCTATTTCCTGGTGATCTTCGTCGGCCTGCCGATCATGGTTCTCACTGGACTGTCGATGTCGCCGGCCGTGGGCGCCGCCTGGCCCATCCTGCCAGCCGCCTTCGGCGGATCGCAGTCCGCCCGCTCGATCCACTTCCTGGTGCTCTGCGCGCTGACCCTGTTCTTCGTCGCGCACCTCGCCATGGTCGTCCTGTCGGGCTTCCGGAGTCAGATGCGCGCCATGACACTTGGCAGGTCAGGGGCGGGTAATTCGGGGGTGGGCAAATGAGTCGGGGCCGCGACATGGACGACAACCTCAGCCTCGGCCCGGTGACCCTGCCCCGCCGCGCCCTGATCGGCGGGATCGCCGCCATGGGCGGCCTGATGGTGTCCGGCTGCTCCGGCGACCCGCCCACCTATGGCAGCCTGCTGCGCATGGGCGACAACCTCACGTGGCGGGCGCAACGCCTGCTGCTGCCCCGGCGCGGCCTGGTGCGCGAGTACGAGCACGCCGACATCTCCTCGATCCTGGCCATCGGCACCACCGACCCCGGCAACGCCAAGGAGCCGGCGTTCGATCCGGATCATGGGGAGGACTACGCGCGCCTGCGCGCCGGCGGCTTCGCCGACTGGAAGCTCTTGGTCGAAGGCGCCGTGGCCCGGCCCGGCGCCTATTCGCTGGCCGACCTGAAGGCCCTGCCGCAACGCACCCAGATCACCAAGCACACCTGCGAGGAGGGCTGGTCGGCGATCGCCGAATGGACGGGCACGCCGCTTCGGGCCCTGCTCGAGCACGCCGGCGTCAAGCCCTCCGCGCGGTTCCTCAACTTCTATCCCTACGACGGCGTGGTCGACGGCATCGACATGATCGACGCCCTGCACCCCCAGACCATCTTGGCCTACGGCATGAACGGCCGCGACCTGCCCGTCGCCCACGGCGCGCCGGTCCGCGCCCGCGTCGAGACCCAGCTCGGCTACAAGTCGATGAAGTACCTGCGCCGCATCGTGGTCACCGAGACTTTCGTCGACCCCGGCAAGGCCGGCATGATCCAGAGCGGCTGGTCCTGGTACGCGGGGATCTGAGCGGGCTTGGAAGACGCCGTGCTGGAAGGCCTCGCCGCGATCGTCCCGCCGCTGCTGCAGGCCCTGGACCAGGTGGCCTTCGCCGGCCGCTATCTGCACCCGCCGCAGCTGCCGGCCCTGATGTCGGCGCTGGGCGAGCCGGACGCGCCGCTGCGCGAAGCCCGCCCCGGCCTCGACGCCTGGCCCGACGACCTGGCTGACGTCCGCGACCGCCTGGCCTACGCGGCCGACGCCGCGCTCCTGGCTTTCGAGGGCCTGCGCGCCGCCGCCCGGGACGACGACCTGCGCACCGCCTGGCGCGCGCTCGGCCAGCTGCCCAAGGCCTGCGAGCAGCTCTACCCCTTGAGCCCGGCGCTGCCGCCGGTGAGCCGCTTCTTCCTCGACCCGGCGCGGCGCGACGACGCCGAGCTGCTGGCCCGGCTGGCCGACCCACGCCCGGATACAGGCATCATCCATCTGGAGAACGAGAGCGGCCAGCGCGGCGGCGTCTCCCTCTATGTGCCGGAGACCTACGACCCGGCCCGGGCCTGTCCGCTGGTCATGGCCCTGCACGGCGGCTCCGGCCACGGCCGCGCGTTCCTCTGGAGCTGGCTCAGGGACGCGCGCACCCGCGGCGCGATCCTGGTCGCCCCCACCGCGCGCGGGGCCACCTGGGCGATCACCGGGCCCGACGAGGACACGCCCAACCTGGCGCGCATCCTGGCCGGCGTGCGGGCCCGCTGGAACGTCGACCCCGGCGCCATCCTGCTCACCGGCATGAGCGACGGCGGGACCTTCGCCTATGTCAGCGGGCTGGAGCCGGGCTCCCCCTTCACCCATCTGGCGCCGGTGTCGGCCGCCTTCCACCCGATGCTGGCGCAGATGGCCGACCCCGAGCGCATCGCCGGCCTGCCGATCCACGTGGCGCATGGGGCGCTTGACTGGATGTTTCCCGTGGACATGGCCCGCGCCGCCGTCCGCGCGCTCGCCGCCGCCGGCGCGGCGGTCACCTATCGCGAGATCGACGACCTCAGCCACACCTACCCGCGCGAACTCAACGGCCCGCTGCTGGACTGGCTCACCGCCGACGCCTGACCCCCCCCTCTCCCGCAAGCGGAGAGGGAGGGGGCGGCGATCCGCCCGCCGATCAG
>JANXXK010000231.1 GCA_025350685.1 Alphaproteobacteria bacterium | reverse complement strand
CCATTTCGGACGAGTCGACGCTGTGGGTCTGGCCCTCGATCAGGATGACCTCCAGGTCGGTGACCGGGAAGCCGAGCTGGCCCTTCTCGAGGCCGTCGCGGACGCCCTGCTCCACGGCGGGGATCCACTGCTTGGGCACCGAGCCGCCGACCACCTTGGCGCTGAACACGAAGCCCGAGCCGCGGGGCAGGGGCCGGATCTCCACCGTCACGTCGGCGAACTGGCCGTGGCCGCCCGACTGCTTCTTGTGCCGCGAGCGTTGGCTGGTCCCGCGCTGGATGGTCTCGCGGTAGGGGGTCTTGGGTTGCTCGGTGTCGATCTCCACACCGAAGCGGCGTTTCAGCCGCTCCAGCGCCAGCCGCACATGGCCCTCGCCCTGGCCGGCCAGGATCATCTGTCGCGCTTCGGGGTCATGGGTCAGCCGCAGCCCGGGGTCTTCCTCGATCAGCTTGCCGAGCGCGCCGGAGAGCCTGACGTCGTCCTTGTGGTTGGTGGCCGCCAGCGCCACGGCGAACAGCGGCTTGCGCGCGCCGGCCGCCGCCTTGACCGCCTGCGGCTTGCCGGTGGTCGACAGCACCTGGCCGGCCCTGGCCGCCTCGACCTTGCCGATGGCGCAGACCTCGCCCACCGACGCCGAGGCGATCTTGCGGATCGCACCGCCCTGCACCGCGAACAGGCCGCCGGCCCGGCAGCGCTCGCCGTCCGGGAGCACGAAGTCCGCCCCGTCGGCCAGGGCTTTTCCGAACACCCGCGCATAGGCCATCTTGCCGGACTGCCCGGCATAGGCGGCCTTCAGCACATAGGCGCCGGCCTCGACGCCCAGGCGCTCGGCGGCGCGGGCCGCCAGCGGCGCCTCATGGCGCAGCGCCTTCAGCAGCCGGCGCACGCCGAAGCCGTTCTGCGCCGACCCGAAGAACACCGGCACGATCAAGCCCTCGTTCATCTCCCGCACCAGGTCGGCGAACACCGCGTCGCGGCTGGGGGTGACGTCGGAGAGCAGCTGTTCCAACAGCTCGTCGTCGAAGTCGGCGATCTGCTCCAGCATGTGGAAGCGCGCGTCGCCCTCGGCGCCCCTGAGGTCGCCGGGAATGTCCACCTGCGTCGAGGGCTCGTTCGGCCGGTAGACGAAGCAGCGCTCCAGCGCCAGATCGATGAAGCCGGTGACCTTCTCGCCTTCCCAGGTGGGGATCTGCCGCGCCACCAGCGGCGCGGAACTGACCGGGGCAAGCGCCGCCAGCAGTTCGGGCAGGGAGCCTCGCGCCAGGTCCATCTTGTTGATGAACAGGACGTGCGGCACGCCCAGCCGCTCCAGCTCGCGCAGCGTCGGCTGCAGCAGGGCGGCCTTGGCCGGGTCGGGCTCGGCCACCACGATCGCCATGTCCACCGCCGGCAGGGCCGCATCGATGTCGGCGCAGAATTCTAGGGAGCCTGGGCAGTCCACCACCGAGTAGCGGTCGCCCATGAAGTCGAAACCGGCGAGGTTCAGCTCAACCGAGTGGCCGCGGGCGCGGGCCTCGGGGGACGAGTCGCCAACCATCTCCGCGCCGGTGCGCCGATCGACGGCGCCGGTGACCTGCAACAGGGCCTCCATCAGAGTGGTCTTGCCGGCGCTGGTGGGGCCCACGAGCGCAAGCGCGCGCACGGACCCCGCTGTCTGGATTGCCATGGTGTCGTCTCCCATCACCGTGGGCGCCAGGGACGGCCGTATCCGGGAAGCAACGCGGATCGGCGATCCATGGCGCGGTTATGGGTCGGTCGCGGACCGTTTCAGGGGCTCGCGCCGCCCTGATCGCAAAACCCTACGCCCGGAATTTGGGAGTGGCTAGGACACGAACGCGTGGGTGGAGAGCGGCGCGCAGACCGTTTCCAGCCAGGCGCGCACATCCGCCGGCGCCTGCGGCCCGATCACCGCCAGCACCCGCGCGTGATAGGCGTCGAGCTGGGCCAGCTCCTCGGCGCTCAGCATGGCCACAACGACGAGCCGCCGGTCGATGGGCGCCAGCGTCAGGGTCTCGAAGCCCAGCATCGGCCGCTCGCCGCCGGCCGGAACCGCGGGCTCGGTGACGAACTGCAGGTTCTCGATGCGGATGCCGTAGCCGCCTTCCTTGTAATAGCCGGGCTCGTTGGAGACGATCATCCCGGCCCTGAGCGCCACCATGTTCGGCTGCTTGGCGATCCGGTGCGGCCCCTCGTGGACGCCGAGGTAGGAGCCCACGCCGTGGCCGGTGCCGTGGTCGTAGTCGAGGCCCTTGGCCCAGAGGGCCATGCGCGCCAGCGCGTCCAGCGCCGAGCCCGTGGTCCCGGCCGGGAACTTCACGCGCGCCAGCGCCAGATGGCCCTGCAGCACCAGGGTGAAGCGCTCGCACATCTCGGCCGAGGGCGCGCCGATGGCCACGGTGCGGGTGACGTCGGTGGTGCCGTCCAGGTACTGCGCGCCTGAATCCACCAGCAGCAGCGAGCCTTGCTCGCTGCGCTTGTTCAGCCGCTTGGTCGGGCGGTAGTGGACGATGGCCCCGTTGGCGGCGGCGCCGGCGATGGTGTCGAAGGAGAGGTCCTTCAGTGCGCCGGTGTCTTCGCGGAAGCCCTCGAGCTTGGAGACCGCCTCCACCTCGTCAGGCGGATTGATCTGCCCCTCGGTCGCCACCCAGTGCAGGAAGCGGCAGAGGGCTGCGCCGTCGCGGATATGGGCGCGCTTGGTTCCCTCGATCTCGACGGAGTTCTTGCAGGCGCGGGGCAGCATGCAGGGGTCTTCCGCCCGGCCCACCCGCGCGCCGGCTGCGTCGAGCGCCTCGAAATACCAGGACGACGACAGGCCTGGGTCGACCACCACAGCCTTGCCCTTCAACTCGGCGAGCGCCTGCGGCAGGTCGGCCGGCGTCTCCAGCCGCACCTCGTTGCCGAGCCAGGCCGGCAGCTCCGCCGTCACCTTGGCCGGATCGAGGAACAGCCGCGCCGAGCCATCGGAATTGAGGATCGCCTGGCCGATCGGCAGCGGCGAGCGGATCACGTCGCCGCCGCGCACATTGAACAGCCATGCGATGGAGGCAGGCGCGGTGATCACCGCGGAGTCCGCGCCGTGCGCCGCCAGGGCCTCGCCAAGGCGGTGGCGCTTCGAAGCCGAGTCCTCGCCGGCAAATTGCAGCGGATGCGGCACGACCGGCGCGGTCGGCTGCGCCGGACGCGCCTGGCCCCAGGCGGTGTCCAGCGGGTTGGGACTGACGGGTCTCAGCACCGAGCCGGCCTTGGCGGCCGCCGCCTTCAGCCGCTCAAGCGCGTCGGGGCTGTGCAGGCGCGGGTCGTAGCCGATCACCTGGCCCTTGGCCGTGGCGGTCTCGATGTAGGCGGGCACGCCGCCCTCGACCAGGTCGCGGATCTCGAAGGTGGCCTGATCCACCTGGTCGCGGACCTGGAGCGTGTAGCGGCCGTCGACGAAGATCGCCGCCTTGTCCTTGAGGATCACCGCCGCGCCGGCCGAGCCGGTGAAGCCGGTCGCCCAGGCCAGCCGGTCGTTGGCGGCGGGCAGGTATTCGTTCTGATGCTCGTCCTCGTGCGGGGTGACGAAGCCGTCGAGACCCTGCGCGGCCATGGC
>JANXXK010000230.1 GCA_025350685.1 Alphaproteobacteria bacterium | reverse complement strand
CGCGTCGAGACTGCTCCGCGTCTGCGCGAGCGGCCTGCTTCGCCTTCGCCTCAAGGGCGGCAGCCTCGTTGCTGCGGTAGAGAAACCCGCCGATGTCGCTGTTGTAGGTGACGTTCGCGCCGAAGGGGTCGAGCTGGGCGCGTTGCAGCGTGCCGGATTCGAAGTGGATCTGGTTGCCGAGCGCCGAGGCATTTCCGGTCATCCGGTAGCGGTAGAGGGTGTCGGTCTCCGGAACGATCGTCCGGTACCGGCCACCGTCGATCGCGGCATTGGCGCTCGCGCAATAGTCGAAAACCCGGAAGTAGTAGGTCGTGCGGAAGCGGACGTTCTTGTCCACCTCCTGAGGCGCGATGCCGTTCGTGACGTGCATGTGACCCGGCACCACGCAGGCCGCTGTGAGCTGTGACACCAGCGCGATGACGGTCCCACGCAGGATCGCCTTCGGGCGCGCCATCGCGGGCGCCCGCTCCCCCCCAAGTTGCATCGACTTTCCCCGAGCTTGAACAGTTCGCGCCAGGAAAACACCGGTATGAGCGGATGACAAGTCCTGAGAGTGAATTTCCAATGGACAACCTAGCGAGGCGCCCATTGTGGGCCGACTACGACGGAATGTTCTCGTTTTGTTCTTAACGCTGCCTATGATTTTGAGGCACCGTACCCCTGGGGCTTTCCTGCGCGGGCGGGTGCGGCCCCACGGGGATTTCAGCATGGCGGATGGGGACGGCGGCGAGGTCGCTCGGCTGAGGATGCTTGCCGGGGAGCGTTTGTTCACGCCGGAGCTCGGGGCGGAGATCTGTGCGCGGGTGGCGGCGGGCAGGAGCCTGATGGCGGTGGGGCGCGATGCGGAGATGCCGCATCGGACAACGATCCGCAAATGGGCCAACCGGTATCCGGCGTTCGCCGAGCAGCTGCGGGTGGCGATGCGGAGCGCGCGGGCGACGCGGCGATGGAGCGACCGGGAACTGGCGGCCTTGAAGGCGGCGCGACCCCAGCCGGTGAAGGGTGGCAGCCTCAGCAGCTATACGCCGGCGGTCGGCGAGGCGATCTGTGCGCGGATTGAGAACGGCCAAAGCGTGGTGGCCATCGTGGCCGACCCGATGATGCCGTGCGCCGGGACCATCTATGGCTGGGTCAAGCGGCATCCGGAGTTCGAGGAAATGTACGTGCGCGCCCGGGACTTGCAGGCCGACTATTTCTTCGACGAAGCGCGCGAGGTGGCGGTGGGCTCGACACACAAGACGGTCTGGTCCGACCGGCTGCGCTTCGACACCATCAAGTGGATGACCGCGCGGCTGGCGCCGAAGAAATACTGCGAGCGCCTGATGATCGAATATGAGATCGCCCGCAGCAACGCCGAGACGACGCGGGTGATGGGGGAGCGGGGAGACCCGGTGCTGAAGTTCGAGGTCGTCCACTTCCGCAAGGGCCCGAACGGCGAGGTGCTGGTGGCGCCGCCGCGCAACGCGGCGGAGGAGCGCGAGTGGCGCGAGGCCTACGGCCATCCCTACGACGGACCCCGGTAAGGCGCGGGGTGACAACGCCGGGGTGGCGGGCGCAGGATGGCGGGGTCGATGATGAGGAGGCCGCCCCCATGCCGTCATCTGGGCCCGCGCTGACCCACCTGCCGGCCGATGCGCCGAGCGCCGATATCGTCGCCGTGCTGGACCGCGACGGGGCGTTGATCCTGGATGACGCCTTGCCGGTGGCGGAGGTCGACGCGCTGATGGCGGAGCTCACGCCCTGGGTGGCGGCGACGGCGCCGGGGCGCGACAGCTTTACCGGGGCGCAGACTACGCGGACCGGGGCGCTGGTGGCGCGCTCGCCGCTCTGCCGGCCGCTGGTGATGGATGGGCGGATCCTGGCGCTGTGCGACGCGGTGCTGAAGCCCAACTGCCACCGCTACCAGCTGCACCTGGCGCAGGTGATCCGCATCATGCCGGGCCAGGCGGCGCAGGCGATCCACCGCGACCGCTGGGCCTGGGGGCGGCAGATGGCCGGCGTCGAACCGCAGCTCAACACCATCTGGGCGCTGACCGATTTCACCGCGGCGAACGGGGCGACGCAGGTGGTCCCGGGTTCGTCGGTGTGGCCGGACGATCGGAAGGCGCTGCCGGAGGAGATCGCGCGGGCGGAAATGCGCAAGGGCTCGGTGCTCATCTACACCGGCACGGTGTTCCACAGCGGTGGGGCCAACGATGCAGACCACGACAGGTGGGGGCTGAACATCACCTATGCGCTGGGGTGGCTCATGCAGGAGGAGAACATGTACCTCTCGTGCCCGCCGGCGATCGCGCGGACGCTGGAGCCCGAGTTGCAGGCGATGATCGGCTACGCGATGAGCAACTATGCGCTGGGCTACTACACTCCGCCGCTGCCGCCCGGCGAGGGGCCCGAGACCGTGCCGCCGCAGTACGCGCTGGGGGCGATGGGGGCGGACGCGCAGGGCAGCCTGGGCGGCGCGGACCTGCTCGAAGAGGTCATCGCGCGTTCGAAGCAGGAGGGCGCGCGAAAGGCAGCGGCGAGGTAGGGCGACCTGTCGGAACTGACCGTCGCGCGCCGTCCTTGGACTTTGCGAACGGAGGCGCGAGATGAGCCTGAAGACCCGATCCCTCGACGTCAGCTTCGAGGCCGAGCTATGCAAGAGCCCAGCCAAGGGCGGCTGGACCTATCTGGTCTGGCCGCGGTCGGCGGCGTTCTTCGAGACCAAGGGGCTGGTGAAGGTGCGCGGCGAGATGGACGGCGAGGCTTTCGAGAGCGCGTTCATGGCGATGGGCGGCGGAGTGCATAAGCTGCCGGTGCGCGGCGCCCTGGCCAAGCGCCTCGGCAAACAGGTGGGCGACCGGGTCAAGGTCCGCCTGACCGAGCGGATCGGCTAGCGACCGCCCGCTGCGCCCTTGGCCGCGGCCGCCGCGCGTTCCTGCGCCCGCGCGCCGCCGAGGATGCCGGTGAGCGCGTAGTTGCCTTCGTGGCAGGCGTATTCGAGGACCTGGCCCTTCAGCGGATGGAGCTCGTACTCGCCGCCCCAGGGCTTGTCCCAGACCGAGGCGTCCTCGACGGTGAAGCGATAGAGGATGCGGTCCTTGGCCACGCGGCGGAAGCGCTCGGTGACCTTCAGCGTCTTCCAGGCGCCGAGATAGGCTTGGGCCTGCGGGATATGGTCGGTCTCGACGACCAGGGTGTCGCCTTCGTACCAGCCGATGGAATCGCCGAACCAGGGGCGCAGGTCGTCGGTGCGGTGCCTGGCGTTCAGCTGGATGCTGCGCACGTCGTGGACCATCTCGACGACGATGGCCACGGCGGTTGGGCTCTGGGCGAAGATGTAGTTGTTGTTGTACCAGCCGTTGGGGAACATCGGCGGGCCGCCGTTGCGGCCGAAGGAGACGAGGCAACGCTCGCCGAGCGCGCGGTTCTCCGGGTTGTCGTAGGAGCCGAACATGGCGGCCGCGGCGGTGCTGCCCTGGCCCTCGAAGATGTCGACCTTGGCGGCTTCGGCCACAGCGGCGAGGCCGGCCTGGGCCGAGCCGGCGCCGGGCGGCAGGACGTGCTTCACCTCGCTGATCACCACCGACGACGGCCAGCCGCCGCCGGCCAAGGGCGAGGCGAAGCACGTCCTGCCGCCCGGCGCCGGCTCGGCCCAGGCCGGCCTCGCCGCTGTGGCCGAAGCCGCCAAGGTCGACATCTTCGAGG
>JANXXK010000179.1 GCA_025350685.1 Alphaproteobacteria bacterium | reverse complement strand
GCCGGCGCCGCCATCGCCCCCGATGCGGACGCGGTGTTCTCCGGCGCCGAGCTGATCGTCAAGGTCAAGGAGCCGCAGCCGGTCGAATGGGCGCGGCTGACCGACAAGCACATCCTCTTCACCTACCTGCATCTGGCGCCCGATCCCGCCCAGGCCGACGGCCTGCTGGCCTCCGGCTGCGCGGCCATCGCCTATGAGACGGTGACCGACCCTCAGGGCGGGCTCCCGCTCCTGGCGCCAATGTCGGAAGTCGCCGGCCGCATCGCCGTGTTCTCCGCCGGCGAGACGCTCTTGAAGCACAACGGCGGCATGGGCCTGCTGCTCTCCGGCGTGCCCGGCGTGCCCCCCGCCCGCATCGTCGTGCTCGGCGGCGGCGTGGTCGGCATGAACGCCGCGCGGATGGCCGCGGGCCTTGGCGCCGAGGTGGTGATCGTCGAGCGCTCGATCCCGCGCATGCGCGAGCTCGACAACATGTTCCAGGGCCGCATCCTCACCCGCTATTCCACCCAGGACGCGGTCGACGAAGAGATCCTCAAGGCCGACGTGGTGATCGGCGCGGTGCTGACCGCCGGCGCCTCGGCGCCGAAGATGATCCGCAAGGACGACCTGAAGAAGATGAAGCCCGGCAGCGTGCTTGTCGACGTCTCCATCGACCAGGGCGGCTGTTTCGAGACCAGCCGGCCCACCACCCACGCCGACCCCACCTACACGGTCGACGGCGTCGTCCACTATTGCGTGGCCAATATGCCCGGCGCGGCGCCCCGCACCTCGTCCGAAGCCCTGGTCCACGCCACGCTCAGCTTCGGCCTGGCGCTCGCCGACCAGGGGCTGGACGCGCTGAAGAAGAACAAGCACCTGGCCAAGGGGCTGAATGTGCTGAAGGGCCAGGTCACCCACCCCGCCGTCGCCGAGGCGCTCGGCAAGCCGTTCACCGATCCCTACGGGGCGTGGATGTAAGCAAGAGGAACCACGGAAAACACGGAAAGAGCACGGAAAGAGGCGCGTTCTGCTCCGCCTCCGCGCCAGCGGCGGCTCAGCTATTTTGAACTATGGATTTCACGGATTTCTGCGATGGCCTCACCGGTCAGCCCTTCCGTGCTCCTTCCGTGTTTTCCGTGTTTTCCGTGGTTCCCTTCTTTTCGCGCCGCCCTTCGGGCAGGCAACGCTCCCGCTTCCCTTGCAGCGAAATAACGCCGTAACATTGGCGCCGACCCTTGCGGTCCAAATTCCCCAATACGGGTAATCAGGGAGGCCTGCACCATGTGCGACGACGACATCCATCAGGGCGAAGACAGCTTCAAGGTCGCCGAGACCCCGCTGAGCCGCCGGGCCTTCGGCCTGGCCGCGGCGGCCGCGGCCACCTTCGCCGCCGACATGGCCCATGCCGAGGCGACGGTCACCGAGAAGGACGTCGACATCAAGACCGCCGACGGGACCTGTGACGCGGCGCTGTTCTATCCGTCGGGCAAGGGCAAGTGGCCGGCCGTGCTGATCTGGACCGATATCTTCGGCCTCAGGCCCGTGTTCCGCGACATGGGCCGCCGCCTCGCCGCCCAGGGCTATGTGGTCCTCGTGCCCAACCCCTTCTACCGCAAGGGCCGGGCCCAGGCGGTGGGCGCCGACGCCTTCGACTTCGCCAAGCCGGACGATCGCGCCAAGCTGATGACCATCGCCGGCTCGATCGCCGGGCCGGGCACGGTGGAGACCGACGCGCCGGCCTTCCTGGCCTTCCTCGACGCCCAGCCGCAGACCGACAAGAAGAAGAAGGCCGGGACCCAGGGCTACTGCATGGGCGGCCCGCTGGTCTATCGCACCGCCGCCGTCTTGCCCGACCGCATCGGCGGCGCCGGCACCTTCCACGGCGGCGGCCTGGTCACCGCCACCCCGGCCAGCCCGCACCTGCTGATCCCCAAGATGAAGGCCGAGGTCTATTCCGCCGTCGCCGCCAACGACGACGCCCGCGCGCCCACCGACAAGGACACGCTGAGGGCGGCCTTCGCCGCCGCCGGCAAGAAGGCCACCGTGCTGGTCTACGACGGCTGCAACCACGGCTGGTGCGTCAAGGGCAGCGCCGTCTACAACGAGGCCGGCGCGGAGAAGGCCTGGGCGGAACTCACCGCCCTCTACAAGCGCAACCTGGTCTGATATCCAGGCCGGCGTGAAGGCGGTCCCCTAGCGATGGGGGCCAAGAGGGAACCGGGGTGAAAATCCCCGGCTGTGCCCGCAACTGTGAGCGGCGAGGGCCGCGTCCGATTAACCCATTGATTTCAAGGGGTTAACGCCACTGGGCAACCGGGAAGGCGTGGGCGCGGTCCGCTGACCCGCAAGCCAGGAGACCTGCCGTCTTCTCCCGTCGCTCGTCCGCGGCCCGGGATCAGGCCAACGACCGGCTGAACCTCTTGAGAGGTTCACCGTCGCAGCGACTCCGAAGATGGAGTCTGAACGACCATGCGTACCTTCTTGCTGTCCACCGCGGCGCTTGCCGCGTTCGCCCCGAGCTGCGCGCTCGCAGCCGACCCTGCCCCCGTCGGGGAACTGATCGTCACCGCCACTCGCCTGCCCACCCGCCTCGACCTGGTCACCGCCGCCCACGTCATCGATCAGGCCGAGCTCGAAGCCCGCCAGACGCCCTTCGTCGAAGACGTGCTCTCCACGATCCCAGGCGTCGGCGTCGCCCGAAACGGGGCTTTCGGCGGCCTGGCCAGCATCCGTATCCGCGGCGCCTCGCCCGACAAGACCCTGGTGCTGATCGACGGCGTGCCGGCCGGCGACCCAGCCGATCCCAACGGGAACTTCGACGCCTCGCAGATCCAGACGGCCGACCTCGCCAGGGTCGAGGTGCTCTCCGGCCCGCAGGGTTCGCTCTGGGGCTCCGACGCCATCGGCGGTGTCATCGCCTTCACGACCCGCGAGGAAAGCGGCCTGCGCGCCGAGGCCGAGGGCGGCTCGTTCTCCACGGTCCGCGGCTCGGTGGCCGGCGGCGTCGCCGCCGAGGCCTACGCGGTCTCCGCCTCCGTCGCGGGCTTCAACGCCCGCGGCATCTCCAAGGCCGCCGCGGGGACCGAGAGGGACCCCTTCTCCACCGTCACCGCCAACCTCGGCGGCCGGGTCAAGGTCGCCGACGCGGTACAGTTCGACGGCCGCATCCGCTACACCGACAGCGACATCCATATCGATGGCTTCGCTCCGCCAAACTTCCTGCTGGGCGATACGCCGGACCGCAGCACCAGCCGCGTCTGGCAGGGGTTCGCCCGCGCCACGGTCGACGCCTTCGGCCTGACCCACCGGCTGAGCTTCAGCGACTACGACATCCACCGCCGTAATATCTCCAGCTTCCCGTCGCAGTTCTCAGGCCAGCGCCAGGTCTGGCGCTGGACCGCCGAGCACGGGGCGCCCACCGATCTCACCGCCTTCGTCGTCGGGGCCGAGCGCACGGCGACCTCAGCCGACCTCTCCGGCCGCCCGTCGCTCGACCTTGCTACCGCCAGCGCCTTCGGCGTCCTGCGCCACAATCTGACCGACGCCGTCACGCTGACCGGCTCGGTCCGCTACGACGACCCGGACCGCTACAAGGCCCGCGTCACCGGCCGGCTCTCGGCCGCCGCCCAGCTCGGCGGCGGCTTCGCTCTCACCCTCTCCGCCGGGCAAGGCTTCAAGACTCCGACCATCAGCGAGGCGGTCTGCGACTTCTGCTTCGCCCCGGCCGTGCCGCTGCGGCCCGAACGCGCGGAGGGCTACGACGCCCGCCTCGGCTGGACGTCTGCCGACGGGCGGGTCGCGCTCGCGCTCACCGGCTACCGCCTGCTGATCCGCGACCAGATCGCCTATGTGAACCTGCGCTATATCAACATCGCCCGCACCCGCTCGACCGGGCTGGAAGCCGAAGGTGACGTGCGCCTGACCGACACCCTCAGGCTGAAGCTCGCCTACGCCTCGCTGGACGCCATCGACCGCGCCACTGGCTTGGTCCTACTGCGCAATCCGAAGTCCAGCGGCTCGGCCGCCCTCTTCTGGAACCAGGGCCCCTGGGGCGCGGCTTTTACCCTGCGCGGCGAGTCCAACCAGGCCGACACCGCGCTCGACGGCTTCTCGCGCACCACCCGCAAGGGTTTCGCCACCGCCGATCTCGCGGGGTCCTACAAGGTCAACGACCACGTCACGCTCACGGCGCGGATCGAAAATCTGGCCAACGAGCGCTTCCAGGAGATCTTCGGCTTCGGCGAACCCGGCCGCGCGGCCTATGTCGGGATCAGGCTGAGGGACTGATCTTCCAGCGCGCCAGGGCCTCATAATGCGCCCGCGCCTGGTCGGCGATCTTCTGCAGGTCGTCGGCCAGGGGCGCGCTCGCCGCCCGCTCCGGCGGCGCGAACCCCGTCGAGCGCTCCACCGCCGCATACCAAGCTGGCGCCCAGACCCCGTCGCTGGCGCGCGGCCCCGACGGCCAGCTCAGCATCGCCGCGTCGAAGGCCACGCCGAGCGCCTCGCACAGCGCGCCCAGCATCGCCCGCGGATCGGCCAGCACATCGGCCCCCTCGACCACCGGCGGCGCCTCGCCCAGCCGATCCGCCTCGCGCTCGAATAGCTCGTGCTGGCGCACCACGCCGATGTCGTCGAGCGTCACGTGCGCCCGCTTCTGAACATAGGACGCCAGCACCGCGGCTGGATCGCGGATCAGGAAGGCGTTCTTGCAATCGGCCATCCACTCCAGCCCAAAGGCCGGCAGCATGTGGTGCGTCATATGCTTCTCGTAGACCACCAGCGCCGACGCCCGCGCCAGCTCATCGGCCACGGCCCGCCAGTCCCGCGGCTGCGAAGCCAGCACCTCAGCGGTCATCGGATGTTCCAAACCGGTCGCCGCCAGGTAGGCCGCGTAGAACGGCTCATCGACCACCGCGCAGTCCGCCCGGTTCTCGAAGCTGCGCATCATCGCCGTGGAGATGTTCCGCGGCCCCGACCACATGGCGATCCGCAAGCTCACGCAGCCTGGGCGTCCTTCAGCCCCGCATAGAGCGCCCGAAGCTGCGTGGTCACCGGGCCCGGCAGCGTCGCCGGCAACGCCACCCCGTCGATCTCACGCACCGGTGTCAGCCCGCCGAACGTCCCGGTCACGAACGCCTCGTCGGCCTCGTGCACGTCGGCCAGGTGGAAGTCGCCGAGCGTGATCGGAATGCCGTTGTCGCGGCAGAGTTTGATGACATTGCCCCGCGTGACCCCATTGAAGCAGAAATCCCCCGTCGACGTGCAGACCCGCCCGTCCTTCACCCAGAAGAAGTTGGTGGCGTTGCAGCTGGAGACATAGCCGTTGGGATCGAGCATCAGCGCCTCGTCCGCCCCGGCCCTGATGGCTTCCAGCAGCGCGGTAATCAGCGCCAGCCGGCTGTGCGAATTCAGCCGCATGTCGAACATCTCCGCCGGCGTGCAGCGGATCGAGGCGGTGGCGAGCGCCAGCCCCTGGGTCACGATCGCGGGCGAGGGTTCCTTGTACTCCGCGGTCAGCACGATGGTCGGCTTGCCCAGCCAGTTGCGCGGATCCTGGTTGGCCGCCGCCTTCTCGCCCCGCGTCGCCATCAGCCGTAGGTGCGCGCCGTGCTCCATCCCGTTGGCCTTCAGCGTCCGCCAGATCTCCGCGGTCAACGCCTCGCGCGTTAGCCCGATATCCAGCTCGATCGCCGCCAGCCCCTCATAGAGCCGGTCCAGATGCGTCTCCAGGAACAGCAGCGCGCGCTTGTGCAGCCGCAGTCCTTCCCAGACCCCGTCACCCAGCACGAACCCGGCGTCGAAGACCGACACCTTGGCCTCCGCCCGCGGAACCAGCGCCCCGTTCACATAGATCTTGAGGTCCGCATTACGCGGATCGACGGCGAAATCCTGACTACCGGCCATGGTCAACCGTTCTATTTGCGGACAAGTAGCGTGGCCAGAGCGGAGGACGATCATGAGCAAGGGCATCGGTGGATCGACGGCGGAAGCTGAGCTCGCGAGCCTCGCCCCCTGGCCCAAACCCGCGCCGGCGATCGCCCGCGGCGAACGCGCCCAGCGTCTCGCAAAAGCCCAGGCCCTGATGGCCGACATCGACGCCGACGCCATCCTCGTCGGGGCCGGGGCCTCGCTGCGCTACTTTGCCGGCGTCGCCTGGGACCCCACCGAGCGGCTGGTGGCGATGATCCTTCCCCGCACGGGCCGCCCGGTGATGATCTGTCCGCGCTTCGAGCTGGGCTCCCTTCAGGCTGTGCTTGGGATCGAAGCGTCGATCGCGCTCTGGGAAGAACACGAAAGCCCCTACACGCTTGCCGGCGCCGAGCTCGCCAAGCTCGGCTGCCGCACGCTGGCGATCGATCCAGCCCTGCCGTTCTTCGCCTTCCACGGCCTGCGCAGGGACGCCGCGGTCCTGGCGCCGCGCGACGGCGCCCCGGTCATCGACGGCTGCCGGATGATCAAGTCCCCCGCCGAACTGGCGCTGATGGCCCAGGCGAAGGCGATGACCCTGGAGGTCCACCGCCGCACGGCCAAGATCCTCAGCCCCGGCATCACCACCACCGCCGTGCGCCGCTTCATCGACCAGGCCCACCGCGCGCTGGGCGCCGACGACGGCTCGTCCTTCTGCGCGGTGCAGTTCGGGCAGGCCTCCAGCTATCCGCACGGCGTGCCCGGCGAGCAGCAACTGGCCAGCGGCGACATCGTGCTCATCGACACCGGCTGCCGGGTCCAGGGCTACAATTCCGACATCACCCGCACCTATGTGTTTGGCCAGCCCACCGACGACCACCGCCGCGTCTGGGACACCGAACACGCCGCCCAGGCCGCCGCGTTCGCCGCGGTACGGCCGGGCGTCCCCTGCGAAGATATCGACATGGCGGCGCGGCGGGTGCTGGAGGCGGCGGGGCTGGGCCCTGACTATCGTCTTCCCGGCCTGCCGCACCGGACCGGCCACGGCATTGGCCTGTCGATCCACGAGCCAGCCTATCTGGTGCGCGGCGACAAGACCCCGCTGGCGGCGGGCATGTGCTTCTCCAACGAGCCGATGATCGTCACCCCCGGCGCCTTCGGCGTGCGGCTGGAGGACCACTTCCACGTGACGGCCAGCGGCGCAGCGTGGTTCACTCAGCCCTCGCCCTCCATCGACGCGCCGTTCGGGTAGGACGTTCATGACGTTCGACCGACGATCACTGTTGCTGACCGGCGCCGCGTCGGGCGCTGCGTTCTGGGGGAGGTGGGCCATGGCGGCGGATACGATCGATGCTGTGGTGGCGGACTACGAGCGGTTCAACCTGGCTCAGAACCCGATCACAGCCGGTCAGTTGGGCGACAGGGAAGCGTTGAAGCGCTGGCCCGACGACTCGCCGGCCGCCGTGAGCGCTCGGCGGGCGCAGCTGACGGCCTTCCAGTCCCGTCTGGCCGGACTGGCTCACGCGGCTTTGCCGTCCGAAGGCGCGATCAATCGCGAATTCCTGATCCGCCAGGTTGCTCAGAGCCTTGCGGGATTGGCGTTCGACGAAGAGCGCATGCCGTTCGTCGCCGACGATGGTTTCTTTAACCTGCCGGGCTATGTGGCCAGGAGCACCACAATCAGGAGCCGAGCCGACGCTGACGGGTGGCTGGCGCGACTGGCGGCGGTGAGTGACTTCTACGCCACCGAGGTGGTCGACGCCCGGCGGGGGCTGGCCACCGGGTTCGTGCAGCCCGGCGTAGTTCTGGACGCGGCCCTCAGCACGGTGCGCGCTCAGGCGGCCGCCCCGGCCGAGGACAGCTCCCTGCTGCTGCCCCTCGCCAAGCTGCCGCCTGACCTGTCGGTCGACGATCAAGCCAGCTACCGGGCAAGGGCCCTGGCCATCATTCGCGACAAGATCAAACCGGCGCAGCGCGCTTTGCTCGCCTTTCTTGAGACGAACTACCGCCCCAGGGCCGACGCGCGCACGGTGGTCGGCCTGTGCGGCCTGCCGGGAGGGACGACCTACTACGCCTGGCTGGCGCGGCGCTACACCATCACAAGCCTTACGCCGGAAGCGATCCACGCTTTGGGCCTCAAGGAAGTCGCTCGCATTCGAGCCGAAATGGACGGCGCAATCGCTGAAACCGGCTTCAAGGGCAGCTTCGCCGAGTTC
>JANXXK010000196.1 GCA_025350685.1 Alphaproteobacteria bacterium | reverse complement strand
CTTCACCAAGAGCGGACAGGGCCGGTATTTGCTGTCGGCCAGGCCCTCGTAGAGCACGTTCATGATCGACAGCACCGTATCCAGGCCGATGAAGTCGCCCAGCTCCAGCGGGCCCATCGGATGGTTGGCGCCCAGCTTCATAGCGGTGTCGATGGCGTCGACGGTGCCGACCCCTTCATAGAGGGTGTAGATGGCCTCGTTGATCATCGGCACCAGCACGCGGTTGACGATGAAGGCCGGGAAGTCCTCGGCGTTGGCGGTGGTCTTGCCCAGCGACTGGGCGAAGTTCACGGCGGTCTCGTAGGTGTCGGGGCCGGTGGCGATGCCGCGGATGATCTCCACGAGCTTCATCAAGGGTGCCGGGTTCATGAAGTGCAGGCCGATGAACCGGTCGGGCCGGTCGGTGGCCGCGGCCAGGCGGGTGATCGAGATCGACGAGGTGTTGGAGGCGAGCAGGGTCTTGTCGCTAAGGTAGGGGCCCAGCGCCTTGAAGATCGCCTTCTTGGTCTCTTCGTTCTCGGTGGCCGCCTCGATGGCCAGGTCGGTCTTGCCGATGGCCTGCAGCTCGGCGGCCGGCTTGATCAGCTTCAGCGCCGCGTCCATCGCCGCCTGGTCGATGATGCCGCGCACCACCTGGCGGGACATGTTGCGCTCGATGAGGCCCATGCCGGCCTCGAGCCGCTCGGCGCTGACGTCGTGCAGCAGGACTTCGTAGCCGCCCAGCGCCACCACATGGGCGATGCCGGTGCCCATCTGGCCCGCGCCGATGACGCCGACCGACTTAATCTGAACCATTCAAAAGAGCCTCGGAGAACGGCCGCGATACGGGCGGCCAAAATTTCTAAGGGGGCTTTCTAACATAGCGGTGCCGTACTGCCGCAAGCTTTTGCTGCGGCGCAGCGTGACCGCAGCCGGTTGGCGAAACGTAAAGGGGCGGCCCGTTGCCGAGCCGCCCCTGACGTCCGTCCGAAATCGGCGGATCGTTGGTTACCTGCCGGCGGCCGCCGCTTATATGCCTGCGGCCGCCAGGGCGGCCATCAGGTCGGGCACGGCGGTCTTGTAGTCCGCCACCAGGCCGTAGTCGGCGACCTGGAAGATCGGCGCGTCGGCGTCCTTGTTGATCGCCACGATCACTTTGGAGTCCTTCATGCCGGCCAGGTGCTGGATGGCGCCGGAGATGCCGATGGCGATGTAGAGCTCGGGCGCCACCACCTTGCCGGTCTGGCCGACCTGGTAGTCGTTGGGGGCGTAGCCCGCATCGACGGCGGCGCGGCTGGCGCCGACCGCGGCGCCCAGCTTGTCGGCCAGGGGCTCGATCACCCTGTGGAACTCCTCCGCCGAGCCCATGGCGCGGCCGCCGGAGACCACGATCTTGGCGCCGGAGAGTTCGGGGCGTTCCGACTTCACCAGCTTCTGGTCGACGAAGTGGGTCTTGGCCGGCTTGGCCGGGGCGGCGATGGTCTCGACCTTGGCCGAGCCGCCGTGTTCAGCCGCCTTGAAGACGGTTGGGCGCACGGTGATCACCTTCTTGGCGTCGGAGGACTGCACGGTCTCCAGCGCGTTGCCGGCGTAGATCGGCCGGATGAAGGTGTTGGCGTCGACGACGTCGACGATCTCGGAGATCTGGGCGACGTCCAGCCTGGCGGCGATGCGCGGGCTGAAGTTCTTGCCCTGGCTGGTGGCCGGCGTCAGCACCGCGTCGTAGCCGCTCATCAGCGGGACGACGAGGGCTTCCATGCTTTCGGCCAGGCCTTCGCCCAGCTCGTCGCTCTCGGCCAGCAGCACCTTGCGCACGCCGGTGATCTTGGCGGCGGCGTCGGCCACGCCTTTGGCGCCCTTGCCGGCGACCAGCAGGTCAACGTCGCTGGAGAGCTTGAGCGCCGCGGTCACCGTCTTTTCGGTGTTGTCCTTCAGCGTGGCGTTGTCGTGGTCGGCGATGACGAGCACGGCCATCAGAGCACCCCCGCTTCGGTCTTGAGTTTGGCGACCAGGTCCGCGGCGTTTTCCACCTTGATGCCGCCGGCGCGCTTCGGTGGCTCGGTGACCTTGACGACCTTCAGGCGCGGCGCCGTATCGACGCCCAGCGAGGCGAGCTCTTCGATCGCGAGCTCCTTCTTCTTGGCCTTCATGATGTTGGGCAGGCTGGCGTAGCGCGGCTCGTTGAGGCGCAGGTCTGCGGTAACGATGCCGGGCAGATCGATCTCCAGGGTCTGCAGACCGCCGTCGACCTCGCGGGTCACCTTCGCCTTGCCGCCGGAAACCTCGATCGCCGAGGCGAAGGTCGCCTGCGGCCAATCGAGCAAGGTCGCCAGCATCTGTCCAGTCGCGTTGTTGTCGCCGTCGATGGCCTGCTTGCCCATGATCACCAGATCGGGGCTCTCGCGGCCGATAATGCTTTTAAGCACCTTGGCGACGGCGAGCGGCTCCAGATCCTCGGTGGTCTGCACCAGGATCGCCCGGTCGGCGCCCATAGCCAGCGCCGTGCGCAGCGTCTCGGACGCCTGAGCCGGGCCGATGGAGACGGCGACGACTTCGGTGGCGACGCCCTTTTCGCGCAGACGCACGGCCTCTTCGACCGCGATCTCGCAGAACGGATTCATCGACATCTTCACATTGGCGAGGTCGACGCCGCTCTGGTCGGGCTTCACCCGGGCCTTCACATTGTAATCGATCACCCGCTTGACCGGGACCAACACCTTCATGGGTTGCTAGCGCCTCTGTTCTGCCTGGCCGAAAAATAGGTCGAGGCGGGCAATAACGGTTCCCGCGCGGTTTGCAAGCCGACGGGGCGAATGACGCCGTGAGGCCAGGCGCTACAATTCGGCGCGGCCCTGTCGCGCTTGGGGGCGCTAGTCAGCGCCACCTCCGATCCAGTATTAGGTCGGCCATGAACCGGATTATCGACCGCCTGAAGCTGATCTTCCTCGGCATCTTCGCTGTGGCCAACGTCGGCATCCTGGTCTGGACGCTGGGCTGGGCCAGGCCGGAAGAGAAGTGCGTCGTCGCCCACAAGTGGTGGGACCCGAGCCAGCGGGTCTGCGCCCAGCCGGTGCTGACCAGCGACATCACCGGCCGGATGATCACCGATCCCGCCGCCCGCGCCGAAGCCTTGAAGGCGCTCGGGCGGACCCCGCCGCCCGCGCCGGCGAAGCCCTAGGCGGCGGCCGAGGCCTCGCGACGGCGAAGCGCCGCGCCGGCGAGGCCGAACCCGAGGATCATCAGCGACCAAGCCGCGGGCTCGGGAACGCCGGCGGAGAACACGTCTCCGAAATATTGGTCTTTGATATTGCCGGAGGGCTCGGTGAAGGCGATCGAGGTGAACGGGGTCGCCGAGCTGATGGTCACAAAGGCCGCGTAGCCGTTACCAGTGTCCACTAGGCTGAGCACGCCGGTGTCGCCGTTGCTGGCGGTCAGGTTGAACAGCGCGCCCAGGTGGTCGAACTCGGTCGGCAGGTTGCCGAGCCCGGTGGCCGCGGCCAGGCCGATCCGTGTTACGGGCGCTGCGAAGTGTAGGGTGAAGTTCTCGGCACCGTTGATCGCCAGGTCCGGCCCGACGCCGCCCGGGCCGTCGTTAAAGCCGGTCCCTTCGATCCAGTTGGCGATGGCGAGATTGCCGGTCACGGACGACCCGGTTGTGGGATCGGTCTGGCTGGCGCCGCCGACGCTGGCGCCCAGCGAGCCGGCCGACCACGTGGTTGCTGGCGCGAACAGATCCTTCCAGAGAATCTGCGACTTGGCCGGCCCGAAGGCGGCGATGCCTGCCGCCACATTGGCGTTCTGGCCGACCGTGAGCACCGCGGCTTGCGCCGTCCCGGCCAGCAGACCCAAGCTCGCCGCGGCCGCAAGGGCCGCGCGCGTGATCGTTGTTCGCCTATCCATCACCCACCTCCTTTGAGCGGCGCGCGCTCAAGGGGCGCGAACACGCCGACCACAGGTGCGGGATCAAATGCCCCGCTCGCCGACAGGTCAATCGGGTTAGCCTAAAATGGGAATCCGAGACGGGGGCCGGCCGGTCCGCCATCGTGGCAGACAGGCCAGGCTAACGCGTCCCCCCCGACGTCCAGAAAACCTCGGCTGCGCCCTTGTCGTTGGCGTAGCGGGCGGCGACGAACAGCAGGTCCGACAGGCGGTTGAGGTAGCGCATGGCCGGGCCCGAGACCGGCTCCCCGGCCGCTGTCAGCCGGACCGCCTCGCGCTCAGCGCGGCGACAGACGGTGCGCGCCAGGTGCAGGGCCGTGGCCGCGGGCGTCCCGCCCGGCAGGATGAAGGAGGTCAGTTCCGGCAGGTCGGCGTTCAGCCTATCGATCTCGGCTTCCAGCCGCGCCACCTGGCTGTCCAGGATGCGCAGGCGCGATCCCGGCGCCTCATCGGCCGCCGGCG
>JANXXK010000083.1 GCA_025350685.1 Alphaproteobacteria bacterium | reverse complement strand
AGCGGCGATGGCGGCCACCGGCGCGGACCGGCGCAAGATCGAGGAGCACATCCTCGCCCTGCGTCAGCAGCAGGAACGCGATCTCCTCGGCAGCCAACTCGATCGGCGGGTCAAGACCGGCGAGATCACCACCTCCCAGCGCGACGCCATCGAAGGCGCGCAGGTGAGAAGCCAGGGCGCTGATCAGCGCAAGGCGTCCTACGAGTCGACATATGCCGGCGTGCACGGCGCGATCGAGGCGGCGGTCAAGGGCGGCTGGCCGGGCCTGGCCAAATACATGGCCGACAAGCTCAAGGAGAACCTGGTCGACGCCCTGGCCAACGGCCTGACCAACGCCCTGATCGGCGGTGGCGGCAAGGGCGGCGGAGGCCTGTTCGGCGCGATCTTCGGCGCGGTGTTGCACACACCCGGATTCGCCACCGGCACCGATTTCGCGCCGGGCGGCGCGGCGATCGTCGGGGAAAAAGGCCCGGAGCTGGTCAATCTCCCCAAGGGCAGCCAGGTGTTTCCAAATTCCGCCCTCGGCAAGATGGGCGTCACGGCGGGCATGGCGATCTCGCACACCTCGCTCAGCTTCGACCTGCGCGGCGCGGTGATGACCGACGATCTTCTGGCGCAGATGAACGCCATGGCGGCCGCCGCCGAGAGCCGCGCCACCGTCAACGGCGCGACGCTCGGCGCGCAGGCCGCGCGCTCGATCATTCCGGCCGAAATGAGCCGCCGCGCCGGCCTGCAGCTGCGCTGATGGCCATCACCCTGACCAGCCTGCCGCTGGCGTGGGTCGCCCAGCCGACGCTGATGGATTACGGCGTCAACCAGACCGGCGCCATGGGCGGTGTCCAGCAACGCGGGATCCGGCTGGGATCGCGCTGGGCGGTCAAGTTTTCATCGCTGGCGGGTCTCAGCTACGCCCAGGCGCAGCCGCTGATCGCGGCGCGGCTCAAGGCCAGCGTGACCGGCTCGACCCTGATCACCAGCTGGCCGCAGGTGGCGTTTGCAACCGCGATCGGCGCGCCGGTGGTCGACGGCGCCGGGCAGGGCGGAGGAACCCTGTCGGTGCGCGGCCTGACCCCATCAATCGCGAGCCTGGTCGCGGGCCTGTTTTTCTCGGTCGTCGTCGCGGGGCGCAGTTATCTCTACCAGCTGGCCGACCCCGCCGCCGTCGACGGGACGGGACGGGCGGTCCTTTCCATCGCGCCTTGGCTGCGGGCCGCGCCGGCCGACGGCGCCCTGCTCGCGTTCGCGGCGCCCAATGTCGAGGGCTTTCTCGACGCCGGCGGCGTCGACTGGACGCTCGACCGCCTGGCGTGGGTCGGCCTGCCGGCGTTCACGATTCAGGAATTGCAATGAGCCTTAGTCCCGGCCTCGCGACGGCGCTGCAGGCCGACTCGCCGCTGATCTTCTTCGCCGTCGAGGTGCTCTATCCAACCTTCGCCCTGCGCCTGGTCGACGGCGCGGGCGCGGTCACGATCAACAGCAACACCTTTCTGGGCCTCGATCCCACCTATGGCGTCCTCGTCGGGCCCGATCCGTGGCAGGACGGCATTTCCGCCGAGGCGCCGCATATGACGTTTCAGGTTCAGGCCCCGAGCAACACCGCCGTCGCGATGCTTTGCAATCCGGCCGCCCAGGGCGCCGCCGTCTCGCTGTGGTTCGGCGCGGTTGACCGGGTGACGGGTCTGGCGGTCGCATCGCCCTATCTGCTCTGGACCGGCGATCTGGACACCATGACCCTGCAGGTCGATCGCGGCCTGCGCTCGGTCAAGATGGACTGCGAATCCGCCTGGGACCGGTTTTTCGACACCGACGAGGGCATTTTGCTCGACCACGCGACTCACCTGGCGATCTGGCCGGGCGAACTGGGCCTCGAATTCGTGACGCAAGTGCAGGCGCAGATCCCGTGGGGTTCGGACGGCCCGCGCCCGGTGGTGGTGCACGACGTGATCGGCGGCACGCCCGACTTTTCCAACGGCCTCGGCGGCTACAATCCGGGCGCCTTTCTCGGCTGGGGCGGCCTCGCGAATTTCCGCAACGGCTTCGGTTTCTAGCGCCGCCATGCAGCATGTGATGACCGCCCGCGTCGCCGCCGCGCAAGCGACCGTGGACGCCTGGAAGGGCAAGCCCTTCGTCTGGGGCGAGTACGACTGCGCCAGGCTCGCGGCCTACAACCTCAAACAGCTCGGCTATGCGCCGCGGATCAGCCGGTTCGGCTATTATCGCTCGGCCCTTTCGGCGACCCGCGCGCTGAGGCGGGAAGGCTTCACCGATGTCGGCGGCTGGATGGATTCGCTGGGCCTGCCGCGCATCGCCCAGGCCGCGGCGCTGCCGGGCGACATCCTGGGCTTCGGCCATGACGACATGCCCCTTCGGGTCGGTCTGGGCGTAGCGCTCGGCAATGGGCGCATGCTGGCGTTCCTCGCCGACCAGGTCTGCCACGTCGTCGACCCGCGCTATGGCGCGGACGGCGCCGACTACTACGCGTGGAGCGCCAAGCCTTGCCGTTCCTGATTGCGATCCTGGCGCCCGTCTTCGCCGCGATCGGAACGGTGATCACCACCGTGGGCGCGATCGGCAGTTTCGCCGGCGCGGCGCTCGGCGGCGCGCTCGGGCTTTCCGGGGCCGGCATCCTCGCGCTTTCGAGCATCGGCGCGTCCCTCGCGCTGACGGGCCTTGCGGTCGGCGTTCTTTCCGGCCTGCAGGCGCTCGCGGGGCTGATCTTCCCGCAGCACTCGAAGATCAACGGCAACGCGGTCACCTTCAAGGCCGATCCGTCGGCCGGAATCCCTTATGTGATCGGGAGGATGGGGGTCGGCGGCAACATTGTCTTCGTCGACACTTCAAACGACGGCCACAACAAGTGGCTGCACTATTTCACGGTGCTCAGCCATGGCCCGGTCGATGCGATCGAGGGCTTTTCGGCCAACAATGTGCCGGTCAGCTTCAACGCCAACGGCACGGTCTACAAGCTCGGCCTCAACTGGCGCGGCGACTGGAACAGCGGCGCCCAGTACAACGTCAACGACGGCGTCGCCTATTCAGGCTCGATCTATATCTGCGTCGCCCTGTCGCTCGGCTACGCGCCGTCGAACACCTTCTACTGGGCGCCGGCCGGAACCTACGCCGGGCCGAAGTGGTCCACCACCATGTGGCAGATGCAGACGCGCGGTCTGCAGCCCGACACCGTGCTCGCGGCGCCGGCCAACACCGGCAGCGTGCCCGAGTGGACCGCCGCCAACGGCCTCTCAGGGCTCTGCCACACCCGCTGGGTGCTGCAGTACGACGTCGGGGCCTATGCGACCGGCACGCCCAAACCGATCTGGACCGTGCGCGGGCCGCCGATCTACGATCCCCGGCAGGATTCGACCTATCCGGGCGGATCGGGAACGCAACGCGCCAACGATCCGACGACTTGGTCCTGGAGCCGCAACCCGTTCCTGCACGCCCTGACCTGGCTGCTGGGCATCACCAATAACGGCATCCGGGTGCTGGGCGTCGGCGCGGCGATCACCGCCATCGATGTGCCGGCGTTCGTGGCCGGCGCGAACGTCGCCGACGCCAACGGCTGGTCGTGCGGCGGCCAGGTATTCTCGACCGACAGCAAGTGGGACGTCTTCACCCAGATGCTGGCGGCCGGCGGCGGCTTTCCAACCCGCAAGGGCGCCGCGATCAGCTGCATCGTCGAGACCCCGCGCGTCTCGATCGCCACCCTGACGGGGGCCGATTTCGTCGGTCCGGTCAACGTGCAGGCGATTGTCGCGCGCAAGGACCGCATCAACCAGGTCGTGCCGACCTATGTCAGCGAAACCCACCAGTGGCAGGGCGTGCAGGCGACGCCGGTCAAGGTCGCCGCCTACGTCACCGCCGACGGCACCGTGCGCTCCAAGGGCGTGCAGATGACCCTGGTGCAGAGCGTCAACCAGGCCGCGCAGCTATCTAGATATCTGATCGAGGATTCGCGCGAGTTCGGGCCGATCACCGGGCCGCTCAAGCCGCAATGGATGGGTCTCAACCCCGGCGACTGCATCACCATCAACGAGCCGGAGTTTGGGCTCAACGGCCAGACCATCCTGATCCTCGATCGCCGCGTGGATCCGGCGACCGGCTGCCCGACCATCACCGCGCGCAGCGAGACCGGGGCCAAGCACGCCTTCGCGCTGGGCCAGACCGGCGTCCCCCCGCCGCCGCCCGACCTGACCGGCGTCAACCTCGTGGCGCCCGCGCCAAATTCGCCGCCGTGGCAGGCGGCCGGGGCGACCTTGACCAACGGCGGCGTCGCCATGCCGGCCATCGTCGTCACCGGCCTGATGGAATCGCTCGCCGCAAGCAATCTCGTCATCCGCACCCGCCAGAGCACCGGCCCGGGCCCCTGGACCCATTACGACAGCCCGCCGGCGGCCGTCGCGACCCGGGTCGAGATCACCGGCGTCGGCTCGGGCGAGACGCGCGATATCGGCCTTTCCTATTTGGTGCGCGGCATTCAGGGCGCCGAGCTGGTGCTCAGCAACATCACCGCGGGCAGTTTCCTCGGCTCGGGGGCCGGATCGGTCGTGACGCCGACGGCCATCGAATGGGCGGACATGACCGCGTCGGGGGCCGGGACCCAGACGGCGACCACGGGCGCCCAGACCTTTGCCGCGATCACCGTGCCGGTGACGCTGGTGATGAACTTCACCGGCTCGGGAACCTTCGCCTATTCCAAGAACGGCGGCGCGTGGACCTCGTTCGTGACCGGCGCGACCCTGGTGGCAGCGGCGGGTGATACGCTGAATTTTCAGGCCTCGGCGAACGCCACCGCCAGCGGCGTCCTGACCATCACCAACAGCACGGACAGCGGCGCGACGGTCGATGCGCCAGCCTACGCGCTGACGGTGACCGGCGCCAACCAGACGCCCAGCCCGACGCCAATCTGGGGCAGTATTTACGAGACCACCTATGCGGGCGATCCTTGCAACGGTTACACCGGCGCGACGGCGGTGCAGGGGATCTCGAGCGCGATCACGCTGGGAGTCACATTTACCGGGACCGGCGCGTCGCTCTCCTATTCGATCAACGGCGGGAGTTATACGGCGATCGCCAGCGGCGGCTCGATTCCGACCGTAAATCCCAATGACACCATCGATTTCCAGTTCCTAAATGGGGGCAGCGGCAGCGCGAGCGGCACCGTGACGGTAAGCAACACCTCGACCGGCGGCGGTGCGATTTCGACCTGGACCTACCGCGTCACCGTCAAACCAGGACCCTGGCCATGACTGATCATTGGAATGCGGTCGCCGCGATTGGCGCCGTCGCCGTAGTAATCCTTCAGGCCGGCGCCGGGCTCATCTGGGGCGGCGCCGTCAACGAGAAGATCGCGACCCTCAAAAAGGAAGTCGAACCGATCGCCGTGCTGCGCGCCGAAATGGCCGCCGTGATCGAGGCCATCGACGGCCTGAAGGATCTGCTGCGCAACGAGCGGCCCGCGCGCCGCACAAGGAGAGCCACATGACCGACGACGATCTTCTGGCGCTGTGTGTCTGGGACGAGGCCGCCGGCGAGCCCTATGAGGGCAAGGTCGCCGTCGCGCGCGTGCTCCTCAACCGCATGGCGGCCCGCTTCGAGAGCGACGGGACAGTCGCCGGCACCGTCCTGGCCAAAGACCAGTTTTCCGGCTTCTGGTTCGCCATGTCGGCGGGTAAATACACCCGCGTCTGCTGGACGCCGGAGGAAGCCCATGCCCGCGCCGAAAGCTATCTCTGGATGGCCAAGCGCCAGGCGATCTGGGCCGATTGTGCCCGCGCGGCCGCCGACGCGGCCAAGGGCGTCGCCTTCGCCGGCGGTCCCGAGTGGGCGAAGCTGGCGGCGCAGCCGCGCGCGCTGATGTACGCCAACATGTCCATCTGCTCGCCTGGCTGGGCGACGGCGGACAAGCTGGTCGCCAGGATCTTCCACCACACCTTCTACCGGGCCTGAACCATGGAAAAACTCACCGGCATCGTCGTCTTCAACCTCGCTGCTGCGATCGGCATGGCCGTGCTGGGCGGCCTCTCCCTGTTGGTGCCGGACGCCGCGCACGACGTGGCGCTGGCGGTCGTCTCCTCGCTCGGCGGGGCGATCGGCGGCGTCAACGCCCACGCGGCCCTGACCGCCCCGCCCAAGCCGACGCCGCCCAATGTTTAAGGCCATCGCCACCATCCTGAGCATGATCGTCGCCCTCACCGTGCTGGGCGCGATCGGCTGGCTGGCTTGGCGGCATTTTTCGACCGCGAACACCCTGGCCAAGGCGCAGGTGACGGCCGGCGCGGCCGTGGTGGGCGAGCACCAGGCGCAGGCCCAGGCCGATGCCCAGCGCATCATCATCGCCGGCGACGCCCGGCAGCACCTGGACATCCAGGTCCATCAGGACAACGCCCATGCCGACCTCGCCGCGCCTGGCGCTGATGCGCCTCTTGATCCTGGCCTTATCGCTGCCGCCAATGGCGGGCTGTGTCGCTACGCGGCTGACGCCGCCGATCCTGGCTGCGCTCGATTGCGCCAGCCTGATCCCGCCGTCGTACCGCCGGCCGATCCCGTCGGCGGGTCTGCTGGACCCGACTGAGACCGCCGGCGGCCTGGTCGTCCGCTACGACCGCCAGACCGCCAATCTCGACCAGGCCAACGGCCGCACCGGCGACGTCATCGCGCTGGCCGACGCCTGCCAGGCGCGCCAGGCCGCCATCCTCACCACCCTAAATCCGCCGCCGTGGTGGCGCCGGATCCACACCCGAAAGGCCCCGCCGTCATGAATCAGATCACCGAAACCTTCCACAACCTCGGCTCCCTGCTCGAGGGCAAGAGCACTTTCAGCCAGTTCATGGCCGACGAGGGCGCGATGATCGAGGCCGACATCGCCAAGATCCCGGCGGTTCTGCAGGCGCCGACCCTGCTGATGTACGACAGCCTAAAGGCCGGCGCGTCGATTCTGGTCGGCGCGGGCCGCACGGCCGTCGGCCCGATCCTGGCCGAGTCATCCGATCTGCAGGCGACGCAGGTGCTCAATGTGCTGAGCAAGTTCGGCATCCCGACCGTGGGCCCGCTCAGCATCGCCGAGCACGCGGTGCTTGTCACCGTCGTCGGCGGCCTGAAAGCCGGCCTCGACAAGATCGGCCTGCAGATCGGCACCCAGGTCGCCGCGCCGCAGACTCAAGTTGAGTCCGCGCCGACGCCGGCGGAGCAGCCGGCCGTCTGACCCACGACCCGGAATGATCGCCGCTTTTTGGCCCCGTCGTCTTCGGACGGCGGGGCCTTTCTCGTTTCAGGACCACGCGCCAGCGCCGTGTCGACCCGCGCCGTGTTTCGGCTATGATCGCGCCGATGGATGAGCTCGAGCTTCGGATCGCCACGCACGAAACGGCCGTGATCGAGGTCGTGGCGCACATCGATCGCGACCACATCATCGCGGGTATGAACGCAATTCGAGAGGGCCTCGTCGACGGCGCGGGCTCTGACGAGCGGGCGATCAAGCTCAGCGCGATCCAGCTGCTCGAGGACGCGCTGCACCGGTTCGATCCGCCGGCGATCGGGCTGCACTGGCCGGGGGCCGTCTAGAGCCGGTCAGGCGACCGTCGGCTTCTCACATTTCCAGCGTTTGACCCACACGCCGTTCCAGCCGATTTCCCAGATGCATCGTCCGTCGATGAAACTGGCGATCGGCCGCGACGGAAAGGCGCTCGCCGTCGGCAGCAGCGCGAAATCCTCGATCTCGCCGAGCGTCCGCGCGCGTGATTTGCGACCCGAAAGCGCCAATTGTTCCCGACCAGATTTGCAGTGTTTCCGGCACAGAGTCGGAACACCCCGAGTCGGAACGAGTCGGAACGCTGTTTTCGGGCGTCCCTAAGTCATTGAAAACATGGCGCGAGTGACGGGACTCGAACCCGCGACCTCCGGCGTGACAGGCCGGGTGAAAGGCTTGTGATTACAATGCCTGTTCCGACTTTTTGGGCCAAAAGTGGGCCAATAAAATCAACTGGTTATGGGGAGGAGTCGGAACACCCGCGCGCCGCTTTCCAGGCTTCCCAGGCGCGGCCGTGATCTGGGCAGAGATCCTTGCCCTCGGCCGGCGCGACGGCGCAGCTCGAGCAGATCGGCGTGTCGCAGGTTAGGCCCGCGCCGACCTTCCAGTCGCACAGCAGGGGCGCGACGGCGCCGCATGCGCAGCGGGGCTGACGGCCGCGCCGGCCGCCCGTGCAAACGATGGCCGAGCCGCCATCGGGGAGCCTGACGCCGGTGCAGGGCAAGTCACCGGCCCTTGTGTGCGCGGATGATCTCGCCGGCCAGCTTGCGGCGCCCCTCGAGGCGCAGCCGCGCCACGTCGCGGGCCTTGGCGACGGTCGGCGGGGTGTAGGTTTCGTCGAGGAAGCGGCTGCGGTCCATGGTGTTGGCGAGGATCTCGGCCATATCACCCTTGGATGCGCCGGCGGCGTCGGCCTCGACATTGCCCGACCGGCGCAGATCCTGAAACTGGCGGGTGTCACCGGGAAAGGCGATGTTGCGCACGTCGCGGAAATCGGCGCTGAAGGTGTCCTTCGACCGGTAGGCGTTGCCATTCCGTTGACGGATGAACGGCGATTCCGGCGTCAGGTCGAACCCGAGAGACTCAACATAGATCTTAATTGCCGTTTCCGTCGCGGCGGTCAGGTGCCCGAACGCCTGCTTGCCGGTCTTGGCGCGCCGGTGGACGATGAAGGCGCCGTCGCCGTCGCGCTGGATGTCGCCCAGGCGGGCGTTCCAGACGTCGACCGGCGAGAACAGGGTGTCCCAGGCGACGCGCAATGCAATCGCAATGCCGTTGAAGTGCGCGGCCTCGGCGGTCGCGGCCAGCTTGACGACCTCGGCGCCCAGCCAGATCGCCGAGCGCCCGCGCGGCTGGGGGTTGGCGAAACCCTTGGCCGGATTGGGATAGCCGACCAGGCGCAGGCGAACGATCGCGTCGGCCAGCAGGGCGCGCAGGCACTTGATCGCCCGATAACGCTCGTGCGCGCCGTGATCGGCCTCGATCCGGTCGGCCAGGCGCTCGCAATCCTCGGCGGAGATCCGCGTCAGGGTGACGCCGGCGATAGGCGCGAGGTGACGCCAGGCGCGCTCATAGTCATCGCGCGTGCGGGGCGCCTTCTTGGCCCATTTCGCGGTCAGCTTCTGCGCATCGAAGAAGTGGCCGAGCGACCCGGCCGGATGGCTGGTGACGCGGCGGCCGCCGCCGGCGTTGGCCTTCAGCCACGCCTCATAAAGCCCGCGCGCCTGGGCGATCGTCTCGGCCGATTCCGGCCCAAGGGCGAGCGGCAGAAAGCCCTTGGCGCGCATCGCCGGCGACGGCGTCCAGAACAGCAGTTTGCGCTTGCGGCGGACGTATGGGAGGCGGGCGGAGGTCACGGCGGCGCCGTGATCTCATTGTGATCGATAGTGATGGTCACGATATATCGCGCTCCGATCCCGTTCGGGCGCATCCCCGGCGTTAGCTGGGAGAGTTCGATCTCCGAGCGAATCCATGCGCCATTTTCGTGCGGACATATGGCGGCGATCGCCGCGTCCGTAAGCAGCTCCTCGACATCACTCGGGCCAAAGGTGACGGTGCAGACGGTCACGTTCTCTCGGCGCATGTCGAATTTCAATGCATAGCCCCTTCGATCCGCCGCGCGATATCGGCAGCTTCGTCCGCTTCGCCGTCGATTGGCAAGAGCTCGATCGCACCGTCGCGCAACACGCGCACCCGAAACGACCCGCGCGCCCAGCCGGCGTTCTCCGCCGCCTTGATGGCGCGGGTGATATCGGCCTGCCGGATCGGCGATCGGTTCACGACCTCGGCCCCTCGAGCATCAGCGACGGCGGACCGCCCAGCCGGTAGTGATCGGCGATCTGGGGGCGGATCGTTTCGCCGACCGAGCGGCCGTCGGCGAGGATGACGTGGGCGAGGAATTCATCCTCGATCGTGGAGATCCCGATGATGCGGCCCCCGGGATCGCGGATGGGCGAGAGCGTGAGGGCGATCGGGATGAGGGTCCCGTCCCCCCTCGCGCGAACCGTCTCGAAGCCCACCACGACCTCGCCGGCCAGCACTCTGGCGTGGAGCGCCTCCCGCTCGGCGCGGCGATCTTCCGGGACGATGGCGAGGATGGAGCGGCCGACCATCTCCGCGGCGGTGAACCCGTAGACGCGCTCGGCCCCGTGGTTCCAGTCGAGCACGGTGCCGTCGAGCGTCTTGGCGACGATCGCGTCCTCCGCCGTCTGCACCAGGCTGGCCAGGCGCGCACGTACCGCGTCGGCCGCCTTCTCCTCGGTGATGTCCTGGATGTAGGCAGCGCGATAGAGGGTCTCGCCGCGCTCGTCGCGGATGGCCGACAGGTCGATGACGACGGGGAACACGCTCCCGTCCTTGCGGAGGTGCTCC
>JANXXK010000075.1 GCA_025350685.1 Alphaproteobacteria bacterium | reverse complement strand
AGGACCTCGACCACCGCGTCCTGGTGGAAGCGGGCCTTGTAGGCGTTTCGCGCGGCGTCGATCCGCGACTGGGCGCCGTGGCTCTTCGGCAGGACGATCAACACCACCTTGGCGGCCTCGCGGATCGCCTTGTTCTCTTCGCCCCGCCACTGACGGCCGCCATCCAGCACCGTCAGGCCGTCAGGGAAGCGCGGGGTCAGCTCCTCGTCGACGTATTTGCGGAACTGGGCCTTGCTGACCTTCGACGAAGGCCCGAAGGCGCCGGCAAGATAGAGCTGCGCCGTCTGCTGGGAGATCTGGCCCACCGGACAAGCCGGCGCGGCCGGGGGCGCGGTCTGGCACCCGGCCAGGGCGGTCAGGGCCGTTGCTACTGCCCCAACGATAGCCAAGGGGACCGCGAGCGCCCTCATCCGCCGATCAGCTCGCGCCCGATCAGGAAGCGACGGATTTCGTTGGTGCCGGCGCCGATGTCGTAGAGCTTGGCGTCGCGGACCAGCCGCTCGACCGGATACGCCTTGGTGTAGCCGGCCCCGCCGAGCGCCTGGACCGCCTCCAGCGACACGCGCACGGCGTTCTCGCTGGCCATCAGGATCGCGCCGGCGGCGTCGAAGCGGGTGGTCATGCCGGCGTCGCAGGCCTTGGCCACGGCATAGACGTAGGCCCGCGCCGAGTTCAGGGCCACGTACATGTCGGCGATCTTGCCCTGCATCAGCTGGAACGAGCCGATCGGCTTTCCGAACTGCTTGCGCTCGCGGACATAGGGCAGAACGACGTCCAGGCAGGCCTGCATGATGCCGAGCGGCCCGGCGGCGAGGACGGCGCGCTCATAGTCCAGGCCGCTCATCAGCACGCCCACGCCGCCGTTTTCCGGGCCCATGACGTTCTCTTCGGGGACCTCGCAATCCTCGAACACCAGCTCGGCGGTGTCGGAGCCGCGCATACCCATCTTGTCGAGCTTTTTGGAGACGCTGAAACCCTTCATGCCCTTCTCGATCAGAAAGGCGGTGATCCCCTTCCCGGCCGCATCGGGGTCGGTCTTGGCGTAGACCACCAGGGTGTCGGCGGCCGGCGCGTTGGTGATCCAGAATTTCGTTCCGTTCAGCACATAGCGGTCGCCGACCTTGCGGGCGACCAGGCGCATGGAGACCACGTCGGAACCCGAACCTGCCTCGCTCATGGCCAGCGCGCCGACGTGTGCGCCGCTGATCAGGCCTGGCAGGTAGCGTTTCTTCTGCTCGTCGGAGCCCCAGCGGCGGATCTGGTTCACGCAGAGGTTTGAATGCGCGCCGTAGGAGAGGCCGACCGAGGCGGAGGCGCGGGACACCTCCTCCATCGCCACCACGTGCTCCAGGTAACCCAGGCCCAGGCCGCCGAATTCCTCCTCGACGGTGACGCCGTGCAGGCCGAGCTCGCCCATCTGCGGCCAGAGCGCGCGGGGGAATTCATTGTCGGCGTCGATCTGGGCCGCCAGCGGGGCGATCTTGTCGGCGGCGAAGCGGGCGGTGGTCTCGCGAATCGCGTCGGCGGTCTCGCCGAGGCCGAATTCCAGCGTGGGGCCGTGGTTGGGGATCATGGCGCGGGACTTAGCATGTGCCCCGCAAGTCGTGAAATGCCCCGCGGCTAGAGCAAGCTTAGGCTAGCGCCGGTGGCGGGCCTGGCGCTCCGAGGTGCGCGTAAGCCGGTTGAGCAGCAGATAGACCGCGACCGCGAAGAACATGGCCCCGGCGATCCCGGCCAGAAGGCCCACCGTCCGGGGATCGATCCAGGCCGCGCCCGGCAGTGTCCGCGCGTTGGTCGCCCAGAAGGCCCCGCCGCCGAAGAATACCAGGCCCAGCGCCGCCAGCGCCGCCAGGGTCAGGCTGTTGCCCTCCGGCTCCTCCGGAAGCGGCTGGACGGCGGGCGCGACGAAGTCGTAGGGCGCGCCGTCGTCGATGACGAAGCGGTCGCGCGCGATAGCCTCGGCCGGCGGGTCCGTCGCTTCGTCGGCCTCGATCACATCGATGGCGGCGGCCCCGAACAGGTCAGGCCCACGGGTCTCGTCCTCGGTGTCGTCCCAGACCTCTTCTTCGGCCTGGGCGATGTCCTCCTCGAAGTCCGGCGCGCACAGCGCAAATGGCTCCTCGGCCAGCGGTTCGGGCTCAGGTTCGAACTCGGCCTCTGGCTGCGGCGGCTCCGCGACAGCCTCCGCGGCCGGCGGTTCCTCGGCCTCAACGTCAGGCTCGGGGCCGGGGTCCTGGAAGATCTTGGCGAGCCGGGCGGTGACCGCCTCGGCCGCGGCGAGCGCCGGGCTGGCTTCGGCGTCCTCGTCCGGCGGGATGGGCGGCGGGGCGGCGGGCTCGCCGTCGCGCAGGACGACCACGGCCTCGCCCTCGGTGGCGGTGGTCACCTCCACCGGCGTCTGGCTGGGCAGGACGTCGCGGGCCTCGGCGTCCACCAGGGGGCGCAGCACCGGCGACGGCGCCGGGATCCAGAGGCCGTTGTCGGGGGTGAGGAACAGCGCCTTCTCCGCGGCGCGCCGGCGAACCAGGGCGTCGATCACGATCCGCTCGCCCCCGACCTCGGCCTTGCGCCACAGCTCCATGGCGCAGGCGGCCATCACCGGCGAACCTTCGTTCAGCCGCTTCAGCACCCCGGAGCGGGCAAAGCTGTCCGTCCCGATGTTGAAGATGAAGCAGGCGAGCGCGTCGAACGCGTTCTGGCCGAGCGCGACGAAGACCTGTTCGTTCACCGCATGGGCGACGGCGATCAGGTCGTAGAGCAGCAGCGCCTCGGCGTCGGCCTCCGACACCTGAGCCCCCTGGCGTGCGGTCAGCGTATGGCCATGGCCGATCGTCCAGCGTCCATCGGGGAGCTGGGCGGCTTTCTGGCGATAGCCTTCGAACCGCTTGATCAGGTCGATCGCGGTCCGGGACACACGGTGGCGAGGCAACATGCCCTCTGACCCAGTTTGATACAGGCGCAACGGCGCCGGCTCTCAGCCGCAAGAGATGGGCCGTTTGAGCCGGGGCGGTTGCGCGGACTAGCCTAGCCCTTACAACAGGATAAGCGCGCCAAGTCCAAGCAGTGCGAGAAATCCGAAGAAGTCGCACATGAAGGTCACGACCACCGACGACGACACCGCCGGGTCGCGGCCGAGACGTTCGAGCGCGATCGGCGCAAGGATCCCGCCCAGGGCGGCGACGAAGAAGTTGGCCAGCACCGCCAGGCCGACGACGATCGACAGCCGGATGTCGTGCCAGATCATGTAGGCCGCGATGCCCAGCAGGCCGCCCATAGTGGCGCCGTTGAACACCCCCACCGCCAGTTCGCGCCAGATCACCCGCATGGCGTTGGACGAGTTGAGCTCGCGGCTGGCGATGGCGCGCACGGCCACGGTCAGGGCCTGGGTGCCGGCGTTGCCGCCGAGCGACGAGACGATCGGCATCAGCACGGCCAGCGCCGTCAGCTTGGCGATCTCGTCCTGGAAAGCACCCACGACAGTGGCCGCGATTGCCTCGGTGGCCAGGTTGATCACCAGCCACGGGAGGCGCGAGCGGATGATCCCGACGACGCCCGCGTCGCGTCCCGCGTCGCCCACCCCGGCCAGGGCGAGGATGTCTTCCTCGGTCTCTTCCTGAATGACGCCGACGATGTCATCGACGGTGATCTGGCCGACAAGCCGGCCGCCAGGCTCCACCACGGGCGCCGAGATCAGCCTGTATTTGTTAAAGATGTAGGCGACTTCTTCCTGGTCCATATCGACCGGGATTTCGGTGACCTGCTCCATGATCTGGGCAAGCGGGGTGTCACGCTTGGTGCGCAGCAGGTGGCTGACCGGCGCGGCGCCCACCGGCCTGTAGGACGGGTCGACCACATAGACGTCGAAGAACAGCTCGGGCAGTTCGTCGCTGTTGGCGCGCAGGTGGTCGATGGTCTGGCCGACGGTCCAGAACTGCGGGGCGGCCACCACCTCGCGCTGCATCAGGCGCCCGGCGGTCTCGTCCTCGTAGGCCAGCGTGGTCTCGATGGCGGCCCGCTCGGTCTCGGGCATGGCGGCCAGCACCTGGGCCCGCTTGTCGGCCTCCAGGTCGTCGACCACGTCGGCGGCGTCGTCGCTCTCCATCTCGCCCAGCGCCTGGGCCAGCAGAGCCGACGGCACGTGCTCGAGGATTTCCTCGCGGATCTCGGTGTCGAGTTCGGAGAGCACCTCGCCCAGCGTCTCGGCGTCAAGGTGCGGGACCAGCTCCTCGCGATCGCCGGCCGACAGAAAGCCCATCAGGTCGGCGATGTCAGCCGGGTGCAGGGCGCCCAGCAGCTCGCGCAGTCGCTCGGCGTCGCCGCGGTCGAGCGCGTCGGCGACCATCGGCACGTAGCCGGGGTTTAGAGCGTAGTCCTCGCCGAGGGCGAGGTCTTCGAGGTCCTCTTCGGCCTCTGGTCGCCGCTTGAGCTCAAGGTCGTCCGTTTCGCGAACCATGCGGACCTCCTTGTGGCTATGTCGAAGCGGTTTTTTCCTGAGGAATTTGAAGAACCTGATTCACTGGTGCGGTCGAGAAGACTCGAACTTCCACGGGTTGCCCCACAGCGACCTCAACGCTGCGCGTCTACCAATTCCGCCACGACCGCCCGTGGTGAGGCGCGGGGGGTAGCAAACGCGGACGGCTTTGGGAAGGGCGGCAGATCGCGCCCCTGTCGCAGACCTAGCCGGCGCCGCCGGCCATGAAGTCGTAGACGTTGGCTTCGCGGGTCACGGCGATGGAGATCTTCTCGTCATTGATCTGGATTTCACCGCGGGCCACCGGGTGGTTGTTGGCCAGGATCCAGACCTCGTCGTTGACGCCGGCGTCGAGCGGGATCACCGCGCCGCGGCCCATGCGCAGCAGCTGAGCCATGGGGAGCGTCGAGCGCCCCAGCACCACCTGGATCTCCACGTTGACGGCCCTGACCTGGCTCAAAGATAACGCCCCTGACGTCCACGCGGGCTTTGCAGACTTCAAGCCCAGCGCCACATTGGTCACGACATGCTTGACCGGGCGTTAAATCCTGCAGCGGACAGACAGACATTCGGCCGCACCGATGACATCGCGGTCGAATGGGCGGTTTCGCAGGCGCCGGTCGCCTATGAGACGGCCGTCGCGGCCATGGAAGCCCGCGCCACGGCGATCGCCGAGGGCCGCGCGAGCGAGCTGGTCTGGCTGCTGGAGCACCCACCGCTCTACACAGCCGGGGTCTCGGCCAAGCCGGGCGACCTGATCGATCCCGGCCGGTTTCCGGTGCACCGGAGCGGGCGCGGCGGGCAGTTCACTTATCACGGGCCGGGCCAGCGCGTGGCCTATGTGATGCTCGACCTGTCGAAGCGGAGGAAGGACGTCCGCGCCTTCGTGGGGGCGCTGGAGGACTGGGTGATCGGTGCGCTCGGGCGGCTCAATGTCTTAGGCGAGGTGCGGCCGGGCCGCATCGGTGTCTGGGTGGAGCGGCGCACGCCCGGCCTGGCGCCGCGCGAGGACAAGATCGCCGCTATCGGGGTGAAGCTGCGCCGCTGGGTGTCGTTCCACGGCATTTCGTTGAACGTCGAGCCGGATCTCTCCCACTTTTCGGGCATCGTGCCGTGCGGCGTCACCGAGCACGGCGTCACCAGCCTGGTGGACCTGGGCCTGCCGGTTACCCTGGATGAGGCCGACGCGGCGCTGAAGGCCGCCTTTCGCGAGGTCTTCGGGGCTGTCGCCGACGCGCCGCCGCCCGCCTGATTTCGGCCTCGGCGCGGAGCTAAGCCGCAAGCTGCGTGTTACCTCTACGGGTGTTCAAGTCAGGGAGTAGCCGATGGCCACCACCAAACCGACGCCGCTGAAATCCCAGGCCGAGTTCGAGCATGCGCTGACCGAGGTCGAGCGGCTGCTCGAAGAGCCGCACGTCGAGACGATCGAGGACCGCTACTTCGCCTATCTGCTGGGCCAGATCGCCGACTACCACGACACCCTGCCGCCGGCGCGCCGCGACGCCACCGCCGAGCGGGTCGCCGACCTCGACCGGCAGCTGAAGGCCTATGGCAAGCGCTGGCCGCGGGGCGTCGGAGGCGCCGACGGCGATCAACACTGGAGCCCGATGCTCGGCGGCGATCTCGACCCCAGCCACCACCGCCGCTGACCACACCGCCAGATTGACGTCGCAGCTTCCTCGCGCAACGTGGCTGTGGCGTTTGAGCCGCGATTCTTCGGAGAGCGACAGGGTGGGTATTCTGCAAGCTGCGAGGCCGGCGGCAGCCGCGCTGGGCACTGCGCTCGCCGCGCTCGGTGCGTCGCCGGCGTTCGCCCAGTCGCCGGGCGAATCCTACCCCGCCTCGCGGTCGCTGGCCGACGTCTCCAGCTGGCTGAAGACCGACACGCCGCTGGTGGCCTCCCAGGTGGTGGATGTGGGCCCGTCGGCGGTGACCGCGATCACCGCGTCGTCGCCCACCGGCGATCCGCGCGGCTTCTCCGCCCAGATCAGCGCGGAGACCCTGGATCCGGCCATCGGCGCCCAGGACCTGGTGCTGTCCTGGTCGATTCCGGTGAACGTCGACTGCGACAAGCGGCTGGTGCGGCTGGGCGCCATGACCGGCTATCCGTCTCGCGACCTGCGTTCCGCACCCCGGGCGGTCCGCGATCCGGACGGCAGCTGGGTAGCCCCCTCGCCCGGCGCGCCGCTGGGCGCGGTGCTGCGCGCCCTTTGCGACCGCGACTTCAAGCGGCCGCTGATCGGCGCCTCGGCGCGCGTGGCCAGCCAGACCGCCAAGCCGCCCAAGGACTCGGCGGCGCCTGCCCCAGAGCCGAAGCCGGTCACGCCGAAGCCCGCGCCGGCCCTGCGCCGACCGGCCGCGCCGGGGTCCGGCAGCGTGGCCGTGCAGGTCGGCGCCTCGCCCAGCCTGCCCGACGCCAAAGGCATCGTCGCCAAGCTGCAGAAGAAGCATGCGGGCGACCTGGGCGGACTGACCGCCGACGTCGCCACCGCCCAGGTGGACGGCAAGACGATCTATCGGGCCGTGATCACCGGCTTCCACGCGGCGGCCGAGGCGACCGCGCTCTGCGAGAAGCTGAAGGCCGACGGGCAGGCCTGTTTCGTTCGGCGCTAGATGGGAAGCGGCGGCCGCAGCGGATTGGGGCCGAAGCGGTTGGCGCCCATCTCGCCGGGCATGGCGCCCAGGTCGATCGCCGCCCAGATCAGCACCAGGGTGAAGAAGAAGTCGAAGAAGCTGTCAGGATGCGGCCAGACGGCCACCGTGGCGACCAGGATCAGCGCCGCCCACCAGCCCGACCGGCCGCGGTCGTGCAGGCGCTTGGAGAGCACGCAGGCGCCGCAATAGACCAGCGCCGGATAGGCGAACCAGCCTGTCAGCCAGTGGATCGTCGGGTTGGCCAGCGCCTCATAGACCGCCGCGATCGTCAGCAGGAGCAGGGCGGCGATCCACGACGGCATGCGCGGCGCGCGGCCGGCAGCCGAGAAGAACAGGTCGCTCCAGTCGATCTGGCCGTTCATGGCGCGTCCTCAGGTCCCGACCGCCGGATTATAGCCTAGCCGAACTCGACCAGCACCTCATCGGCCGCGACGCTGTCGCCGGCGGCGGCGTTGACGACCTTGACCACCCCATCGCGCTCGGCGCGGATGATGTTCTGCATCTTCATCGCCTCGATCACCGCCACCGCCTCGCCGGCGCGGACCTGCTGGCCCACGGCGACGTCGAGGGTCACCACCAGGCCCGGCATGGGCGAGAGCACCAGCTTGGAGGTGTCGGCGGCGACCTTGGGCGGCAGCTTCTCGTGCAGCTCGGCGGTGCGCGGGGTCAGCACCAGCACCCGCAGAGTCGTGGCGCGATGGCGGATGACGAAGCCCTCGGCGGCCGGGCGGACCGTGGCGGTGAACTCGCGCCCGTCGATGGCGCCGCGGAAGGACGGCTGGCCGGGCCGCCAGCGGACGTCTTCGAGGTGCAGTTTCTTGCCCTCGGTCTCGATCATCAGGCCGCCGCCCCCATTCTTGTCATCGGGGCCGGACACCCGCACCTGGCGCTTCTCGTGGCCGACCACGACGATCCAGTCCTGGCGCAGCTGGTCGGGCGCGGCGCGTGCCAGGAGCGTGCGGTGCATGGCCAACGCCACGGACGCGATCAGGTCGCGCTGCGTTGGGCTGGGCGGCAGGCCCTGGAAGCCTTCGGGGAACTCGTCCTTGATGTAGTTGGTCGAGAGCTTGCCGGAGCGGAACCGGGGCTGGTCCATCACCGCCGCCAGGAACGGGATGTTCTGGCCCAGGCCCTCGATGTGGAAGTCCTCCAGCGCGCGGCCCATGACGTCGATGGCGCCGTCGCGGGTCTTGGCCCAGGTCGACAGCTTGGAGATCATCGGATCGTAGAACATCGAGATCTCGTCGCCTTCGCGCACGCCGGCGTCATTGCGCACGATGCCGCCCTCAACCTTGCCCTCGGCCGGCGGGTCGTAGCGGACCAGGCGGCCGATCGAGGGCAGGAAGCCGCGGTAGGGGTCCTCGGCGTAGATCCGGCTCTCCATCGCCCAGCCTTTGATCTTCAGGTCGTCCTGCTTGAACGGCAGCGCCTCGCCGTAGGCCGAGCGGATCATCTGCTCGACCAGGTCGACGCCAGTGATCAGCTCGGTCACCGGATGCTCGACCTGCAGGCGGGTGTTCATTTCCAGAAAGAAGAAGCTCTTGTCCTGGCCGGCGACGAACTCGACCGTGCCGGCGGAGTCGTAGTTGACCGCCTTGGCCAGCGCGACGGCCTGGGCGCCCATGGCCGCGCGGGTCTTGGCGTCGAGCAGTGGGCTCGGCGCCTCTTCGATGACCTTCTGGTTGCGCCGCTGGATCGAGCA
>JANXXK010000072.1 GCA_025350685.1 Alphaproteobacteria bacterium | reverse complement strand
AAGGTCGGTGCCGCCCCCGCCCCGCGGTCCGTATCACGCGGCGCGACGGCTCTTGGGCTGAGCGTCGATCCGCTGGACATTGTCGCTGGCGCCGGAGATCTCGATCCGGCGAGGCTTGGGTTCTCCAGGTCCGAAAAGCGGACGCCCCGGTGTTCAGCAAGGGGTGGAAGCCGGACATTCCACGCAGCGACCTATCGGGTCAGCGAGAGGAGTTCCCAAAGCACGGCGACGACGATGAACGCGGCGAAGAGCCAGAACCCAACTCGCGCGGGTTGGCGCGGTGTCGCCGTGTTTTGCTCGAACGGAGGGATGCGGTTCATTGATCGGTTCCGACTTGGGGCGGTCGGCTGGAGCCACCTGCCAACCGCCCCGTTCTTGGAGTGGTCCCTAGTAGAGCCAGGACTGCGTAAAACTACCCAGAGAACGTTTACGGTTTGTGATGGCGCACAGTAGACCTTGGGGCTGGCAGGGAAGTGCGACCGCCCTATTGAGGCGCGGCGCGTTCCAAGAGACAGTTGATGGTGCAGCTTGACGACGACCCGCGAAGGTCGCCCACAAGATGCGCAGTGCGGCGAAGATAGGGGGATTGAATGGGGCCGATTGAAACCATCAAGCACGAGCTACACGAGGTCGAGGAACAGCTACTTGGGGAACTGCGCACGCTGCGCCGGGGCCTGCGGGCCGAAAGCGGCGACAAGAAGCCGGCCCATGAACTCACACTCGGTCAGAAGGTCGCTGACCAAGTCGCCGCCACCATGGGGTCGTGGAAATTCATAATCATCCAGACCACGATCCTGGTCATATGGATCGTGCTGAACGTAACGGCCTTCATTCAGCGATGGGACCCCTACCCATTCATCTTGCTGAACCTGGCCCTGTCGTTCCAGGCCGCCTACGCCGCCCCCTTCATCATGATGAGCCAGAACCGGCAGCAGGACATCGACCGGCGGGCGGAGGCCAATGATCACCGGATCAACATCAAGGCCGAACTGGAAATCGAACTGCTGCATCAGAAGCTCGACGGCCTGCGCGAGAAGGAAGTCCTGTACCTGACCCAGGCCGTCGCCGAACTGACCGAGCTTCTGCGCAAGGAACGAGCGGCCCCCACAGCCTGAGCGTCTGACGACGTGTCCTTTACGAAATCCTGATGCAACGTCGCGGCGTTCTACATCGCCCTCTGAGGCGATGCAGCGCAACCTGCGACGTGGCGGTACGGGCTCTCCAAGCTCGCCCTTCTGCGCGATCATCAGGATTGAGAGGGGCGAAGCATGGCGCACAGCCCATCGCCGCGAGTGAACGATCACGCCGCCGCCGCTTGGCGCCTTGAACGCTGGGCGACCGCATCGGCCAAAGCGTGGGCCGTTGCCGCCAGACGCTCGCTGGAGCTGGGCCACGTTCGGGGCGCGCGCCTGCTGCTGCAACTCTCCCAGGCGCACGCGCGCCTTTTCTTCTTCGTGTTCCGCGCACGGCGGGCTCGCGGGCACGTTCATCCAAAAGTAAGCCCGCCAACCTCTGGGGCCGAAGGTCTTCGGCCACTCCACCGGAAACAAACCCATGCCTGACGGCAGTCCCAGTCGATCTTACCCGCCGTCGCCGACGGTCGCGGACTGACCAAAAGGGTCGGCTCCCGCGATCCGCCCGCGATGGCGGATTTTGAGGTGAGCCATGACCAACCCCGACGTTCTGACCCCCGTCGCGCCGCAACCCACTGCCGCGCCAGACCTTTCCCATCGGCACTCGGCTGACATCGCCGAAATGCTCAATGAGACGCCACAGGATCAATCCCTGGCGTTGCTTGAGCGACTTCCGCTCCAGCGTGCGATTGATGTCTTCGACCAGCCGGAACTTGAGAACGGCGCGAAGCTGCTGCACGCGATGCCGCGTGATCGGGCGGGGGCCATCATTTCGGGTATGGCGTCCGACCGTCTGGTCGATCATCTGCGTGTGGCCAAGGAGGCTGACCGGGAAGCAGTCTTCGCGCTCACTGATGCTGACGACGCTGTCGCCATCCACCGCCTGCTCGACTACCCCCGCGACAGCGCCGGTAGCATCATGACAACCGAGTTCGTCAGCGTCCCCGCGACGGCGACGGTCACTGAGGTCATCCAGCACATCCGCGACGTTCATCACTCGCGAGAGACCGTCTATCCGATCTACGTTCTCGACCCCGCCACGAGCGTGCTGCTCCAGACGGTGTCATTGCGCCGCCTGATCACTTGCGAGCCGACCGACAAGATACTCTCCTTGGCCAGTGGGCGAGAGCCGGTCACGGTGACGCCTACCACCGATAGGGAGGAGGTCGCCCGCCTGATCTCGCGTCATGACCTACTGGCCGTGCCGGTGGTGGAAACCAGCGGGCGCATACTTGGCATCGTCACAGTGGACGACGTGATCGACGCCATCGTGGCGGAGAGCACCGAAGACATCCAGCGGTTCGGCGGCGTCGCCGGGGTCGAGGGGCCGTACCTGCAGATCACCTTTGGCCGAATGATCTACAAGCGGGCGGGCTGGCTTTGCGCCTTGTTCCTCAGCGAGATGCTGACGGCCAACGCCATGCAGTATTTTCAGAGCGAACTGGAGAAGGCGATCGTGCTGACCCTCTTCATCCCGCTGATTATGAGCAGCGGCGGCAATTCCGGGTCGCAGGCGACCTCGTTGCTGATCCGGGCCTTGGCGCTCGGCCAGCTGCGCCTGCGCGATTGGTGGCGTGTCGCGGTGCGCGAACTTCCGGCCGGCGTGACGCTCGGCGCGATTCTTGGGGTGATCGGCATGGCCCGGATCGCCGCCTGGCAGGTGTTCGGATTCTACGACTATGGCGTCCATTGGCGGTTGATTGCGCTGACCGTCGGTGTCGGTCTGGTGGGCATCGTGTCCTTCGGCTGCATGGCGGGATCGATGCTGCCATTCGTGCTGAAGCGGCTCGGGTTCGACCCGGCCAGCGCCTCTGCGCCGTTCGTCGCCACGCTCGTGGATGTGACGGGTCTGGTGATCTACTTCAGCGTCGCGCTGCTGATCCTCAAGGGGACCTTGCTATAGGGCGGAGGGATGTTGCCTGCCGACGGCCGCACCCCTATCGCCGGGGGTGATTCTTCCCCATTCTGCCGGGAAGAGTTCCCGAGGGGTGACAGAAGCATGGCGGGCAAGGGGCGCGCCTTGGGCCGATTGAAGGGACTGCGCGTGGCCGCCGGCGCGTTGGCGGGCGTGCTTGCCTTCGCTGGCGCCGCGCGCGCCGTGGACGCGCCGGCTGACAAGCCGGCGCCGGCGCTGACGCTGAATGTCCTGGAAAATCTCGAACTTTGGGAGAACACC
>JANXXK010000064.1 GCA_025350685.1 Alphaproteobacteria bacterium | reverse complement strand
CGCCGCGCGGCAGGTCGATTAGACGCCGCCCGAGCACCTCGGCTTTCAGCAGCACTTCGCCCTCACGCCGAACGAACGATTGGCGCTCTGCCTTCGCCGCGACACAAACCGCCCCGTCCGGCCTGATGACCTCTACGACAGCCATCGGCAGGAATTCTGGGCCGCTAGCCGTGCTGAAGACGAGGCCTTTTAGCAGCGGGTGGTCATCGTCCCGCAGCACCGTGACGACATCTTCCAGCCGGCCGAGCACCGCGCCATCGGAGCCGGTGGCCGCGCGCTTCAGCATCGAAATGAGGGAGACGGTGGTGGGGCTGGCCTTAACGGCGCTAAGGGTCACGGAGTCTTCTCAACAGATTGAGGCGTGTGGACTGCCTTGGCGAAGATGCTAGCGGCAACGCGGTCATTGGCCAAGGGCGACCTCCACGACACGAACGATCACCAGGATCATGGCGATCAGCAGATAGGTACGCAGGACCGTCAGCCCGATCCGCACCTCGGCGGACAGCTGCGGCGCGTTGAGGAGGGCCAGCGGCGGCATCCGCCACGTCGGGCGCAGGCTGGTGTCGACGCCGCGCCTAGGCGCCGCTGGCCGCAGACGTCGGTAGACCAGGAAGGCCATCGCGCCCGCCGCGCAGACCGCCGCGCCCGCCTCCAAGATCAGGATGATGGCGTGGGCGCTGAGGCTCGGGAACAAGACGCCGGCGGTCAGCACGAGCGACAGCACCACCAGGACCGCGATCACTGCCGAGGTGAAGAGGTTTCCGAAGAGGCCGTTCACCCACGGCCCGACCACCTCGGCGTCATTGCAGAGCAGCAGCAGGAACACTGTGGCGGAGGGCAGCAGGACGCCCGCTAGCACCTGCACGCCGACGGTCAGCAGCCCTAGTGGGCTGCCGGGGATCAGTACGACGACCGCCGAGAGGAACAGGATGCCGGCGAAGACGATGTAGAAACCCTTCGCGTCGGAGATCTTCCGGTGCAGGGAGTGCTTCAGCCCGAGCACATCGCCCAGGGCATAGGATGTCGACAGCCCAACGGCCGCGGCGCCGATGATCGAGGCGTCGATCAGGGCGAGCGCGAACAGCGTTCCGGCGAGCCTTCCAGAGTACTTCTGCAGGCCTCTCGCGACGCCCTCAGCGTCTGTGAAATGCCCGAACTCCGGGTGGCCGGCGAAGGTCGCGGCGGTGAAGGCGATGATGGCCGCAGCGCCGACGATGACGATGGCGATGCCGATCCAGAGATCCGTGCGCTCATAGTTCATGAAGCGCGGCGTGATCCGCTTATCGATCAGGTAGGACTGCTGGAAGAACAGCTGCCAGGGCGCGATGGTGGTGCCGATGATCGCGATGATCAACAACACCACCGCCGACAGGTCCGAGCTCTTCGGCAGGCCCGGAACCACGAAGTCGTGCAATATCTGGCCGCCGCTCGGGTGGACCATCACGAAGATCGGAACCAGCAGCAGCGAGCCCGCCACCAGGGTCATGCAGACCTGCTCGAAACGCTTGAACGAGCCGGTGCTGGCGGCCGCCACGATGACGCCGGCAGAAATCAGCACGCCGACGATCTTGGGGATGCCCAGGTAGTCCATCCCCAGGCTGATGCCGATGAACTCGGTGACGATGGTGAGAGCGTTCAGGATGAAGAGGTCCACGACGCTGAACGCGCCCCAGAACTTGCCGAAGCGCTCCAGGATCAGCCGGGCATGGCCGACGCCGGTCACCACGCCCAGGCGCAGCACCATCTCCTGATTGACGTAGAGCACCGGGACCAGCACCAGCAGGACCCAGAGGAGGCTGGTCCCGTAGGTCTGGCCTGCCTGCGCGTAGGTGCCAAAAGCGCCGGCGTCGTTGTCGCCCACCATGACGATGAGACCCGGCCCGACGACCGCCAGGAGCGTCGTCAGGCGGGCCTTGATTCCGGCTGGCGGCGCGTCGTCGCCGAGGCGGATGGCGCCGAAGGCGCCTTCAATGTCGCCGACATGGGCCGAGTCAAGCGCAGCGGTCCGCGGTGGGTTTTCATCCCCGTCCGACATCACGCCTCCCTACTCGGTGACCGAATGAAGTCCGCTCCCGCGGACGGTCCGCGCCACGGTCGCAACCCGATGGTTGGGACATGCAGCAAGGCCTTCCCACCTAGCGCTAGACTCGCTCGCCGTCTCGCCCGTGGCGGCAGATTCTTCGGCTCCAGGCGGAAAATCTTGAAAACCGGCAAGCCCTAGGTCGTGTTGACGAAATGCCTGACCCAGAGTCGTGCCGATGCGACAAGTACGAAGCCGATGTAGCTGTCGGCGGTCTTGTCGTAGCGAGTGGCCAGCCTTCGGCTGTGTTTGAGCTTTGAGAAGCAGCGCTCGACGAGGTTTCTGAGGGCGTAGAGGTGGCCGTCGATCGGGCGTTGGACCTTGCGGTTGCGCCTGGGCGGG
>JANXXK010000012.1 GCA_025350685.1 Alphaproteobacteria bacterium | reverse complement strand
CTTCCTGATGCCGATCTGTATCGCCGCCTCGTGGCACGCGATCGAGAAGCGCGTCATGGAGTACATGATCGCCTTCCTGATGCTAGAGTGCCTGGTGATCGGGGTCTTCTGCGCCCTCGACATCGTGCTGTTCTACATCTTCTTCGAGTTCGGCCTGGTGCCGATGTTCCTGATCATCGGCATCTGGGGCGGCCAACGGCGGGTCTACGCAGCCTTCAAGTTCTTCCTCTACACCCTGCTGGGCTCGGTGCTGATGCTGGCCGCGATCCTGGCCATGATCGGCATCAGCCACACCTCTTCGATCCCGGAGCTGATGGTCTACCACTTCGACCCGGCGGTTCAGACCTGGCTGTGGCTGGCCTTCTTCGCCTCCTTCGCTGTGAAGATGCCGATGTGGCCGGTGCACACCTGGCTGCCCGACGCCCACGTCGAGGCGCCCACCGCGGGCTCGGTGATCCTGGCCGGCATCCTGTTGAAGATGGGCGGCTACGGCTTCATGCGCTTCAGCCTGCCGATGTTCCCGGCCGCCTCGCACCTGTTCACGCCGCTGATCTTCGCCCTCAGCGTGATCGCGGTCGTCTACACGTCGCTGGTGGCCTTCCGGCAGGTCGATATCAAGAAGCTGATCGCCTACTCCTCCGTCGCCCACATGGGCTTCGTGACCATGGGCATCTTCTCCGGCAACGCCACGGGCGAGCAGGGCGCGCTGTTCCAGATGCTCAGCCACGGCCTGATCTCCGGGGCGCTCTTCCTCTGCGTCGGCGTGGTCTACGACCGCATGCACACCCGCGAGATCGCCTTCTACGGCGGGCTGGTCAACCGCATGCCCTGGTACGCTGCGGTGTTCATGCTGTTCACCATGGGCAATGTCGGCCTGCCGGGCACCTCTGGCTTCGTCGGCGAGATCCTGACCATGACCGGCGCTTACGGCGTCTCCACCTGGACGGTGATCATCGCCGCCACCGGCGTGATCCTCTCGGCGGTCTATGCGCTCAACCTCTACCGCGCGGTGATCTTCGGGACACTGACCAACGAGAAGCTCGCCGGCATCACCGACCTCGACTGGCGCGAGGTGGCGATCTTCGCGCCGCTGATCGCCGGCACGCTGGCGCTCGGCGTCTATCCGGGCTCGGTCTTCAACCTCACCCAGGCTTCCGTCGACCATCTGGTCCAGGCCTACCAAGCGGCCATCGGGAGCTGACGACCGCATGACGTTCTCCGCCGACCTTGGCCTGGCCTATCCGGAGCTGATCCTGGCGATCGGGGCGATGCTGCTCCTGGTCGTGGGCGCGTTCGCGCCAAAGTCCGCTCGGCTTGTCGGTTGGGGCGGGGTGCTGGTGCTGGCCGCCGCCGCCGTCCAGGCCGCCACCGGACCCTTCGGCCGAGGCTTCTCCGGCGGGATGATCGCCGACGCCGCGTCGGCCTTCTCCCAAGTCGCCATTTTCGCCGGCAGCGCGGTCGCCATTCCGCTCGGCCAGCGCTGGTTCGAACGCCGCGGCGTGCACAATTTCGAATTTCCGGTGCTGATCCTGCTGTCCGCGCTCGGCATGGGGATGATGGTCTCCGCCGGCGACCTGATCTCGCTCTACGTGGGCGTCGAGCTGCAGTCGCTGGCCCTCTACGTCCTGGCCGCCCTGCGCCGCGACGACGCCAAGGCTTCCGAGGCCGGCCTGAAATATTTCGTCCTGGGCGCGCTCTCCTCGGGCCTGCTGCTCTATGGCGCGAGCCTGGTCTATGGCTTCGCCGGCTCCACGGTGTTCACCGACATCGCCAAGGCCGTCCACGGGGGCGCGCAGACCGGGGTGCTGTTTGGCCTGGTGTTCCTGATCTGCGGCCTGGCGTTCAAGGTCTCCGCCGCCCCGTTCCACATGTGGACGCCGGACGTCTACGAGGGCGCCCCGACCCCCGTCGTGGCCTTCTTCGCCGGCGCCCCCAAGCTCGCCGCCATGGTGCTCTTCGCCCGCCTGCTGGCCGAAGCGTTCGGCGGGGCCATCGTCCAGTGGCAGCAGGTGCTGGTGGCGCTCGGCCTGATCTCTGTCGGTGTCGGCGCCTTCGCGGGCCTCGCCCAGACCAACCTCAAGCGCCTGTGGGCCTATTCCTCCATCGCCAACGTCGGCTACGCGATCATCGGCCTTGCCGCCGGCAACGCCGAGGGCGTCACCTCGATGCTGGTGTTCATGGTCCTCTACATGGTCGACGTGACCGGCTTCTTCGCCTGCCTGGCGGCGCTGTCGCGCAAGGGCAAGTCGATGGAGACGCTGGAGGACATGGCCGGACTGTTCAAGGAGCAGCCGGGCATCGCGCTCGCCATGACCGCCTTCTCCCTGTCGGCGCTCGGTCTGCCGCCGTTCTCCGGCTTCTGGGCCAAGGTGTTCGTGTTCAAGGCGGCCATGGGCGCCGGCATCCTCGGCGAGGGCGCCGCGGTCCTCGGGCTGGTCGGCTCGGTGGTGGCGGCTTTCTACTACCTGCGCCTGATCAAGGTGATGTGGTTCGACGGCGCCGTCGGCCCCACCGACCAGCCGCCGGTCGAGGCGCGCGCCATCGCCATCGGCCTGGCGCTGTTTTCCTTCCCGGTCGTCCTGGGCGCGCTGATCTGGATCTATCCGGCCGCCCAGCGCGCCGCGCACGCCTTTGGCCTGGCCTAGGCTCGTGGCGGACCATCCGCCGATCGAGGCTTACGACGAGATCGATTCCACCAACGCCGAGGCGCGCCGCCGGGCCGAAGCCGGGGAGGGCGGGCCTGTCTGGATCACCGCCGCGCGCCAGACCGCCGGGCGCGGCCGTCGCGGCCGGGCCTGGTCCACCGAGATCGGCAACCTCGCCGCCACGCTGTTGACCACCACCGATGTCCCCGCCGCCGAGGCGGCCCAGCTGTCCTTCGTGGCCGCGCTCGCCGCCTGCGACCTGGCCGACACCTGCCTGGGCGCCGGCGCCGCGAGGCTGAAGTGGCCCAACGATGTTCTGGTCTTCGGCAAGAAGGCCGTGGGCATACTGGTGGAGTCCGGATCGCGACCGGACGGGCGGCTGTGGCTCGCCGTCGGCATCGGCGTGAACCTCGCCCACGCGCCGAGCGACACGGCGCGTGCGGCGACGTCCTTCGCCGAGCACATGGGCGGCCCGCCGCCCAAAGCCGCCGACGCGGTCGAGGTGCTCGCCGACCGGTTCGAGGTCTGGCGCAGGCTGTGGTCGACCGAGGGTTTCGCCCCCATCGCTAGCGCCTGGACCGCCCGGGCGCTGGGCCTGGGTGAACGCTGCGAGGCGCGCCTGCCCAACCGCACGCTGCTGGGCGTCGCCGAAGGCATGGACCAGGACGGGGCCCTGCGGCTTCGGCTGGACGACGGGGCCCTTGAGCGCATAACGGCGGGCGACGTCTTTTTCGGAGCTCCGTGAGGCCCATGCTGCTGGCTATCGAACAGGGCAACACCAACACCCTCTTTGCCGTCCACGACGGCCAGGAGTGGATCGCCCAGTGGCGCTCGGCCACCGAGTCCAGCCGCACCGCCGATGAATACGCGGTCTGGCTCTCCCAGCTTCTTGGGATGGCCGGGCTGCAGCTCGGTGCGTTCACTGGCTGCATCATCTCCAGCGTCGTCCCGCAGTCGATCTTCAACCTCAGGAACCTCGCCCGCCGCTACCTGCACGTGGAGCCCCTGGTGATCGGCGAGAACGTCGACCTCGGCATCGAGGTGCGCATCGAAAAGCCGTCCGAGGCCGGCGCCGACCGGCTGGTCAACGCCATCGGCGCCCACATCGTCTATCCCGGCGACCTGATCGTCATCGATAGCGGCACCGCCACCACCTTCGACGTGATCGCCGGCGACGGCGGCATGGAGGGCTGTGCGATCGCGCCCGGCATCAACCTCTCCATGGAGGCCCTGCACCAGGCCGCAGCCAAGCTGCCCCGGGTGGCCATCCAGCGTCCGCGCGGCAACACCGCCATCGGCAAGGACACGGTCGCCTCCATGCAGTCCGGGGTCTACTGGGGCTATATCGCCCTCATCGAGGGCCTGGTGGCGCGCATCAAGGCCGAATGGGGCAAGCCGATGACGGTCATCGGAACCGGCGGCGTCGCCTCGCTGTTCCACGGCGCGACTGCGGCCATCGACCACTTCGACCCGGACCTGACCATCCGCGGCATGCTCGAGATCTACCGCCGGAACACGGCGAAGGCGTAAATGACTAAAGCACACAAGGGCGACGAGCTCGTTTTCCTGCCACTTGGCGGGTCGAACGAGATCGGCATGAATTTCAACCTCTACGGCTTCGGCCCGCCGCACGACCGCAAGTGGATCGTCGTCGACCTGGGCGTGACCTTCGGCGACCAGACCACCCCGGGCGTCGAGGTGATCCTGCCCGACCCGCAGTTCATGGTCGAAAACAAGGACCGTCTGCTGGGCATCGTGCTCACCCACGCCCACGAGGACCACATCGGCGCGGTCGCCTGGCTCTGGCCCCGGTTCAAGGCGCCGATCTTCGCCACCCCGTTCACCGCCTTCATCCTGCGCGAAAAGCTCCGCGAGGCGGGGCTGCTGGACGAAGCCGAGATCACCATCGTGCCGCTGAACGGGACCATCGAGCTTGGCCCGTTCTCGTTGGAGCTGATCACGCTCACCCACTCGATCCCCGAGCCCAACGGCCTGGCGATCCGCACGCCGCTGGGCACCATCCTGCACACCGGCGACTGGAAGATCGATCCGGACCCGCTGCTGGGCTCGGTCACCGACAGCGCCGCCATCCAGCGCCTCGGCGACGAGGGCGTGCTGGCCATGGTCTGCGACTCGACCAACGTCTTCGTCGACGGCCACGCCGGCTCCGAGGCCGAGGTCCGCGAGGCCCTGATCCCGCTGATCGGCAGCCTGAACGGCAAGGTCGCCGTCGCCTGCTTCGCCTCCAACGTCGCGCGGATGGACTCGGTCTGCCGCGCCGCCGAGGCCGCCGGCCGCCGCGTCTGCCTGGTCGGCCGCTCGATGATCCGCATGGCTTCGGCCGCCAAGTCGGTGGGGCTGATGGAGGGCCTGAAGCCCTTCCTCGACGACCATGAGGCCAAGGCGTTCCCGCCCAAAGCCATCCTCTATCTCTGTACCGGCAGCCAGGGGGAACCGCGGGCTGCCCTGTCGCGGATCGCCGAAGGCACCCATCCGCATGTGAGCCTGGGCGCCAATGACGCCTGCGTCTTCTCCTCTCGGATCATCCCGGGCAACGACATCCCGATCCGCAACCTGCAGAACAAGCTCGCTGACCGTGGCGTGCGCCTTTACACCGAGCGCGACCATCCCGGCATCCACGTCTCCGGCCACCCGTGCCGCGACGAGCTCGCCGAGATGTATCGCTGGGCGCGGCCGACCATCGCCGTGCCCACCCACGGCGAGCGCCGACACCTCCTCGAACACGCCGCCTTCGCCCGCGACCTGCAGGTCCCCCAGCAGGTCACCCCGCGCAACGGCGACATGGTCCGTCTCGCCCCCGGTCGTGCGGAGATCATCGGCGAGGTGCCCGCCGGCCGGCTCTACGTGGACGGCCGGGTAGTCACCCCTGAGAATGGCGACGCCCTCCGCGAGCGTCGCCACGCCGCCTCCAACGGTGTCATCGCCGTCTCGGTGGCGTTGGACGGCCGCAACAAGATCGTCTCGGGCCCGCAGGTCCGTGCGCTTGGCCTGGCCGCCGATGACGCCGAGGCGCTCGACGACATGCTCGACGACCTGGCCGACGAGGCCGAGCGCGCCCTGGACCGGCTGAAAGGCCCCGACCGCGATGACGACGAGACCGTCGAGTCCGCCATGTCGCGCGCGGTGAAAAAGGCCAGCCAGCGCCTCTGGGGCCGCCGCCCCGTGGTCGAGACGACGGTGCTTAGAGTCTAGCCGGGCTGGTCAGCGAAGGCCTGCTTGGCCAGCGAACTGTCGCCGCTCAGCGTCAGGTGCTCGCCCTTCATATGCGTTTCCATCCACTGCTTGTGCAGCTCCGTACCCGGCGTGGCGAAAGCCACGTTGACTTCGGGGTTGCCCGACCCGCGCGGACCGGCCGGCGTCACCGCCGCCACCTTGCCCTGGGCGTCGACCACCCAGAGTTGGAAGTCGTCGTATTTGAACAGCTCGATGTCGGTGATCGGCGTTGGGTAGTGGTGCACACCCCCTTCGATCAGCGGACCCGTACCCGCCGGCGCGTGCGCCGTCGGCGCCAGCACCCCGGTGTGCCGGGCCGGATAGAGCGGCACACTGGCGTTGAAGATCGAGTCCACCCAACGGGCAACGCCGGCCTGGTCGACGATCGGTTGGCTCAACATGCCCTCGACATCGTACTTGGCCGCGCTGCCGCCCAGCAGGGTCTTCATCGCCGGGATGGAGAGCGGGAAGGCGGCATAGATCCGCTGGGCGACCTGGCGCAGATAATCGACCTTCTTCGGATCCGCGCAAAACTGCTGGCTCCATTCCATCCCGGCCAGGTTCTTCAGCAGCATCCAGCCCTTGTCGTCCTTCACCCACAGGCCGCCGCCGTGGTGGTCCTGGAAACTTGTCTCAGCGCCCAGGAAGAAGTCATGCAGCACGCCCGCGGCCTGCTTGACCATCGCATTCATCAGGCTGCGGGAGACCACATAGGTCGGACTGTCCGCGCGCTTCGGGTGATCCGGGATCTGAATCGTCCAAGGGTGATCCTCGCCCTCGGTGTGCGTCGTGCCGCCCGAGCCCATCGAAATTCTCCCGTCCGCCTCCGCTGAGAGGGCGAGACTATCACCGGGGTCGGCCGAGACAATCGAGGGTGGTGCGCGTCAACAACTATTCACAGGGGCGAGCCGAGGTGAGGCCTCAGGCGACCACAAGATCCAGGGCGTCGATGGCCGCGATCTGCTTCGCGTCCATCGGACTCGCGGCCTCGGCGGCGAGGCATTGGGCGAGCTCGGCGCGGTTCTTCACCCCCAGCACCACCGTGTCGATGTTGGGCATGCTGAGCGCGTAGCGGTGCGCCGCGACGGCGGGGTCTTCGCCCCACTCCGCGCAAAGCGCGCGGAACGACGCCGCGCGGTCATAGTCCTTGCGGTCCGGGTAGTTCGGCGACATCTCGCGGTCGATGGCGGCGGTCAGCGCCCCGGCCTGCACCGCGCGGATGCCCATGACGCCCACGCCGCGCGCCTTGGCCGTCGCGGCGATCTCGCGGGCCCGCTCAGGACCGGCGTAGCGGCGCAGCGCCCCGGCGCTGTCCATCAGGTTGGCGATGGCCTGCACGGCGTCGGGCTTCGGATCATGGCCCAGCGCCGACAGCACCGCGGCCGGCTCGCCGATCCCGGTGACACCCCAGGCGCCGATCCGACCCTGCGCCTTCAGCGCCTCGAACGCCGGGACCACCTCGTTCACATAGGTCGACCAGGTCGTCGAGAAGCGGTCGCGGCTGTCGTTGCCGTGGGCGTAGGCGAAGCCGTCCGCATGGATATTCGAGTGCAGGAAGAAGAGGTCGATGCGTTCCAGCCGCATGGCCTGCAGGCTGGCCGCCAGCGACGCCGTCAAAATCTCCTCGGCCTCGCCGGGTCCGGGCGTGCCGAGCTGGCACTTGGTGGTGACCTTCACGCCCACGGGCAGCCGTCCGCCGAAAGCCTCGCCGATGAACTGCTCGCAGTTGCGATACATGGGCGCGGCGTCCAGCACCGTGATCCCGCCGTCCAGCGCCGCCTTCAGGGTCGCCACCGCCTCCTCGTGGGTGTTCTCGCCCCAGATCTGGCCGATGCCGCCGCCGCCCAGCGTCAGCCGGCTGACTTCGCCAAGCGGGCCCAGGGTTGCGGTCTTCATGGCAGGCGTCCTCCAGCTGTCGCCGTCAGGCTAGCACGCCGCCGCCGTCCCTTGCGTCACGGTCGCGCAGGTATGAACCTGTCACAGAACCGTCCTACAGCGATGGGACGGGCAAGCGATGGGGCAGGGGATGAAGCAGCTATTGGCGACGGGGTTCATGCTCGCGGTCCTGGCCTCCACCGCGCAGGCTGCGCCAGCCGCGACGCCGCGTGAGATCGGACCGGCCACCCTCGAGCGGCCGCACGCCATCAAGGGCGGCTTCGACCTGCCCAACGGCTGGCGGATCACGCCGGCCGGCGAGAAGCTGGCCGACACCGGCGACCTGGTGATGAGCGTCACCGCGGCGCCCGACGGCAAGGCATTGATCGCGGTCAACGCCGGCTACCTGCCGCACGGCCTGACGGTCATCGACACGGCCACCGGCAAGGCGGTGCAGAAGGTCCCGCTGAAGTCCGCCTGGCTGGGGCTCTCCTGGTCGCCGGATCACGGGACGCTCTACGTCGCCGGCGGCAATTCGGCCGGCGTCAAGAAGATCGCCGCTACGCCCGCCCCGATCTACGCCTTCGCCTACAAGAACGGCCGGCTGAGCGAGAAACCGACCGCGCTCTTCAACGAGACCATTGCGGCCGACAAGACCTGGTTCTCCGGGGTCGCGCGCCACCCCACCCGCCCGGTGCTTTACGCGGCGAACCAGGGCGTGGATTCCGCCGCCACCAACGTCGTCGCCTTCGACGCCAACACCGGCAAGCTGATCGCCCGCATCCCGGTGGAGATCAGCCCCTACCAACTGGTCCTGTCGAAGGACGGCTCGCGGCTCTTCGTCTCCAACTGGTCGAGCAAGTCGGTCAGCGTGATCGATACGGCCTCGAACAAGGTGATCGCCACGATCCACGTCGGGGCCAACCCGAACGACATGGTGCTGTCCGCCGACGGGCGGCTGTTCGTCGCCTGCTCCAACGACAACACCGTCCATGTGATCGACGCGCGCTCGCTCCGGGTCATCGAGCGGCTGTCGACCACGCTCTCGCCCCTGGCGCCGGAGGGCTCGACGCCCAACGCGCTGGCCATCGATCCCGCGCGCAAGCTGATGTTCGTCGCCAACGCCGACAACAACGCCATCGCGGTGATGGACATCCATGAGCGCGCCCGCACCGCCGTCGTGGGCTTCATCCCAACCGGCTGGTACCCCTCGGCGCTCGCCGTCACCGGCGGCAATCTCTACGTCGGCGCGACCAAGGGCGAACAGGCCTACCCCGACATCCACGGTCCGGAGAGCCCGCTGAACCCGAACGGGCGCGTCGAGGAGAGCGTCAAGAGCCTGCAGACCGGCAGCGTCTCGCGCATTGCGCTGGCTGACCTGAAGAAGCGCCTGGCCGCCTGGACCCGCCAGGTCGCCGCCAACTCCCCCTACAACGACAGCCTGCTGCAGCAGGCTCGCGCGCCCAAGGCGCCGAGCGTCGTGCCGAGCCTCGTCGGCGCTGGCTCACCGATCGAGCACATCATCTACATCATCAAGGAAAACAGGACCTACGATCAGGTTCTTGGCGACCTGGGCAAGGGCGACGGCGACCCGCGCCTGGCCATCTTCGGCCGCAAGGTCACGCCCAACCACCATGCCTTGGCCGAGCAGTTCGTGACCCTCGACAACTTCTACGCCGACGGCGAGGTCAGCGAGGACGGCCACGCCTGGTCGAACGGCGCCTACGCCACCGACTTCAACGAGAAATGGTGGCCGCCGACCTATGGCGGGCATTCCGAATCCGCCCGCACGCCCGCCTATACCAACGCCGCCGGCTATATGTGGGATCTGGCCCGCCGCAAGGGCCTGACCTATCGCAGCTACGGCGAATACGCCGCCCGCGTCTCGACTGGCGAAGGTATGGGCGCCTCGGCCCGCGCCGACGGCTTCTGGGGCCACGTCTCGCCTAACTATCGGGTCAAGGTCGACCGCGACACCAAGTACGCCAAGATCTTCCTGGCCGAGTTCGACGGCTATGAGCAAGCGTTCGACGACCCCGACCCTGAGAAGCGTCTGCCCAACTACATCGTCATGGCCCTGCCGGAGGACCACACCCGCGGGACCGAGCCCGGCGCCTTTACGCCGGTCGCCGCCGTCGCCTCCAACGACCTGGCGCTGGGTCGCATCGTCGATCGCGTGAGCCATTCGAAGTATTGGGCCACGACCGCCATCGTCATCGTCGAGGACGACGCCCAGGACGGGCCTGATCACGTCGATGCACGGCGCACGGTTGCGCTGGTCGCGAGCCCCTACATCAAGCGCGGGACGGTGGATTCGACCCTCTACTCCACCTCGTCGCTGCTCAGGACCATGGAGTTGTTGCTGGGCCTGCCGCCGATGAGCCAGTTCGACGCCGCCGCGACGCCGCTTTACGCCGCCTTCGGGACCGAGCCGGACCTGAAACCCTTCGAAGCCCTGCCGGCCCAGGTGGACCTCAACGCCAAGAACCTGGTCACCGCCTATGGCGCCGCGGCCAGCGCGAAGATGGAATTCTCCGACAATGACCGCGCACCCATGCACCAGCTCAACGAGATCATCTGGAAGAGCGTGATGGGCCCCAATTCGCCGATGCCGCCGCCGGTGCACCGCTACCGGGCCCTGGTCGAGGTCAGTTCCCCTTCGCAATAGGCGCCGCATCGCGATAGGCTGGCGCTGTCGAAAAAGGCCAGGCCCGGCATCGGTAAGCCCGGTCCCTTCCGTCAGAGCGGAAGCCCTGCGCCGTCGTCCCTTTTGGCGGCGACGGAACCCGCGGCAAGCCCAGGCGCGAAAGCGTCGAATTGGGCTTGGCGGGTGTTGCCTCGACGAACAGGCGAGCTGTCAGGCCCTCATATCGAGGAGATCGCCATGCCGATCATCACAGCCGAAGCCGGCGTCATCACCCAGATCAATGTGTTCACCGTGCCGAAGGGTGGCCAGGACGCCCTGATCGCGCTCCTGAAAGAGGCGGCCGAGAGCGCCCGCGAGGTTCCGGGCTGGCTGTCCGCAAGCCTGCATCGCAGTCTGGATGGGACCCGGGTGGTGAACTACGCCCAGTGCCGCGACCAAGCGGCCATGCGGGCGGTGTTCGAAAAGCTCGCCGGCGAGGGCTTCATGGCCCGCAACAAGGCGCTCGGAGAAGCCCACCCTGGCCTCTACGAAGTCGTCTGGACCCTGGGAGCGTAGGACGGGCGGGGCAGGGCGGTGCGCCGTCCTGCCCTCACTCTGGAATTATTGTTTGACAGAAATATATTGATGCAGGACGCTGCGGTCTGGTCCTGTGGAGACCGCCTATGGCCGACGTTCTCGAATTCTCGCCGGGTGTCGCGGAGCATCCCGCCTACCGCCGGGTCCGCGCCAGCAGCCGCGGGTTCGCCATGCTCTTCGGGGCCTTGCTGTGGACCTTCGTCGCCCTGACCGTGTTCGGCGTCTGGGCGGTCCTCCTCTATCGGGGCCGCGTCATCTCACTCGGCGCGCCCGGCGGCGCGATAAGCACCGAGGGCCATCCGCCACCCGGCTATGTGACCTTCGCCTCGCTGAGCCTCGTGCATCGAATGGTCTACGCCCTGGTCTGGATCGTCCGCTCGGCGCCCATGGTGCTGCTGTTCTGGAACCTGCAGGGCCTGTTTCGCCTCTATGCCCGCGGCCAGGTGTTCGCGGCGCGCAACGCCCGGCATCTCCAGTGGGTGGGGATCGCGCTCCTGGCCGACGCCATACTGCCGTTCGTCTGCCACCTGGCGCTCGACGCCACCGGTTACGAGATCGACCGTAACTGGGCCCATATGACCAGCCTCCAGGAACTGCTCTTGGGCGGCCTGGTGCTGGTGATCGCCCAGGTGATGCTGGTCGGCCGAGAGATCGAGCAGGACCGCGAAGGGTTCGTCTGATGGCCATCGTACTCCGCCTCGACGTGGTGATGGCCCGGCGCAAGGTGCGCTCCAACACCCTCGCCCGCGCCATCGGCATCACCGAGGCCAACCTCTCGTTGCTGAAGTCCGGCAAGGTGAAGGGCCTGCGCTTCTCCACGCTGGAGGCGATCTGCCGGGTGCTCGACTGCCAGCCCGGCGACCTCCTGGAATATGTGCCCGACGAAGGCGTGGAGGCCTTCCGAAAGGCGAGCTGATCCCACCAACCCTTTGAAACGAGGAGACGTCCCATGATTGGGCGAACGATGGCGCTTGCTTGCACGCTTAGCTTGGCCCTGGCCGGCGCCGCGCGGGCCGAAATGGTCGATGTCGACGGCGGCCAGCTCTACTATGAGACCTGCGGTTCAGGCCCCCAGGCGGTTGTCCTGATCCACGACGGCGTGGTGAATTCCGCCAGCTTCGACGACATGTGGCCGATCCTCTGCAAACAGTTCCGCCTGGTCCGCTACGACCGGCGCGGCTACGGCAAGTCGCCGGCGGCCACCGCGCCCTATTCGGTGCAGGAGGACCTCGCCGCGGTGATGGCGGCGGCGAAGATGGATCACGCCAGCCTGGTTGGCTTCTCGTTCGGCGGCGGGCTGGCGGTCAGCTACGCGGTGCTGCATCCCGAGCAGGTCGACCGGCTGGTGATTTCCGGCACGGTGATCAACGGCTTCCAGCCCACCAAGAACTTCGGCGAACACGTCACCCGCATAATGTTTCCGATGATCATCGGAAACATGGACGCCGTAGCCGACAACGCCGCCAAGTCGGGCTGGGTCATGGCCCCCGGTCATGTAGCGGCGAAAGCCAAGGCCTTGGCGATCCTGAAGGCCAGTCCGCAGGACCTGCGCCACCAGATGAAGGACCCGATCAAGCCCTGGCCGTCGGACCTATCGCGCCTGCCTGACCTGAAGGTTCCAACCCTGATCCTGATCGGCGACCACGACATCGCCGACAACCAGGCCGCCAGCGGCGCCGCCCAGGCGCTGATCCCCGGATCGCGGCGCATCGTTATCGACGACGCCGGCCATCTGATGCAGCTGGAGCACCCGGGAGAGATCGCGGGCCTCATCGGCGAGTTCATCCGCAAGGGGCGGTAGTCAGGACGGCTTGCCGAACGGCGGCGGGACGGCTTTCATGGCGGGCAGGGGAGACCGCCAGAATTGTCAGCTTACCGGGGCCTGCGCGTTGCCGACTTCAGCCAGGGGATTTCCGGTCCTATGGCGGCGATGCTCCTGGGCGACTTCGAGGCCGAGGTGGTGAAGGCTGAGCCGCCCGGCGGCGACCGTTGGAAGGACCATCCGGGCTACCAGGTCTTCAATCGCAACAAGCAGGTCACGACGCTTGATCTGGACACCGCCGCGGGCCTAGCCGCCGCTGAGGCGCTGATCGCCGGCGCCGATGTCGCCATCTTCAGCGATCCGCCAGGCCGCCTGGAGGCGCTCGGCCTCGACGCGGAGACGCTCACCGCCGCCCATCCGGGGCTGATCCACGCCTGGATGCCGCCCTACGGGACCCGCGGCGCCTGGAGCCAGATTCCGCCCCACCACAGCCTGCTGACCGCCCTCTCCGGCGTCGCCTTCCGCCAAGGGGCCTACGCCGACCAGCCGATCCACTTGGTGCTGCCGCTGATCTGGTACGGCCAGGGCGTGATGGGCGCCTCGGCCATCGGCGCGGCGCTGCTGGAGCGGCAAAAGAGTGGCAAGGGCCAGGCGGTGACCGTCAGCGGCCTGCATGGCCTGTCGGAGGTCTCCGGTCCGGTCCGCGTGCTCGAGGCGCCGCCGCTGCCGCGCGGCCAGCCGCTGGGCGCCAGCCCCAGCTACCGGCTCTACCGGTGCGGCGACGGCCAGTGGTTCTTCCTGGGCACGCTGTTCGCCAACTTCTACCTGAAGGTCTTCCAGGCCCTGCGCATCGAGGATCGCTGGGAGGAACTCGCCCTCGATCCGCTCGCCGCCCGCGACACCCTGGTCGCCATCTTCGCCACCCGCCCGCGCACCGAATGGCTGCAGCTCTTGCAGGCCAACGGCGTCCCCTGCGCCCCCGTGGGGGCCCGCGAGGCCTGGTTCGCCGGCGAGACGGTGGCCGAGGCCGGTCTGCGCCTGACCTTCGATCATCCGCGCCTGGGCGAGGTCGCCATCCCCGCGCCGCCCGCCCGGCTCAGCGAGACGCCGGCCTCAGTGCGCGGCCTCGCCCAGCCGATCGCGACGCCGCCCGCCTGGGCCCCGCGCCCACCGCCGCCCGCCAGCGGGGAGGGCGAGGGCGTCCCGCCGCTCGATGGCGTCCGCGTACTCGATCTCGGCACGGTGATCGCCGGCGCGCATGCCGGCGGCGTGCTGGCCAATCTGGGCGCCGATGTGATCAAGATCGAGCCTGTCGAGGGCGACCCGTTCCGCAGCGATGGGGGCGGCTTCATGGCCTACAACCGCGGCAAGCGGGGCCTCGGCCTCGACCTCAAGCAGCAAGCGGCGAAGCAGGTATTTTACGACCTGGTGCGCCAGTCCGACGTGGTGCTCGACAACTACCGCTTCGGGGTGCGCACGCGCCTTGGCATCGACTACGCGACGCTGAAGGCGATCAACCCGAAGATCATTTCCTGCTCGATCAACGCCTACGGCGACAAGGGCCCGCGCGCGACCCTGCCGGGCTTCGATCCCCTGCTGCAGGCCGAGGGCGGGATGATGCAGGCCCAAGGGGGTGCGGGCGGCGCCGGCGATGAGCCGATCCTGCACACCATCCCGGTCAATGACGTCGCCACCGCCGCAGTCGTCTCGATGAGCGTCATCGCTGCGCTCAACGCCCGGGCGCGCACCGGCGTGGGCCAGGAGATCATCACCAGTCTGATGGCCCAAAGCCTGACCTTCCAGCTGGCCGAAGTGGTCGCCTACGAGGGTCGGCCGGGCGCCGATGTCGGCGGGTCGCGACAGCCTGGGGCCCCGCGCGCTCCATCGCTTCTACGAATGCGGCGACGGCGGCTGGCTGGCGCTGGTCTGCGAGCGGGCCAGCCAGGCCAAGGCGCTCGGCCGCGTGCTTGGCGTCGAGGTCGGGGCCGATCCGCTCACCGCGCCCCGCGACGGGCCCCTCGCCCAGGCCCTGGCCCAGGCGATGCTCGGCCGTAGCCGCGACGAGGCCGTCCAGGCGCTGTTGACCGCCGGCGTCCCGGCCGCGCCGGCCCTGCGGGCCGACGAGGCTCTGGAGAGCGACTGGCTGTGGGAGAACCGCACCCTGGAGCGCTGGGCGCACCCCAGGCTGGGCGACGTCCTGGGGGTTCGCGCCTACGCCGACTTCTCCCGCACCCCCGCCGGCTTCCAGCGTCCGACGCCGGACCTCGGCGAGCACTCCTCGTCGCTGCTGGCCGACCTCGGCTTCGCCCCCGATCGCATCGCAGCCCTGCTGGCCTCCGGCGCGATATTCGAACCGACCCATGTCGGCTCGGTCCTCGCCAAGTCCGCTCGCACCGGCAACGACAACGCCGCGCTCTCGGTGCAGTAGCGGGCCGCGTCGCGAGCGACTATACCGCCCCCATGATCGGCAAATTGAACCATGTGGGCGTCGCCACGCCCTCCATCGCCGCCTCGGTGAAGATGTATCGCGAGATGCTCGGCGCCGCGGATTTCAGCGAAACCTTCTCCATGCCCGAGCAGGGCGTCTGGGTCTGTTTCGTCAACCTGCCCAACAGCCAGATCGAGTTGATCGAGCCGATCGACGACAAGTCCCCGATCACCGCCTTCCTGGAAAAGAACCCCAAGGGCGGGCAGCACCACGTCTGCTTCGAGGTGCCCGACATCCTCGCCGCCCGCGACGACATGGCCGCCAAGGGCGCCACCGTGCTCAACGGCGGTGTCCCGCGCATCGGAGCCCACGGCGTGCCGGTGATCTTCGTCCACCCCAAGGACATGGGCGGCGTGCTCGTCGAACTCATGGAAACCCCTAAAGGAGCCCACTGATGGGCGGCCCGGTCACCATGGTGGCGATCTACCTGACCATCTGGTGGACGGTGCTCTTCGCCATCCTGCCGCTGGGCACCCAGACGCGGGCCGAGGCGGGCCTGCCCAACGACGGCACCGACCCCGGCGCGCCGATCGATCCCAAGCTGAAGCGCAAGTTCATCACCACCACCTGGGTCTCGGCGATCGTCTTCGTGGGGCTGTGGCTGGTGCTCTACTTCCACCTGATCGATCTCAACGCGCTGTCCTGGGGCCGCTGAACGCGTTGCCAAGGACGTCGGGGCAGGGCTATCAGAGCCCTCCGCCTGGGAACGACTAGGGAAGCTCCAACGCCATGCGCCTTTCGCGCTACTTCATGCCGACGCTGCGCGAGGCGCCCGCCGACGCCCAGATCGTCTCCCACCAGTTGATGCTGCGCGCCGGCATGATCCGCCAGGAGGGGGCCGGCATATACGCCTGGCTGCCGCTGGGACACAGGGTGCTGAAGAAGATCGAGCAGGTGGTCCGCGAGGAGATGGACCGCGCCGGCGCCATCGAGGTGCTGATGCCGACCCTGCAGCTCGCCGATCTGTGGCGCGAAAGCGGCCGCTACGACGACTACGGCGACGAGATGCTGCGGATCAAGGACCGCAACGACCGGGACCTGCTCTACGGCCCCACCGCGGAGGAGGTGATCACCGACATCTTCCGCGCCTACATCAAATCTTACAAAGACTTGCCGAAGAATTTTTACAACATTCAATGGAAGTTCCGCGACGAGCGCCGCCCTCGCTTCGGGGTGATGCGCGGCCGCGAGTTCCTGATGAAGGACGCCTACAGTTTCGACATCGACGAGGCGGCCGCCAGGCGGTCCTACAACCGGATGTTCCTGGCCTACCTCAACACCTATGCGCGGCTGGGGCTGAAGGCGATCCCGGTGAAGGCCGACCCCGGCCCGATCGGCGGCGACCTCTCCCACGAGTTCATCATCCTGGCCGACACCGGCGAGAGCGAGGTCTTCGCCCACCAGGACCTGGTAGACATGGGCGCGCCCGGGCCGGACATCGACTGGGACGGCGACCTGGAGCCGATGGTCGCCCAGCGCTCGCAGCTCTACGCCGCCTCCGACGAGATGCACGACGCCGCCCGGTTCGAAGCCGAGGTGCCGCCCGACAAGCGGATGACGGCCAGAGGCATCGAGGTCGGCCATATTTTCTACTTCGGCGAGAAGTACTCAAAGCCGATGAAGGCCCTGGTCACCGGTCCCGACGGCAAGGATGCGCCGATCCACGGCGGCTCATATGGCGTCGGCGTCTCGCGCCTGGTGGCCGGGATCATCGAGGCCAGCCACGACGAGGCCGGCATCATCTGGCCCGACGCCGCGGCGCCGTTCGGCGCGGCCGTGGTCAACCTGCGGCCCGGCGCCGCCGACGTCGATGCGGTGGCGGAACAGGCCTACAAGGCCCTGACCGACCGCGGCAAGGAGCCCCTGCTCGACGACCGCGACGATCGCCCCGGCGCCAAGTTCGCCAGCCTCGACCTGGTCGGCATCCCCTGGCAGCTGATCGTCGGCCCCAAGGGCGTCGCCGGGGGTATGGTCGAGATCAAGCGCCGCGCCACCGGCGAGCGCCAGACCCTGCCGCTCGACGCGGCGCTGAAGGTTATCACCGCGTGACCGATGTCCCCCTGGGGGCGGGTGGGGGCGGGCGAGCCGCGCCCTTCGGCCTGTGGGAACGGATGCTGGCCGGCCGTTACCTGCGGGCCAAGCGCAGCCAGGGCGGCGTCGCCCTGATCTCCATCATCTCCTTCGTCGGCATCATGCTGGCGGTCGCCGTGCTGATCATCGTCATGTCGGTGATGAACGGCTTCCGCGCCGAGCTGCTCGGCAAGATCCTCGGCTTCAACGGCCACCTCTTCGTCACCGGCGGGGTGCTCGACAGCGCCGCCGAGCGCGACCGCGCGGTCAGCCAGGTGCTCAAGATCCCCGGCGTCACCCAGGCCGCTCCGGTCATCGAGGCCCAGGCCATCGCCATGGGCCCCAGCCAGACCACCGGTGCCATCGTCCGCGGCCTGTCGCGCCGCGACATGCTGGCCACCGCCATTGTGTCCCGAAACATCACCCACGGCTCGATGAACGCCTTCGGGACGGGCGAATACGGCGGTGACACGGTGCTGATCGGCGAGCGCCTGGCCGAGGCCGTGGGCGTCAAGGCGGGCGACACCATCGCGCTGGTCTCGCCCTCGGGCGGGGCCACCGCCTTCGGCAGCGCGCCGCTGCAGAAGACCTACACGGTGGGCGGCACGTTCACCGCGGGCATGAGCCAGTACGACCAGGGCTACATCTTCATGCCGCTGGCCCAGGCCCAGCTGTTCTTCGGCCGCGAAGGCGGGGTCGACGCCATTGAGATCAAGGTCGCCGAGCCCGACAAGGCGCCGGCGATGAAGGCCGATGTGAGCCGCGCCGTGGGCCCCGCCGGCCTGGTCGCCGACTGGACCCAGCGCGACTCCTCCTACTGGGGCGCGCTCAAGGTCGAGCACAACGTCATGGGCCTGATCCTCAGTCTGCTGGTGATGATCGCGGCGATGAACATCATCTCCGGCCTGGTCATGCTGGTGAAGAACAAGGGCCGCGACATCGCCATCCTGCGCACCATCGGCGCCGGCCAGGGCTCGATCCTGCGCATCTTCTTCATGACCGGGGCGGCCATCGGCGCGGCGGGCACGGCGGGCGGCCTGATCCTCGGCGTGCTGGTCTCGCTCTACATCGGCCCGATCCAGAGCTTCGTCGAATGGGCCACCGGCCAGCAGGTCTTTGCGTCAGACGTCTATTTCCTCTCCCGCCTGCCGGCCAAGGTCGACTGGTCGGAGGTGGCGCTGATCACCGTCTTCTCGCTGATCATGTCGATGGTCTGGACCTTGCCGCCGGCCTGGCGCGCCTCGCGCCTCGATCCGGTGGAGGCGCTTCGCTATGAGTGAGCCCATTCTTTCTGGCGAACCCGTGCTCTCAATCCGAGGGCTTGAGCGGAGCTACGTCACCGGCGCCGGCCCACTGACGGTCCTCCGCGGCGCCGACCTCGATGTGAACCCCGGCGAGATCGTCGGCCTGATCGGGCCGTCGGGCTCGGGCAAGTCGTCCCTGCTGCACGCCGCGGGCCTGCTGGAGCGGCCCAACGCCGGCCGGATCACCGTGCTCGGCCGCGACTGCTCCGACCTGTCCGACCGGGCGCGCACCCAGATCCGGCTGGGGACCATTGGTTTCGTCTACCAGTTCCACCACCTGCTGCCGGAGTTCACCGCCCTGGACAACGTCGCCCTGCCGCTGATGATCGCCGGCCACCCTCGCAAGGGCGCCCGCGACCGGGCCACGGCCCTGCTGGCCGACCTCGGCCTCGCTGAACGCCTCCACCATCAGCCCGCCCAGATGTCCGGCGGCGAACAGCAACGCGTCGCCGTGGCCCGCGCGCTGGCCAATTCGCCCCGCCTGCTGCTCGCTGACGAGCCCACCGGCAACCTCGACCCAACCACCTCAGGCGCGGTCTTCGAGAACCTCTACGCGCTGGCCCGCAAGACCGGCGTCGCCGCCCTCATCGCCACCCACAACCTCGACCTGGCCAAACACATGGACCGCGTCTTCGCGCTGAAGGACGGCCACCTGGAGGAACAGGCGAAGGCTTGATCCACCCGCGCCCTCAAGGATCGCGGGCGACCGTCATGCCCATGGCGGTGAGGGTCTTGACCTGCCCGTCGGGCCCGCGGGCGAATTTCAGCTCGACGTTGGCGCCGGCGGGATCGGCGAGGAACTGGTCGTCGCCCATCGGGAACAGCTCGACGCGGGCGCCCCCGTAAGTCACCCGCAGGTCCGAGCCCTCGGCGGAAACCACCGCCAGCCCATGCCCGTAGCTGCCGAGCACGTCTTTCACCTGCGCCGCACTCAGCGTTACCGCCTTGATCTCCCTTGGGTCCAGCCCCTTCCAGCCGTATTCTCGAGCGACCGCCTGCATCAGCTCGAGTGCGACCACCATGCCGTCGTCGCCGTTGGCCATGGCGACGACCGCCCGGCGACCCTGGGGCCAGGCCATGAAGTTGGCCTTGAAGCCCACGTCGTCGCCGCCGTGGGTGAAATGGAAATCCCGGCCCGATCCGCCCAGCTCGATGCCAATGCCCCAGTGACCGAGACCCTCGGTCAGCATGGTCCTGGCGCTGGCCTTCGACATCAACCGGGTCGATGAGCCGTCATAGGCCTGCTCCAGCGCGATCGTCCATTTCGCCAGGTCGCTCGGCGTGGTCCACAGGCCCGCCGCGGCCATTTCCGGATAGGTGTGGTAGTGGCCCGGAACCGGGGTTCCCGTCCGCGAATATCCGGTCGCGGCGACCGGCGCGCGCGCCGCCGGCAGCGGCTGCTCATAGGTGCTGTCGGCCATGCCCACGGGACCGAACACCCGGCTGCGCAGGATCTCGGGAAAGGGCTGGCCGGCCGCGTCGGTCATCATCAACTGGGCGATGGTGATCCCGCCGCCAGAGTAGTTCCAGAACGTCCCCGGCGTACGCTCGGCCACGACGGCTGGGGTGTTGGCCGGCGGCTTGCCCTCCAGCACCTGGACGACGCTGGGAACCGGCGCGCCCGCCGCATAGCCGGGGAAACCATGCACGGTCATGCCAGCGGTGTGCGTGAGCAGATGGCGCAGCGTGACCGGGTGGCCCTTGGTGAAATCGTTGTCCGGGATCTGCCAGCTCTTCAGTTGTTCGTTGGCCGGGATGTCGAGCGCCAAACGCCCCTCCTGGATCAGCCGCATGGCCCCGCTCGCCGCCACCGGCTTGGAGATCGAGCCGGCCTGGAACATCGTCCGCGTCGTCGCCGCGCGCGCCGTCTCCACGTCGGCGAGCCCATAGGCGCGCGCCCAGACGATCTTTCCGTGGTCCACCACGGCGACGCTGATCGACGGCGTATGGTGCGCCGCCATCTCCTGCGCCAGGGTCTGATGCGTGACCGGACGCCCCTGCACCCGCACCGGCGGCTCGAGGTCCGCCTCGATCCGCGCGATCCGACTGGACTGCGAGCTGGCCTTGGCGGTCGCCACCGAACCCGAGGCCGGGACTATCAGAATGACCGCCGCTGCGGCCGCCCACACGTAACGCTTCATCGCCAACCCCCTCGCGAGCGGCGCGCTGGGCGACCGCAAGGCGACGCTAGGCCGCCCGGCCCACGGGATCACCTTAAGGATCGGTCACGGATCGTTCGACGTCACACCAGTCGCCGCGGAATGCGGCTGTCCTTGCGCCGCTCGAACACCGTCTTGCCGTGCTGCGTCGCCGTCACCGACTCCGAGAGCACAAATTCGCTGGGCGTCGAGGTCAGTTCGATCGTCGCGCGCACGCCGCAGTCCCAATCGCCGCGGGTCCAGCGGCTTTCCGCCTCGTGGCGCCAGCGGCCGCTGTTCGGGTCGCCTTCAGTGAATTCGCTGATCTCGCGCCGGCCACGGGCGGTCGTCAGGCCGGTTTCCGGGTTGGTCGCCGGCTGTGGAGGGCTGTCGAGTTCGATGCGATAGCGGCCCGGCGCGACCGGGGCGGTGACCACGCCGGGCGCCGTCGCGGCCGTCGTCGGCACGGCGGCGTGGAGTATTGGGATCGGCATGGCCGCGGGTATCGCCTCGGGCGGCCGCACCGGCAGGTCCAGCGAACAGCGACCCAGCGCCAGGGTGAGGTTGACCGTCTCGGGCGACGACCAGGCCAGCGGCCAGAGGCTCTCCGAGATCACCACCCGGATGCGGCTACCGGCCGCGAAGCGATGACCCACCATGAACAGCGGGAATTCCACGTCATAGAACCGGCCCGGCGCCATCGGCGCGGGCTCGGCGTCTGAGTCGCGATGGGTCAGGTTGCGCAGGCCGTAGCTGACCAGCCAGGACTGACCCTGCGCCGTCACCTCGGTCACCCGAACCGCAATCTTGGCCACCGGGCGGTCGGCGGCCACCCGCAACCGCACCTGTGGATAGCCCAGGATTTCCAACGCCTGGGTCAGCGGCGCGCTGTCGAACGTTCGCGACAGCGCGTCGTCCGGGGACTGTTCGATCGGCGGTCGGTCGAGCCACTCGGGCTTGGTCAGGCCGACCACCCGATCGCCGGCGACCTCGACCCTGGCCGCCGGTCCGGGCCGATCCGCCAGACCCTGCGGCGTGAGGTGGAAGACCCGCGAGCGGATCGACGGGGACGGCCAGGCAGGCTCGGCGATCCAACGGCCGGGGATCTCCGCGGGACGCGTCTGAGCCCAGGTTTCATAGGGCATGAAGGCGCGCAACATCGGTTCGTCCATGATCCCGGTCGCTTCGCCGTTCAGCCAGTGTGACCACCAGCGCACCTCCTCGAAGGTCCAGTCCAGGCCCATGGGCTCGGCCAGCCACGGATAGGTGTGGCCCCACGGACCGATCAGGCCCTTGCGCGGAACCTTGAGGTTGGCGAGCAGCCGTCCGATGGGATTGGAATAGGTGTCCTGCCAGCCGCTGACCACATAGGTGGGGACCGCGATCGCCCCCCAATCTAGGGCCACCGATCCGCGCCGCCAGTAGCCGTCGAAGGTCTGGTGGCTGAGCCAGGTCTCCATGATCGGCGGCGTCGCCTCCAGCCGCTGGCGCCACATGGCTTCCCAGGCCGGGCCGGCGATCTGCGGGTCGGGCGGCCCGGCCATCACCGTCTTGAAGCCGATCCCCCACTGGAGGTTGGTGTGCCCCAAGGCGCCGCCGATGTAGTGGGCGTCGTTGGCGTAGCGGTCGTCGGTGCAGCCCAGCGCCATGATCGCCTTGAGCGCCCGTGGTCGCATCGCGGCGATCTGCAGGGTGTTGATCCCGCCCCAGGAGATACCCCGCATCCCCACCGCGCCCGAGCACCAGGGCTGGCGCGCGATCCAGGCGATGGCCTCGACCCCGTCGCGGAGTTCCGGCGCATCGTACTCGTCGACCAGGACGCCCTCGGAGTCGCCGGAGCCGCGGACATCGATGCGCACATAGGCGATGCCGTGGCCGGCCAGGGCCTCGCCCCAGGCGGTGTCGTGCGCGCGATAGGCGTCGCGCTTGCGATAGGGGATGTACTCCAGCACCGCGGGGACCGGCGCGGACGGGGCTCCGGCGGGCAGGAACAGGCGCGCGGACAGGCGCACACCGTCGGCCATCGGAACCCAGACGTGCTCGGTGACCTGCACCGCGCGCCTGGGTGGCAGGGCCCAGGCGCCGGCCGAGGCGCGCGACGACGCGGCGAGCAGCGGCGAGGCGGCGAGCCCCGCTCCGATGACGGTGCGACGGGAAACCATGATCCTGATCCAGTCCCTACCACGGGCGCCGCGCAGCCGCGAAGGAGGCGCCCGCGGGCTTGACGGCGAGAACAAAAGGGGAAATAAGAACAGAAGCGGAACGGACGCGGTCGTCCACAGCTCCGCGCACAGAAGGATGCGACGGATGGTTCGTCTGGCCCGGGAATCACTGGCCTTTGTGTCGGTGGCGAGTTTTGTCTGGATGGTCTGCGCGGTGACGGCTCACATGGGCTGACCGCCATGAAGATGGGGGAGGCGGCGGGCGTGAGCGAAGCAGGGGAAGGCTTCGTCCATCTCAGGGTCCGCTCGGCCTACTCCCTCCTGGAAGGCGCCATCAAGGCCGACAAGATCGGGGAGCTGACAGCCGCGGCCGGGATGCCCGCCGTGGCGCTCACCGACCGGGCGAACCTGTTCGGCGCCCTGGAATTCTCCGTCGCCACCAAGGACGCTGGCGTGCAGCCGATCATCGGTTGCGCCCTGCCGGTCACCGGGATCGGCGAGGGACCGAACGACCGTTGGGCCAAGACCGCGACCGTGGTGCTGCTGGCGCAGAACGAGCGGGGCTACCTCAACCTCTCCGAACTCTCCTCCGCCGCCTTCCTGGAGATCGATCCGGCCGACGAGCCGCATGTAACCTGGGACAAGGTCTGCGCCCATTCCGACGGCCTGATCCTGCTCTCCGGCGGCCCCGACGGCCCGGTCGATCCGCTGTTCGCCACCGGCAAAATCAAGGAGGCCCGCGCGGCTCTGGCCGAAATGCACCGGGTCTTCGCCGACCGCTTCTACGTCGAACTGCAGCGCCACGGCGCCCCCGCCGAAGCCGCCGCCGAGCCGGAGCTGGTGAAGTTCGCCTACGAGACCGACGTCCCGCTGGTCGCCACCAACGACGTCTACTTCAAGACCCCGGCCATGCACCTGGCCCACGACGCCCTGCTGTGCATCGCCGACGGCGCCTTCATCGGCCAGGACGAGCGGCGAAGGGTCTCCGCCGAGCACTACTTCAAAGACGCATCCACAATGCGCGCCCTCTTCGCCGACCTGCCGGAGGCCAGCGACAACACCCTCGACATCGCCCGGCGCTGCGCCTTCGCCGTGCCCAAGCGCGATCCGATCCTGCCGCGCTTCCCCACCGAGGGCGGCCGCTCGGAGGACGACGAACTCGCCTTCCAGGCCCGCGAAGGCCTGAAGGCGCGGCTGAAGATCAATGCGCCCTCGCAGCCCATTGAGGTCTACGAGGAGCGGCTGGCGCGCGAGATCGGGGTGATCACTTCGATGGGCTTCTCCGGCTACTTCCTGATCGTCTCGGACTTCATGAAATGGGCGGTGGCCCACGGCGTGCCGGTGGGCCCGGGCCGTGGCTCGGGCGCCGGTTCGCTGGTCGCCTGGTCGCTGATGATCACCGGCCTCGATCCGTTGAAGTACGGCCTGATCTTCGAGCGGTTCCTCAACCCCGAGCGGGTGTCGATGCCCGACTTCGACATCGACTTCTGCCAGGAACGCCGCGACGAGGTGATCTCCTACGTCCAGCAGCGCTACGGCCGCGACCGGGTCGCCCAGATCATCACCTTCGGCACCCTGCAGGCCCGCGCCGTGCTGCGCGACGTCGGCCGGGTGCTGCAGCTTCCGCTCGGCCAGGTGGATCGGCTGGCCAAGATGGTGCCCGCCAACCCCGCCAATCCGGTGACGCTGGCCAAGGCCATCGAGATCGAACCTCGACTGCGCGAGGCCCGCGATTCCGACGAGGCGGTGGCCCGCCTGCTGGACATCGCCCTGCAGCTCGAAGGCCTCTACCGCAACGCCTCGACCCACGCCGCCGGCATCGTCATCTCCGACCGGCCGCTGACCCAGCTGGCGCCCCTCTACCGCGATCCTCGCTCCGAGCTGCCGGCCACCCAGTTCAACATGAAGTGGGTCGAAAGCGCCGGCCTGGTGAAGTTCGACTTCCTGGGCCTGAAGACGCTCACCGTCGTCGAGCGCGCCATGAAGCACCTGGAGCGGCGCGGGGCGGGCTTCGAGCTGGAGACCCTGCCGCTGGACGACGCCGCCGCCTACGAGGTCATGGCCTCAGGCTACACGGTGGGCGTGTTCCAGATGGAAGGCCAGGGTATGCGCGACACCCTGCGCCAGCTCAGGCCCCAGTCCCTCGAAGAGGTCACCGCCCTGATCTCACTCTATCGGCCCGGCCCGATGGATTCGATCCCCGCCTACGTCGACTGCAAGATGGGCCGCAAGCCCCTCGACGTGCTGCACCCATTGCTCACCGACGTGCTCAGCCCGACCTACGGCGTCATCGTCTACCAGGAACAGGTGATGCAGATCGCCCAGATCCTGGCCGGCTACTCCTTCGGCGAAGCCGACCTCCTGCGCCGGGCCATGGGCAAGAAGAAGAAGGAGGAGATGGACAAGCAGCGGGCGCGCTTCATGTCCGGCGCCGCCGAGCGGGGGGTCGATGGAAACCTTGCGGACCTGCTGTTCGGCCTGATGGAGAAGTTCTCTGGCTACGGCTTCAACAAGTCGCACGCCGCGCCCTACGCCCTGATCGCCTACCAGACCGCCTGGCTGAAGGCCAATGCGCCGGTCGAGTTCTTCGCGGGCTCGATGAGCCTGGACCTGGCCAACACCGACAAGCTGTCGGTCTACTACCAGGACGCCCGGCGCGCCGGGGTGAAGGTCAAGAGCCCCGACGTGAACCTCTCCAGCGCCGACTTCGATGTCGAGGATGGTGTGGTGCTGTACGCCCTGGGCGCCATCCGCAATGTCGGCCTGCAGGCCATGCAGCATGTGGTCGAGGTGCGCCGCGAGGGTGGGCCGTTCCGCGACGTCTTCGATTTCGTCGAGCGGGTCGATCCCAAACAGGTCAACAAGCGCACGTTCGAGACCTTGGCGCGGGCAGGGGCCTTCGATTCCATCAACGCCAACCGGGCCGAAATCTTCGACAACGCTGACGTCCTGGTCGGCCACGCCCAGGCGCTGGCCGGCGACCGCGCCGAGGGCAAGCGCAGCCTGTTCGGCGACGACGCGAGCGGCGCCCACCGGCCACGGCTGAAGAAGTCCGATGCCTGGACCCCGGTCCAGCGGCTGGATGAGGAGCTGGCCGCCGTCGGGTTCTACCTCTCCGGCCACCCGCTGGACGACATGATCGAGGCGTTGCGGCGGCGCCGCACCGACCTGCTCACCGACGCCATCGCCAAGGCTGAGGGTGGGGCTGAGGCCCTGCGCATGGCCGGGGTGGTGCGCCGCCGTCAGGAACGCGCCGCCCAGGGCTCCGGCGAGAAGTTCGCCTTCGTCACCCTCTCCGATCCGACCGGGGAATATGAGGTGCTGTTCCCGCCGGAGAGCTGGCGTCGTTGCCGCGACATCCTGGAGCCCGGCGCCGCCGTCGCCATCACCGTGCGCGCCCGCGCCAAGGACGGCGAGGTCCGCTTCTTCGGGGACTCGGCCGAGCCGGTGGCCAAGGCGGTGGAAAACGTGGTCGCTGGCCTGCGCGTCCACCTGGCCCCCCGCAGCGCGGAAATCGAGGCGCTGAAGAAGCGGCTGGACGGCGTCACCAACCCACGCGGCGGCGAGATCGTGCTGGTGGCCGGCGTCGGGCAGGGCCGCGAGATCGAGATGAAACTGCCGGGCCGCTTCACCCTGGACGGCGCCGTCCGCGGCGCGATCAAGACCGCGCCCGGCGTCACCTTCGTCGAGGACCTCTAGGGGCCCCTAGAAGCCGTCTTCCGGCTTCTTCTTGTGCTTGTGCAATTCCGGATAGAGGCCGCTGGGAGCGGTGTTGGTGTCGACCCCGGTGATCGGCTTGTAAGGCTTGAACGGCTTGAAGCCCGGCTCCGCCGGAGGCCCGACCGGCTTCACCTCCGGCGCCACGGCGGGCCTCATGGACGGCGTCGCCGGCATGTGCGGCAGTTCGGGCTGCGGCAGGGCGTAGGGGTTCTTCGGCGCCTGGATCGGTTGATATTGAGCATGAGCCGCGCCGGCGGCAGCGATCAGACCAAGCGCGAAGGGCAGGATTAGTCGCATGTGACGTTCCCTTATTGTTCTTTGCAACCCTAGGCGTTATTATACTTGACGTACCCAACTTAGCCATTAAGGTAGCTCCTATAAGGAGTTAGCCGATGTCCGTCCTGTCCGCGCCGCACTTCCACAACGAACGCGCCGCCTACGCCTACGTAGAGGCGCGCGTCTGGCCGGAAGGGCCGGTTTGCCCGCATTGCGGAGGGTGCGAGCGCATTGGTCTGATGGGCGGCAAATCGACCCGGATCGGCGCGTACAAGTGCTACCAGTGCCGCAAGCCCTTCACCGTGAAGATCGGGACCATTTTCGAGGCGAGCCACGTCCCGCTGCGCTTCTGGCTGCAAGCCATGTTCCTGATGGCGTCCTCGAAGAAGGGCATCAGCTCGAACCAACTGCACCGGACCCTTGGCGTGACCCTGAAAACCGCGTGGTTCATGAGCCACCGGATTCGGGAAGCCATGCGCGACGGGGCGCTGGCGCCCTTCGGCCAGGATGGCGGAATCGTTGAGGCCGACGAAACCTTCATTGGCATTGAGCCCGGCGAGCCCAAAGCGAAGGCTGGCGGCAACCACAAGATGAAGGTGCTGAGCCTCGTTGACCGCTCGACCGGCGCGAAGCGCTCGTTCGTGCTGGACTTCATCAGCGCCAAGGCCATCGGCG
>JANXXK010000010.1 GCA_025350685.1 Alphaproteobacteria bacterium | reverse complement strand
TCAACGCCCGGCTGGAGACGGAGCTGAAGTGGTTCGAGGCCGACCAGCCCGACGTCGCCTGCCTGCAGGAGATCAAGTGCGTCGACGAGAAGTTCCCGGCCGAAGCCTTTGAGCGGCTTGGCTATAACGTCGCCGTGCATGGGCAGAAATCTTACAACGGCGTAGCCTTGCTCTCGAAGACCCCGATGGAGGACGTCCGGCGCGGCCTGCCCGATCCCGGGGAGGGGGAGCAGTCGCGTTACCTGGAAGCGGTGATCTCCGGCCCGACGCCGGTCAGAGTGGCTTCGATCTACCTGCCCAACGGAAACCCCGTCGACACCGAGAAGTACCCCTACAAGCTCGCCTGGATGGATCGGCTGAACCGCCACGCCCAGGACCTCTTGAAGCTCGAGGAGCCGCTGGTGCTGACCGGCGACTACAACGTCATCCCCGAGGCCCGCGACGCGGCGTTTCCGGCCAACTGGGAGGGTGACGCCCTGTTCCGCCCGCAGACCCGAGAGGCGTTCCGGGCGCTCAAGTACCTCGGCCTAACCGACGCCTTCCTGGAGGCCGACGGGGCGGCGGAATCCTACACCTTCTGGGACTACCAGGCCGGCGCCTGGCAGCGGAACAACGGCATCCGCATCGACCACGCCCTGCTCTCGCCCCAGGCCGCCGATCTGCTGGCCGGCGTCAGCATCCACCGCGACGTGCGCGGCTGGGACAAGCCGTCCGACCACGTGCCGTTCGTGATCGAGCTCGACGTCTGAGCAGGCGGACTTTGGGCCGACTCACCGAACGGGCTTAACCTTGCACCATGGACGAGGTGACCCGGCTTCTGGCGCTGCTCGGCATGGCGGGCCTGGCGATCACCTTCGCCGCCGGTTTCTGGCGCTGGTGGAGTGACGAGGGCCGGCGCGTCCGGCGCGGGTTGAAGAAAATCCTGCGCGGCGATCCGCACGGCTTCCTGGTGGCCCGCGGCCGCGGCCGGGGCATCGGCTTCAACTTCTCGAGCAACACCGTCGCGGTGGCCTGGGACCGAGGCGCTTGGGGTCTGGTCTACGAGCTCGACGAGTTGAATGGCGCCGAGGTGATCGTCGACGGCGCGGTGGTCGGTCGGGTCCACCGCGACGAGACCCGACGCGCGATCGACGCCATGGGCGGGGCTGACCATCGGGTGGCGCTGCGCCTGGTGTTCGACGATCCGGCCCATCCCGATTTCACCCTGGACCTGTGGTTGCCGCAGGACGAGGGCCGCCGCGACGAGTTGCTGCCCGTCGAGGCCATCGCCGAGGCCAACCGCTGGCTGGCCCGCATCGAGGCCCTGCTGCGCCGCCCGACGACCCGCCGCCGCAAGCCGATGACCGCGGCGGTAAGCGCCACTGTCAGCCCCTCGGCCACCGAACCAACGCCACCGCCACCTGTCGAGCGGCCGGTCCCGCCGCTGTTCGCGCGCGGACTCGGCGAGAATGACGCGCCCTGAATGCGGACGAGAGCCAGGGCGAGGACGAGGAAGCCGATCGCCGGGCTCGGTCTTAACCGAGGGCGAAGTCCACCGCCGCCTCGCAGTGGGCCACTGCCGTATCCACCGTCGGGACCGGCATGTCGGCGGGGTCCAGCAGCAGGCCAATCTCGGTGCAGGCGAAGGCGATCCCGTCGCAGCCCGCCGCGACGCCGCGTTCGATCATCGCCAGCACCGCAGTCTTCGACGCCTGCGCGATCACGCCCACGACCAGCTCGTCGTAGATGATCGCATGCAGCCGATCACGTTCGGCCTGATCGGGGATGACCACCGCCAGCCCAGCCGCCGACAGCCGCTCGGCGTAGAACGGTTTTTCCATGGTGAAGCGGGTGCCCAGCAGCAGCACTCTGGTCACACCCTTCGCCCTCAACGCCGCCGCCGTCGCGTCGCCGATATGGATCAATGGCACGCTCGTGGCGGCCTCCACCTGCGGGGCGTTGAGATGCATGGTGTTGGCGCAGATCAGGATTGCCTGCGCGCCACCGGCCTCGAGCCTGGCCGCCGCCTGCGCCAGCAGCGCGCCGGTGGCGTCCCAGTCGCCCTGCGCCTGCAACTCGGCGATGGGTGCGAAGTCCAGCGAGCGCAGCAGGATCTGCGCCGAATGCAGCCCGCCCAGCCGCTCCCGGACCAGGCGGTTGAGCGTCTGGTAATAGACCGTCGTCGACTCCGCGCTCATTCCGCCGATGAGGCCGAGCGTCCTCACGTCAGATGTCCGCGTAGACGTGGCGCTCGGCCGCTCCGCCCGGGTGGGTCACCGCACCCAGATGGGCAGGACCCACGGATCTGGCAAACTTCCAAAGTGCGCCCGAGGCGTAGTTTGACACCCGGGGGTCTTCCTTGGCCAGCTTGCGCGCGCGGTTTTCCAGCTCCACCGGATCGACCTCCAGCTCGATGGTCCCGGCGTCGGCGTCAATGGCGATGATGTCGCCGTCCTTGACCAGGGCGATGGGTCCGCCGTCGGCGGCTTCGGGCCCCACGTGGCCGATGCACAGGCCCCGCGTCGCGCCGGAAAACCGGCCGTCGGTGATCAGGGCGATGTTCTCCACGCCCTGGCCGTAGATCGCCGCCGTGGTCGACAGCATCTCGCGCATGCCGGGGCCGCCCTTGGGGCCTTCGTAGCGGATCACCAGGACGTCGCCTTCCCTGTAGTTGCGCGCCTCGACCGCCTCGAAACAGGCCTGCTCGCCGTCGAACACCCGGGCGGGGCCACGGTGCTTGCGGTGCTTGAGGCCGGCGACCTTGACGATCGCGCCGTCGGGCGCGAGCGAGCCCCACAGTCCCACAACACCCCCGGTCGGCGACAGCGGGTGGGAGACCGGGCGGATCACGTCCTGCGTCTCGTCGAAAGCCACCCCTTCGAGGTTTTCGCGGATGGTCTTGCCGGTGACGGTCATGCAGTCGCCGTGGATCAGGCCGGCGTCGAACAGGGTGCGCAGCAGCATGGGCATGCCCCCCGCCTCGCCCATCTTCTTGGCCGGATAACGCCCGCCCGGCATCAGGTCGGCCAGGTAGGGCGTCTTCCTCATGATCTCGCAGACGTCGTGCAGGGTGAAGCTGATCCCCGCCTCATGCGCCATGGCCGGCAGGTGCAGGCCGCCATTGGTCGACCCGCCGGTGGCCGCCACCACCACCGCGGCGTTCTCGAAGGCTTCGCGGGTGCAGATGTCACGGGGGCGGATATTGGCCTCGATCAGCCGCATCACCGCCTCGCCCGAGGCCACCGCATACTGGTCGCGGTCGAGATAGGGGGCCGGCAGGGCCGAGGACAGCGGCAGGGCCAGGCCGATGGCCTCGGAGACGCAGGCCATGGTGTTGGCGGTGTACTGGCCGCCACAGGCGCCCTCGCCGGGACAGGCGTGCTGTTCCAGGTCGCTGAGGTCTTCCAGGCTCATCTGGCCCGCGGAGTATTTGCCGACGCCTTCGAAGACGTCCTGCACGGTGACGTCGCGGTTGCCCCACCGCCCGGGCAGGATCGAGCCGCCGTAGATGAACACGCTGGGCACGTTGAGCCGCAGCATGGCCATCATCATCCCGGGCAGCGACTTGTCGCAGCCGGCGACACCGATCAGGGCGTCATAGCTATGGCCGCGGATGGTCAGCTCGACCGAGTCGGCGATCACCTCGCGGCTGACCAGCGACGAGCGCATGCCCTCGTGGCCCATGGCGATGCCGTCGGTGACGGTGATGGTGCAGAACTCGCGCGGCGTGCCGCCGCCGGTCTTCACCCCGGTCGCCGCGGCGTGGGCCTGGCGCATCAGGGCGGTGTTGCAGGGCGCGGCCTCGTTCCAGCAGGAGGCGACGCCGACGAAGGGCTGCTCGATCTCGCGGCTGCCGAGGCCCATGGCGTAGTAGTAGGACCGGTGCGGCGCGCGGCTCGGACCTTCGGTCACATGCCGGCTCGGCAGCCTGGTCTTGTCCCAGCTTCCATCAGGCTTGCGGTGCATCGGAATAGGCCTCCCACGTCGAGGCGACTTCCATAGGCGGGCCGTCGCCGACAGGAAAGGGGCAGGCCTCCACCGCAGAGCCGAAACCCCCAGCTGCCGGCGTCCCGTCATCAACCGGAGTGCTTTTGCCCTGACGTCCACCGCGCGGCGGGCTGGTATGTTCCGGAACGATGATTTTCTGAGGGATTGTCTTAGAGTTCGAGGCTCAGGTATGGAACGATTTGCCAAGAACCAGGCGCAGCCAGCCCTGGCGTCCGGAAGGAAATCGCGCGGCCGATTCGCCATCGCCAATGACGGGGCAGCTGGTCGCGAACGCCCTGATTTGAGGGCGCCGTCGTCAAAACTGTGTCCCTAAAGACAACACCGGCAAACGGCGTTGGGTTATCGGGGTTCACTTACCTGCATTCATATTGACGATTTTGAACGGCTGCTTCAGCGTTCGGCCCAAGCGCAGACATAAGCGCTAAATCTCAAGCTGCGGGGAGGCAGTTCATATGCAGTGGAAACACGCCCTAATGGCGTCCAGCGCCATGCTGGTCGCGGCGCTCGGTACGACGGCGCATGCTCAATCGAAGACCGCGACAACGGCGGCAGCCGCGGCGGCCTCCACCAACACCATCGAAGAACTCGTGGTCACGGCTGAAAAGCGTGAGCAGAGCCTGCAGGACGTGCCGGTCGCCATCACGGCGTTCACCTCGGAGAAGCGCGACCTGATCGGCATTAATACGATCGCCGACATGACGAACTTCACGCCCGGCCTCGAGTACAACCAGGGCAACGACCGCAACACGCTGCGCGGCGTCGGCCGACTGACCAACGTGCACGCGGCCGACATCAGCGTCGCCCAGTACTCGGATGGCATCTACACCTCATCCACCGTCGAGGCCGGCAAGACGCCGTTGTTCTCCGACCGGGTGGAAATACTGCGCGGCCCGCAGGGCACCCTCTATGGACGTAACTCGATCGGTGGCGCGATCAACATCATCTCCAAGCGCCCGACCGAGGACCCTTACGCCGAGGTTCGTGCGCAGTATCAGAACTTCAACCACTTCATCTTGGAAGCGGCCGTCTCGGGCAAGACGCCGATTCCGGGCGTGCAGTTCAGGTTGGGGGCCAACTGGGAAAAACAGACCGATGGATGGTTCCACAACGTCGTGCCCGGGGGGCGTGACGAAGGCGGCATCATTGACCAGCAGTACGTGGAAGGTCAGCTGAAATTCCACTTCAACGACCATTTTGACGGCTGGGCGAAGGTCGCCTGGGCTCAATGGCACAACGCCGGCGGCGGGCCGGGCCAGCGCAGCTACTGGACCCCGTCCCCGTTCCCGACCTACGAAGCCAGCTCCCCGGGCTTCTACGTCAACCCCGGCTATGCCTGCCGCGCCGGGACCGGCGTCAGCAATGTCGTGACAGTAGGAGGCGTCTCGCTCGCCCAGGCTTGCACGAACCCGGCGGTGACGGATGCGCGGAAGTTCTCGTCGCTCACCAATGCCGAAGCCAACCTGTCGGCGACTTGGATCGTCGCCAGCGAGTGGACCTACCACTTCGACGGGATGGACCTGAAGTACCTGGCGGGCGGTACGCACTACAACTACCGTTCGGTCCTGCCGTCCAACGGCGGCGGACCGGGCGACCAGCCCGGCATCTCGGCGTTCAACCTTCCCAACTTCAACCCGGCCCTGGGTGGCCCCGTCGGCCCGCAGGTCGTAACCCCGGAGATTTCCGAGTACCGCGAAGCGCTGGGCTGGATCAGCCACGAACTCAACCTGGCGTCCACGGGCGACGGCCCGTTGCAGTGGATCGGCGGCCTCTACTATTACAGCGAGAACTACGTCCAGCCGACGGCGGGCACGCTGCTTGATCAGCCGATCATCAACGGCGCGGGGAATTCCTTCCTGGCGGGATCTGTCTTCTGCCCCCTTACCGGCGGCGCTTGCCCCAGCATCGCCCCGGGCCTCCAAACCGTATTCACGGGCCAACGCGGTCGCTTCTACGACGACCGGCCCGACATCGATACGACAAGCAAGGCGGCGTACGGCCAGATCGACTGGAAGTTCGCCGAGCACTGGAAGACGACCCTGGGCATCCGTTACACCCAGGATCACAAGTCCGGCACCGAGGATGGCAGACTGCTCTGCTTCGCCGTGGCCGCATGCCTCGGCGGGAACGGACCCGAAGTCGCCGGCGGTTTCCTCGTCGACCTGACGACCTTCGGGGCCAACAACTTCTCCGGCGCCCTGCCGAAGGGCGTCACGACGCTGACGACCATCGACCCGGCCACCGGCTTCGCGCACCGCCGATATGACGACAAATGGTCGGCGACGACCGGAACCGCCGGCGTCCAATGGGATCCCGAGCCGGGCACCATGGCCTACTTCCGCTACAGCCGTGGCTACAAGGCGGGCGGCTTCAACGTGGGCAACGGTTCCTTCTTCAACTCCGAGCCCGTAACCAACCCCGAACACAACAACGCGTTCGAGATCGGCCTGAAGAAGGACTTCGGCCCCACGCTGCAGACCAACCTGGCGATCTTCTACTACGACTACTCGAACGCCCAGATTCCCCTCTCCGTCGTGAACAACACCGGCACCGCCGCCCCATCCCAGGGCGTGTTCTTCAACGTGCCGAAGGCGGTGTCGGAGGGCGTCGAGCTGGAGACGATCTGGCAACCGATCGACCACCTCCAGTTCCTGTTCAACTACTCCTACCTCGACGCCCACGTCACGAATGCCACAGGCGTCGTCGATTCCGCCGATCCCGCGGCGCTGCAGCCGGGCGAGATCGG
>JANXXK010000008.1 GCA_025350685.1 Alphaproteobacteria bacterium | reverse complement strand
CCTCGGTGAAACTCCGGCGCAACTTTCTGCCGCCGGAGCCGGCTTCCGCAGCGGTGTCTTTCGCCACGCGATCAGGAGCATGCAATCGAGGGCAAAATGTTGCGCTGGAAATTGCGCCCTCCGAGTTTTTACACAGCCTCGACCCATAGCTGGCGTTCAGCATGGCCGCTCAGCGGCGGGCGAGGCTAGGGCTCGGCTCGGTCCCAGCGCCCCTCAAGATAAGGGCGATGCTTCCCGGTTGAATGTAGAGGAACGAAGAACAAGCTGGGCCGTTCTGCGCCGCAGGGGAGCATGGCCGCCACGTTGTTCCTGGGCTCAGAGGAGGGTCAAGCGTCATGCCAGCCACGCTCAACCTCATCTTCGGGCCCTGTGGCGCGGGGAAGACCACCTACGCCCGCGCCTTGGCCGGCCGGGAGGGCGCGGTCGCCTTTGTCCTCGACGACTGGGGCGCGCGCCTCTTCGGCCCCGACGTCCATGGTCCGATCGACTTTGGGTGGATGCTGGAGCGCCTCGGTCGCTGCGACGCTCTGATCTGGTCGACCGCCACCGCCGTGCTTGCCGCCGGGACTTCGGTGGTCCTCGACCTCGGCCTGATGCGCCGGGCGGACCGGGAGCGCATCCGCAAGATCGCCCAGGAGGCGGACCTGTCGATGCGGTGGCACTTCATCGACGCGCCGCAGGAGGTCCGCCGCGCCCGCGTGGCCGGCCGCAACGAAACGAAGGGCGAGACCTTCGCCAGGGAGGTGCCGCCGGAGATGTTCGACATGATCGAGGCCATCTACGAGGCGCCGGCGCCGGCAGAGCTGGAGGGCGCGGTCCTGAGCGTGACCAACTAGGGCAGGATCGCCGCTTCAGGGGAGGAGCGGGCCGAGGCGCCGCACGAGTTCGGCGATGGTGATGGCCGGTCTTCGCCTTCAACGCCTTCCGGGCCCTGCGACTGGCGCTCAACACGCTGGCCAACCTCGCCGCCAAGACCGGCGCCGAGCGCTACGGCATGGGGGTGGCGTCGGCCGTGGGGTGTTTGCTGTGCTTGCTGGCGCTTACCGCCAAGCCACCATCGGCGGCATCGAGCTGAGGATCGTCTCGATATTCCCGCCGGCCTTCAGCCCGAACATTGTGCCGCGGTCGTAGAGCAGGTTGAACTCCACATAGCGGCCGCGGCGGACCATCTGCTCGTAACGGTCTTCCTCCGTCCAGGGTTCGGCCATCCGGCGGCGGACGATCTTCGGATAGACCTCCAGGAAAGCCTCGCCGACCGCCTGGGTGAAGGCGAAGTCGCGCTCGAAGTCGCCGGAGTTGTGCTGGTCGTAGAAGATGCCGCCAACGCCGCGGGTCTCCTTGCGGTGCGGCAGGTAGAAATAGTCGTCCGCCCACGCCTTGTACCTGGGGCGCCACTCCGGATCGAAGGCGTCGCAGGCGTTGCCCATCGCCTTGTGGAACAGGACCGCGTCGTCGGCGTCCTGGCTGCGCTGTTCGTCCAGCATGGGGGTCAGGTCCGCGCCGCCGCCGAACCAGCTCTGCGCGGTCGAGAGGAAGCGGCCGTTCATGTGTACTGTGGGCACGCGCGGGCTGCGCGGGTGGACGATCAGGCTGATGGACGAGGAGACGTAGGACGGATCCTTGTCGGCCCCGGGCATGGTCGCGGCCATCTCCGGCGAGAACTTTGCGGTGGCCGCTGAGGTGTGGACCCCAGCCTTTTCGAACAGCCGGCCCTTGAAGAAGCCGCCGATCCCGCCGCCGACGCCGGTTTCGCGGGCCCAGGGCTTGAGGTCGAAGCAGCCCGGCTCGTCGGGATAGAGTTCGGCGGGCGCCTCGTCCTCAAGCCGCTCCAATTCGGCGATGATCCGCGTCTGCAGGGCCTCGAACCAGGCCTTGGCGCGGTCGCGGCGTTCGAGGATCTCGGGAGGAAGGGACGACATATTGACCTGCTAGCCGGTCGGGGCGGGGCTTGGGAAGCCGTTCGTCTGGCTGAGGGCTATTCCGAGCACGAGCGCCGCGGCGCTCACCACGTTCAGCGAGCGGGCGCCCGGCGCCATCGGAACCGTCAAACGGGCATCGGCGGCGGCGTGCACCTCTGGCGGGACTCCAGCGCTCTCGCGGCCGAACAGCAGAATGTCGGAGGCGCGAAACCTGAAGCTGCCCACAGGCTCGGCCGCCTTGGTGGTGAACAGCACCAGGCGGTGATCATTTGGCGCGAACTCCGTGCGGAAATTTACCCACGAGCCGTGTCGCTTCACCTCGGCGATCGGCGCATAATCCAGCGCGGCACGACGCACGGCGCGGTCGGAAATCGGGAAGCCGCAGGGCTCGATCACGTCCAGCGGAACGCCCAAGCACCCGGCCAGCCGGATCGCGGCGCCGAGGTTTTGCGGAATGTCCGGTTGAAAAAGGGCCAAACGCATTCTAAGCGATCCGCGACGGGTTAGGCCGGGCTGGGAACACGAATCAACGGAGAAGGCTTCGCCGGGTTTGCGAAGGGCTTCCGTCGAACACGCCCCGCCCGGGCCTGTCTTGAGAATTTCGGCCTTACCAGAGCCTCTGGAAGGGTCCAAAGCCAGGGCGCCTCGCCATTTTCCGGGGCGCTCGAAACGAAGGATAGCTTTAGGTGGCTGACACCGTCGCGGGCGCAAGTCCCGATCACCAGGTTTCGGTCTCTCCGACTTTGGAGGGGGACCCGAACCGTCGCGACTTCATTCACATCGCCACCGGCGTGGCCGCGGCGGGTATCGTCGGCGGGCTGGCCTGGCCGTTCATCGATCAGATGAACCCGGCCGGCGACACGCTGGCGCTGGCCTCCATCGAGTTCGACCTCGGCAAGGTCGTCGAGGGCCAGCAGGTGGTGGTGAAGTGGCGCGGCAAGCCGCTGTTCGTGCGCCACCGCACCCCCGCCGAAATCCAGAAGGCCATCGCCGCCGATCACGAAGATCTGCGCGATCCGGCCACCGACGAGAGCCGCCACAAGCCCGGCAAGGCCGAGTGGCTGATCCTGGTCGGCACCTGCACCCACCTGGGCTGCGTGCCCACCTTCGGCGGCGGCGACTACGGCGGCTGGTTCTGCCCTTGCCATGGCTCGGTCTACGACACCTCCGGGCGCATCCGCCGGGGCCCGGCGCCGAAGAACCTGGAAGTGCCGGACTACAGCTTCCTCTCCGATTCCAAGGTCAAGGTGGGCTGATCAGATGAGCGGACACTCGACCTACGAGCCGAAGTCGGGCCTGGAGACGTGGCTGGACAGCCGCCTGCCGATCCTGCGCTTCGCCAACGACACCATCGTCACCTTCCCGACGCCGAAGAACCTTAACTACTGGTGGACCTTCGGCGCGATCCTGGCGCTGATGCTGGGCATCCAGATCGTCACCGGCATCGTGCTGGCCATGCACTACATCCCTCATGTGGACATGGCCTTCAACTCCGTCCAGCGGATCAAGCGCGACGTCAACTATGGCTGGCTGATCCAAGGGATGCACGCCAACGGCGCCTCGATGTTCTTCCTGGCGGTCTATGTGCACATGTTCCGCAACCTCTACTACGGCTCCTACAAGGCGCCGCGCGAGGTGCTCTGGCTGCTGGGCTGCGTCATCTACCTGTTGATGATCGGCACGGCCTTCTTCGGCTATGTGCTGCCGTGGGGCCAGATGAGCTTCCACGGGGCAGTGGTGATCACCAACCTGATCGGGGCCCTGCCGGTGGTCGGTCACGCGATCACCACCTGGCTGTGGGGCGGGTTCGCGGTGGACGATCCGACGCTGAACCGCTTCTTCTCGCTGCACTACCTGCTGCCGTTCATGATCGCCGGCGTGGTCGGGCTGCACATCTGGGCGCTGCACGTGCCGGGCAACAACAACCCGGTCGGCATCGACGTGCGCTCGCCGCAGGACAGCGTGCCCTTCCACCCATACTACACGGTCAAGGACGGCTTCGCGATTTCGGTGTTCCTGATCCTCTACGGGGTCTTCGTCTTCTGGCTGCCCGACGCGCTGGGCGACGCGGCCAACTACATCAAGGCCAACCCCCTGGTCACCCCGCAGCACATCGTGCCGGAATGGTACCTCTTGCCATTCTACGCGATCCTGCGGGCGCTCCCGAACAAGCTGATGGGCGTGATCGCCATGTTCGGCGCGATCGCCACCATCTTCGTGCTGCCGTGGCTCGACACGTCGAAGGTGCGCTCCATGCGCTATCGCCCGACGATCCGGCTCTACTTCTTCATCTTCGTGCTGGACTGCATCGTGCTGGGCTTCTGCGGCGCTCACTCGCCGGACGACCTGGTGATCCCCGGCGTCGTTGGCCCGCAGTTCCTCGACGCGAACCTGAACAGCTTCGTGTGGCTGTCGCGGATCGCGGCGCTCTACTACTTCGCCTACTTCTGGGTGATCACGCCGCTGATGGGCCTGACCGAGACCCCGCTGCCGGTGCCGGAGACCATCTCCTCGCCCGTCCTGTCGCATCCCGCCGCCATGCCCGCGGGCGCCGCGGCGTCGCCTGAAAAGAGGGGTTGAGCCCGATGCTGCGCAAAAGTTTGGCGCTGGCGGCGCTCGGCCTCGCCCTGGGTCTGTCCTGGGCGGCGGGCCCGGCGTTCGCCGCCTCCACCCAAGAGGAGCCGAAGGACGTCCACTGGTCCTTCGAAGGCCCCTTCGGCAAGTTCGACAAGGAACAGGTCCAGCGGGGCTACAAGGTCTACCGCGAGGTCTGCTCGGCCTGCCATTCGATGGACCTGATGTACTACCGCAACCTTGGCCAGAAGGGCGGGCCGTTCTTCGACCCGAAGTACCAGAACCCGAACGAGAACCCGGTGGTGAAGTCGCTGGCCCATGACATCCAGGTCAAGGACATCGACCAGGACACCGGCGATGTGATTTCCCGGCCCGCGACCCCGGCCGACAAGTTCCTGGCCCCGTTCCCCAACGAGCCGGCGGCGCGCGCCTCCAATGGCGGCGCCCTGCCGCCGGACCTGTCGGTGATCACCCGCGCCCGCGAGGGCGGCCCAGCCTACATCTATTCGCTGCTGACCGGCTTCAAGGGGCCCCCGTCGGACATGAGCCTGCCGGCCGGCAAGTACTATGACCCCTACTTCCCGGGCGACCTGACCTCGTCGATGAAGCCCGGCATGGCCGGCCACAAGCCGCCGGTCGGCGGGGCCATCGGCATGCCGCCGCCGCTGGCCGACGGCAAGGTGACCTTCGACGACGGCAAGCCCTCGACCGTCAATGAGGAGGCCTATGACGTGGTGGCCTTCCTGGAGTGGGCGGCCGAGCCCAAGGCCGAGGAGCGCAAGCAGTTCGGCCTGGGCGCGATGATCTACCTGCTGATCTTCTCAGGCCTGCTCTACGCGAGCTACAAGAAGCTCTGGAAGAACATCGAGCATTAGGGTCACGGCCCCCCGTTTCGATCAGGGCCTCGGCGCGAGCCGGGGCCCTTTTCGTTTCAGGGCGCGCCCAGCAGCAGGCGCTTGGCCGGGAAGTCGAAGCGCAGGCGCCAGCGGGAGAGGACCGGCGCGCCGATCTGGCCGGTCAGGGCCGGATCTTCGGCCTTGATCAGGCCGGCGGGCAGGTTCTCCGAGAGAACTCCGGCGAAAGAGAAAGCCCGCAGGCGCGGCCGGTAGACACCGTAGGGAAAGAGTTCGACCGGCTTCCTGGCCCCGGAGACCGTCGCCGCCCCGTCGCTCAGGCGCACGCCGGTGTCCGCGCCGGTCGCCGCGGCAAACGCGCCCAGGCGCGCGCGGGGTCCGTCAGAGACGCCGGCGGCGACCACCGGCCGCCCGGCCAGCCAGGCCATCGGCAGGGACGCCTTGGCCGCGAACCGGCCGCTGCGGCCGGGTTGGCGCAACGCCACCCGGCAGGGCGCGAAGCTGACGTCCAGTACATAGGCCTGAAGGATGTCGGCGCCGATCACGCCGGCGATGGGGGTGGGCAGCGCCCCGGTGCGCAGGTCGATGGCGGCGACCGCCACGGACCGGTTCGCCAGGCTCAGGCCCGCCAACCGCACGGGGCCGACGAGGGCGGTTTCGGCATAGCCCGCGGTCTGCGCCTGGCTCTCGGCCAGCTGGGTGTGCCGGGTGGCGGTGTCGAGGATGTAGTCGCCGGCCACGCCCATCACCTCGGCGGGGACCACGACCACGCCGTTCTCGAACCAGCATTGGGTCTCCCCGGCCAGCGCCGGGCTCGCGGCGAGGGCCATCAGGACAGCGAAGGCGGCAAGGCGGGTCACGGACCACCGAGCATAGCCATCGCCTCTGAGTCCCCACACAGCTGTTTGGCGACGGCGCCTTACGCTGGGCAAATGACGCGCCTAAATTGAACCCATGGCCTTCACCCCCGCCTGGCGGAACTTCAAGCGCATGCAGGACCTGACGGTCGCCGCCGCCTGCCTGATCTATGCCGCCGCCGTGGTGAATTCGTTCGGCCGCCTGCCGGGTGGCGAGGCGCTGGTGCTGCGCTGGACGCTGCTCTGGCCCGCGGCGTACCTGGGCTTCTCGCTGGCCATCCCGCTGCTGGTCGGGCCGGTGAAGCGGTGGCTGGCGAAATACGTCTGGCTGAGCTTCCAGGCCGGCTTCGGCCAGACGGCGGGCTCGGTGGTCACCGGTGTCGGCCTGCTGCTGGCGTCCGGCCTGTTCATCGCCTGGCAGGTGGACCGCGCCGCCCACACCGGCCAGGTGGGCGCCAACGTCTTCGCCGCCTACGCCGCCGGCATCGGCATCCTGGCCGCCCAGGCGGTCCTGGTGCGGCACCTGGAACAGGTCCCCGAGATCCTCGAGCGGATTTTGGAGAAATAGCCCCTTCAACCGCTCATCCCGGCTTCGGCGGGATGAGCGGATTTTAGCTCAGGCCTCGCTCCGCACCCCGCTGTTGCGGGAGAAGTGAGCGAGGGTTCTGAGGGTCGAGAGGCGGGAGGCCTCCGCCTCGAAGCCGTTGGGGGCCACGAAGGCGTGGCCGGCGTCGTATTCAAACACCGGCAGGTCGGGATGGGCCTCGCGGATCGCGGCGACATCGGCCGGTGGGATCAGCTCGTCGGTTCGGCCGAAGTGCGCGATGGTCGGCGCCTGCGGGGCCTCACCCACATGGTCGATGATGTTGCCGCCGTAGTAGCAGGCTGCCGCCGCGAGCCCTGAGCAGCGCGACGCCGCCAGCCACGCCGTCGTGCCGCCGAAGCAGAAGCCCATGACGAACACCGGCGGCGCCAGCGCATCGATCGCCGCCTGGACGGCGTCCAGCACATCGGCGCCCCAGCCGGTCTGCTCGCCGAAGCCCATCTGCCGCGCGATCACGGCCGGGTCGGTGTCGCGCTCGGGAAAGCCGCGGCGCATGCGGTCGAAGAGGCTGGGGACCAGGGTCTCATAGCCCCGCTCGGCGTATTCGGCGGCGAGCCCCTTCAGGTGCGGCGTCACCCCCCAGATGGCGTGGCAGATCACCAAGCCGCCGCGCCGCGCGTCAGTGGGCGTTTCGCGCCAGGCGTCAAAGCCGAAGCCGTCCTTGGCGCTCGCCAACCGGACGGTCTCCCCCATCCCCCTCAAGCCCCGTCGAACAGCTCGAGGGTGCGCTTGCGGGCCAGCGTCGCGGCGGGCTCGTTGTAGCGCTCGGGGCTCTCGTTGTTGAAGCCGTGGCCGGCGTCTTCGTAGATGTAGACCGGCACGCCGGGGTTGGCCTGGCCGAGGGCGTCCTTCACCTCGTCGGCGGGGATGCCATCATTGCGGGCCAGGTGGACGATCACCGGGCAGGCCGGCTTCAGCGCGGCGTTGGCCTGGACCATGGAGCCGTAATAGCTCGATGAGGCCGACAGACCCTCGACCTTACTGGCCGCCAGCCAGGCCATCGAGCCGCCGTAGCAATAGCCGACGATGCAGACCTTCTCGGCTTTTTCGTTCCTGGCGACCTTCAAGAGGTCGCGGCAGGCGGCGATGTCGCCCAGGGCCTGGTCGATCGGCGTGCCCATGGCGTGGGCGATGCCGGCCTTGATGCCGTCGTCGTCGTGGTGGGCGAGGAAGCCGGGCTCGCGGCGGTCGTAGAGGGCGGGCGCGACGGCCTCGTAGCCCATCTTCGACCAGCGCTCGACGTCGGCGGCGACATATTCGTCGAGGCCGAAGATCTCCTGGATGACGATCACGCCTCCCTTTCGGGGCCCTTGCGCGGCGGCGTGAAGGGCGGCGAATTCGAACCCGTCCGGGCCCGCGATCCTGATCGTTTCGGCCATCTGGTCGCTCCTGGTGCGTTTGTGTCGATGCGGTTTGCCCGAAGCCCGCCGCGAGTCAACTCGCCCTTGCGCTTCACAACCTTGGCGAGGCATTCTCCCAAATAACAACCTTGGCCTTGGGGAGGCTGACTCATGAAACCATGGCTCATCGTCGCGGCGGCGCTGGCCCTACCCACCGGGCACGCATACGCCGGGTCACCGGCGGATTGGTCGTATACCGGCGTCGCCGAAAACGATGTCTTCGATTATTCGCCCAATCACACCGACCGCTACTACACTCACGGCACCCTGCTTGGCGGCGTCTCACCCGAGCTCAGCGACAAATACGTCCCGCCCTGGGTCGTCCAGGCCACCTGCTTCCTGCAGGGCGCGGATTCGATTTGCCGAAAGGGCAAGGGCGATTCCGGCAGCGGAATCAGATTCCGCTGGGGCCTGGAGGCCGGTCAGAACATCTACACGCCGGCCGACAAGACCAACAAGGTCGACTCCAAGGATCGCCCTTACGCCGGCTGGGCCTACGCCGGGGCCTCGCTAGGCAGCTACAGCACGGTCGAGATCAACACCTTGGAAATCCAGCTGGGTGTGGTGGGACCATCTTCGGGGGCGGCCTGGGTGCAGGATCACTTCCACGACCTGATCCACGACGCGCGGTTCGCAGGCTGGGACCATCAGCTGAAGGACGAGGTTGCCTTCGCCGTGCTCGCCGAGCGCCGCTGGCGCCCCACCCGGATCTGGACCTATGACCCAGGAAACGTAGAGGGTCTGGCAGAATCCTGTACGGTGCCGACCGTGAAATCGAGATGGTCGGCATAGTCGGCTGCCAG